>QIHI01000019.1 GCA_003230915.1 Kiritimatiellales bacterium | reverse complement strand
CGCAGATTACGCAGATGAACGCGAATTTGAAAAAAGGCTGCGAAAGCCTCCAATAAATCGGTGTTAATCCGCGTAATCTGCGGTTTGATTTTAATCCGACACTTTAGGTTTGTTCGACCACTAGGCGGTGACGGCTTCGTCACAACGCCCCCCGTTTCCCCCGGCGACGGCGCCGGTATGTTGTGGTCGAAATGCGAAGGCAGGAATCGCCCCCATCCTCGACCTCCCCCAATCCGTGTCCGGGCTATCTGCTAGCGATCAGACCGAAGGCCAACAAGCCTGCGCCGATCATCCCAAACACCACCACAACAACCAACCGCCCGCGTTTGACCAATAATGCCTCACCGAAACGCTCGATACGCTTCTCCAACCAGCGGCGCCGCATCCACCTGCGCTTCTGCCGACCGTAACGCTGCCGCCAACTACTATCCGCGCCATGCCCTGACGACGGTGTGATAATCCGGTTGGCCTGAAATCCTCGATTCGCAGCGCCAGTCGAGGTTGCCGTCGTCGTCGTCGTCGCCGTAACCGCCAAAGTCTGGCTTCGGGAATGGCTGGACTGCACCGCACCGCCACAAAACGGTCCCCGACTCCCGACCTTCGACGACTTCACCGATAAACGCCCACCACACCCGCTACACTCAAAATCAATCCGCGCTTCCCGCGAACTTAAATAAATATTAGAATCCTGCTCAGTTGCTAAGGCCATAATCAATCGGTGATTTTATTAAGAACTATAAATAGTTAGAAAACATTAAGCGACTAAGCAAGCGATAATATCGCGATAATCGTTGAAATTATTGAATTTGCAGCCAATTTTCG
The DNA here is from genome assembly GCA_003230915.1 of Kiritimatiellales bacterium. Lineage (GTDB taxonomy): Bacteria > Verrucomicrobiota > Kiritimatiellia > Kiritimatiellales > Pontiellaceae > Pontiella. Next base: position 1,352 of record QIHI01000019.1, on the reverse strand, counting down.
CCCTACGACGAGAGAATACAGAGGGAACCCTCCGCTGAATCCCGGGCGAAGTGCTTTTCATATCCCCGATCCGAACCACGCCGCCGCCACCCTATGGCCCAAAATCTGCACGATTGTTCCTTTTTTGGGCAATAGAGAGAGTCCCCTCCCTATTTTCGAACGCCCCTCAGCAGACGGCAAGTCTGCGCTCCACGAATCCAAAAAAAACACCGCAACCTCGCTCCGCCTCCCCCGGAGCCGGGTAGACAACCCGGCCTACGCCGCCTTGCCAAAAGCGTCAGATTCTTACCGATTTTTCAGTCGGTGATTTCCATGAGCAGAGCCGCCACCATCATTTCTTTTGAAAATCATGCGTAAGCTCTGACCCTCGTCTGAGATCAGTCGGCAAGGTCGAAGCGATCAAGGTTCATCACTTTGTTCCAGACCGCCACGAAGTCATTGGCAAACTTCTGCTGTGCGTCGGCACTGGCATACATTTCCGCGATGGCTCGAAGTTGCGAGTTCGAACCGAACACCAGATCGACGGATGTGGCAGTCCATTTGACGGCGCCAGTCTTGCGGTCACGTCCTTCGAAAAAGTGCTCGCACTTGGGCGACTTCTTCCACTCGGTATCCATGTCGAGTAAGTTCACGAAGAAATCATTGGTCAAGGTTTCAGGTCGCTCGGTAAAGACACCGAACCCGGGGGAACCGACGTTCGTATTCAGGACGCGCATTCCGCCGATGAGCACGGTCATCTCTGGTGCAGTGAGCGTGAGCAACTGTGCGCGGTCGACCAGCATCTCTGGCGCCGGCCTGTCGAGCTCCTGACCTAAGAAGTTGCGAAATCCATCCGCCTTCGGTTCGAGGACGGCGAGGGAATCGATGTCGGTCATCTCCTGCGATGTATCAGTGCGTCCCGGAGAAAACGAGACCGCGACTTCATACCCCGCCTTTTTGGCTGCTTCCTCAACGGCGGCACAACCACCCAGCACGATCAAATCGGCGAGCGAGACCTTTTTGCCATCGGTCTGTGCGCCGTTGAAGTCCTGCTGAATCTGCTCGAATACTGGCAAGACCTTCGCCAGTTGTTGCGGGTTATTAACCTCCCAGTCCTTCTGCGGGGCGAGGCGGATGCGGGCGCCATTGGCACCGCCGCGATTGTCGCTACCGCGAAAGCTTGAAGCCGATGCCCAAGCAGTTGAAACCAACTCGGAGATGGACAATTCCGAGGCTAGGATTTGCCCTTTCAAAGCAGCAATTTCCTGCTCCCCGATCAATGGGTGATCCACTGCGGGAACGGGGTCTTGCCACAACTGTGGCTCGGGAATATCCGAACCCAGATAGCGCGAGAGAGGCCCCATGTCGCGGTG
>QIHI01000113.1 GCA_003230915.1 Kiritimatiellales bacterium | reverse complement strand
AAATCGACGGACAGCAAGTTTTCATCAGCGGCGGCACGCACCAAGGCATTAAATCCGGCGAGGTCTTTGCCGTGATGAAACGAGCGGAAAAGATCAAGAGCAAGCAGTCCGGGTTCGGGATTGAACTTCCAGCCAGCGAGGTTGGAAAGATTGAGGTGGTTTCAACCTTTGGAACGAGCGAAGCCAACGAGGGGTCGATCGCCAAAATCCTCGAAGGCGACTTTACAGGAACCCATCTCGAAAGTCTGTTTGTTGCCGAATCCAAGGAGTAGATCATGAAACGCTTATGTGTAGGTTTAATCATATTGTCCGCCGCCTTGCTTCAGGGGTGCAGTTATCCCGATGCCGCCCAGATTGAACAGAAGGACAACCGCCCTGCGATCGGCATAAGCGGCGCGCCTTCAGGCGCGATGTTATATGTGGATGGTCTGGAAATGGGGTTGGCGAATCAGTGGGACGGCAAGAAAACCGTTTTGCTCGTCGAGAGCGGAACCCACCTCGTCGAGGTGAAGTCCGCCAGCGGAAAAGTACTCCACTCCGAAACTATATTCCTCAGTGGCTCCACCACTAAAGTACTCTCCCTCCAACTTTAAAAAAACATGGCGCGAATCTCACTTCTTCTTCTGCTCGGTCTACTTTGCGGATGCACCTCGTCTTCTTTGTATGAGTGGGGTGACTACGACCAATGGCTTTACGAAAACTATAAACACCCGAAGGACGACGAGGAGCTATATGTCGATCTGACCGCCTTGATTACCGAATACGAAGGCCGTAAAAACCCGCGGGCGAAGCCCATGGCACCCGGCCTCTACGCCGAATATGGGTTCCTACTGATGCGGCGCGGTGAAAACGTGCTGGCGATTAAATACTACACCAAGGAAAAAGCGCTCTGGCCGGAATCCGCCGTATTTATGGACAGCATGATTCAAACCGCACAAATTGCGGAAAAAAGGAGTTCAAAATGAAGCACCTACTCCTGCTGGCCGTCGGCGCAGCTTTGCTCTCCGGATGCGTCATGCCGCCCGTCGACTCAGGCTATGATTATTCCGCCTTCCGTTCCGCCGATCCCCGCTCGATCCTGATTGTCCCGGTGGTCAACAATAGTGTCGATATCGACGCCTCCGACTATTTTCTCTCTGCCATTTCGCAACCTGTCGCCGAACGAGGCTACTACGTTTTCCCTGTTCACATGGTCAAACGGGTCATGGAAGAAGATGGCCTAGCCGATGCCGACATGGTGCACAACGCCGACCCTACGCGGCTCGCTGCATTGTTCGGAGCCGACTCGGTCCTCTATGTTTCGGTTGAGCGATGGGATGCTCAGTATGCGGTACTGGCCACTGCCGTCACCGTGGAGTTCAACTATGTTTTAAAGGATGGCCGCACCGGTGAAACGCTCTGGGAAACCGACCAGAAAATTGTTTATCAACCCCAAAGCGGCGGTTCAGGAAACCTCATCGCCGACTTGATCATCTCGGCCGTGCAAGCCGCCGCCACCAAAGCCAAGCCCAATTATAT
>QIHI01000025.1 GCA_003230915.1 Kiritimatiellales bacterium | reverse complement strand
TTTAACCACAAAAAACTTGCGGGCATCCTCCCCATCCGAGCACAAAAACAATGAATCCTTTCAGGATTATATCCGATGAATTGAGGTGGACCCCGGGATTCGGGCCAGTGGCTAAGTTATGATCGTGGTGGACGGGTGCGGCAAACCAACCGAACCAATACCACCGAAAATGAAAGCCAAAAGAAGAAGACACGAACCTGAGTTTAAAGCTCGGGTCGCCATTGAAGCGTTGAAGAACGCACGAACGATTCAGGAGATCGCGAAAGAATTCGAGATTCATCCGGTCCAAGTCTCCGAGTGGAAAAAACAGATGCTTGAGAGCGCACCGGGCGCTTTCGGCAGAGGCCGGAAGAAAGCCGACGCGGAGGACTTTGAGCAGCAGCGTGAAAGCCTTCATGCGAAAATCGGACAGCAAGCTGTTGAAATCGATTTTCTGCGGAAAAAGTCCAAACAACTCGGTCTATGAGGGACCGTATCGAGTTGGTGGAAAAATCCAATCCCGACATCAGCATGAGAAAACAGTGTGAACTATTGGGGATCGCCCGCTCGTCGGTCGACTACCGGCGCGTTCCCGAAAACGAAGAAGATCTCCGTATCAAACGCATTCTCGACGAAACCTACTTGATCGATCCGTGTCTGGGCAGCCGCAGGCTGGTGACGATTCTGGAGCGTGACCACGGGATCGCGATCAATCGCAAAAAAGTCCAGCGGCTGCGCCGGGAGATGGGGATTGAAGCGATCTATTGCAAGCCGCGCACCAGTATCCCCGATGACGGCCATCGTAAGTATCCCTATTTGCTGCGGAACCTTGCGGTGGAACGTCCTGATCAGGTTTGGTGCACCGACATCACCTACGTGCCAATGCCGGGTGGAAGCGCCTATCTGTGCGCGGTAATGGACTGGTATTCGCGCAAAGTTCTCGGCTGGGCGGTTTCGAACACGATGGGAACGGGACTGTGCCTTGAGGCCTTGGGAAAAGCCCTCCAAAACACCGGCAAAGTTCCTGCGATTTTCAACACCGATCAGGGCTGTCAGTTTACTTCTGCGGAATGGATCGGTCGTTTGAAGGATCTGGACATTCAAATCAGCATGGATGGCAAAGGACGCTGGATGGACAATGTTTTCATCGAGCGGTTGTGGCGGAGTGTGAAATACGAAGAGATCTACCTCTTCGAGCATGCGACGGTAATCGCCCTGTGTGCTGGACTGGAGAAATGGTTTGATCGATACAACACGTGGCGACCGCACGAAACGCTGGGGAACGAGACTCCGGCATCGGTCTACGCGCTGGAAACCCCATCTGACGACAGCCTGACAGATCCACAAGAAATCCAAAAGAAGATAGCATAGACCCCGGAGAGAGGATCAACAGCGTCCATTGGAGCCACGGAATCTGAATGGGCGCACCCTCCACTCCGCTACGCTCCGTTACGGGTGCGCCCATTCAGATTCCGCCTTACAGCCGACTTCCCCCTTGCACATCCAACTAGAACCGACTATCACTAATCACCGCACTGAAACCATAGCTTAACTCAGCCAAACAGTGGCCGGACAACGGGGTCCACCTCAACACGGCTGAATAAAGTTGTTCGCTTGTGATTCCCTGAAGATTAAATTCCCCGTCATCACCTTTGG
>QIHI01000084.1 GCA_003230915.1 Kiritimatiellales bacterium | reverse complement strand
GCCCGAACTGGGTCTCAGTCCCGAGGTTGGTCGGATCCCGAAAACCGTAATCTGCCGTCACGCCAGTGCCGAGCGCGCCGACGCCAGTGCCATCGACCCAGACTTCGGCGAAAATGCTGTCGTCCCAAGCCGCGCGGTCGAAATCGGTAATTACGAACTCTTCAATATCGACCGGATTAGCGAACTCAAAATCAATCCGCTGGTAGTTCAGAAACGATCCACCCGGGTTGCTACTAGTGGCCGGATCCAACTGAAAAGCGAACCCGGTGAAAAAAGTCTCGTCGATAATCGACAGATTGTCCGCAGTCGGAGCCGCCGTTCCGGCGAAACTCACCGTCATCGTCACCGAATTGCCATCGTCCATCAGATAGGTTCCGACAAGCTCATTAGAATCCCAACCCATCGAACTCACCCCACCGTGATCCCACGTCCCGTTGATGAAATCGACGAATTCAACGGCTCCAGAAGGTGCCACGGAAAGGCCAATAGTCAGCGCACCAGCCACCATTCGAAGCGGCTTGGCAATTGATTTGAATATCCAGATAGTAAAGTTCACTAAACATATTTAGACTAAATCACCATATTATCAACATTTTTAAAAAAACGCCCTGCCCTGGGACTTACTTATAACGATCATAGCCCCAAAATACGGAATCTTGAAGCCCTTCTGACGATCCATTAGAGCAATCCATTGGAGAAAAGAGAACCCTACTGAACCGAAATCGGATCCTCATTGCCCAAAAAAGGTACAATTGTACCTTTTTTGGGCAATGAGGATCCGATCTGGCGGGGGTGGAACATCTGTTCTGTGAAAGCGGCGTAAGCCGCTCCGCACAGGCCGCGTCCTGCGGCGGAGCGTAGCGTTCTGCGCTCGAGGGCGGCGGATGAGCGAGCATCCCGCAGTATTCTCTGTGAGCCAGTGAGTAGCCAGCTCGCCGCTTTCTTTCGCTGCTACTCCAACAACCAGACGATCTCTTCGGGTGTCGAGACGATGTGCTCGGCGCCGGCGGCGCGCAGTTCGGCCTCGTCGCGGAAGCCCCATAACACGCCGATGGCGCGCATCCCGGCGCCTGCTCCGGTACGGATATCGACATCGGTATCGCCGACGAACATCGTCTGCGATGGATCGATGCCGAGGTCGCTGGCGATGGACAAGGCCGCCCCGGGATCGGGTTTGCGCGGCACGCCCGGGCGGTCGCCATAGACCTTTTCAAAGGGCGCACCAGGCAGCAACTGCGCAACACATCGCTCGGTGAATTCCTGCGGCTTGTTGGACAACACGGCGAACTTGATCCCCCGCTCGGCCAGAGTTGCCAACAGTTCGACGACGCCGGGATAGGGTCGGCTCTTGTGATTCCAGTTGCGCCCGTAGGCGGCACGGTATTCGGCCAGAACCTCGGCAACCAGCGCCTCGTCCGCAGCGGCGACGGCGGGCATCGAGCGCCGGACTAGCAATTCCATGCCATCACCGATGTACGTGCAGTAGACGTCATAGTGATGTTCCGGCCAACCGCGTGCGCGCAGCACCTCGTTCACCGAGTCGCCCAGATCCTCGATGGTATCCAACAGGGTACCGTCGAGGTCGAAAATGACGAGGGCGATCATGCTTGGGAGTTTCAAGGCTCAAGTTTCAAGTGGGAAGTCCCTCCTGATACTTGGAAACCTGCCTATTTGATACTTTCCT
>QIHI01000062.1 GCA_003230915.1 Kiritimatiellales bacterium | reverse complement strand
TTTCGCGCGACCCGCTCTTACGGGCCACTGCGCGAGCCGTTGTTAGTACACCGTTTGGCCACGAGTTTGCGCGACAATCCATGAAGGACGCCCTCTCCAATGCAGTCGGGGGGCGCTTGAACGAAGCGACACTCGATAAGGTGCTACGCAACGCTTCGTCATCATGGACTCAGTCCGGTCACCTGAGGGGAAGGAGCCGAAAGATTAGGCAATGCATTGAGACGACACCGGCAGCAACTACATACGCATTGCTGCTCGGTTTTGCTGTTGGGCGGCGGGGTCGTCTGCTGTTCGATACACCTTGGGCCGTGATCCTGGATGCAAGTCCCCATGAGCTCATTGATTCCGCTGTTGATGCCAAACGGCTTGGGCTACTTAATATTAAACAATCTGGCACGATCATCGATGTGTCATTTCCGGCGTTACTCACAGAAAAGGAACGGGAGTTGAACTATGGGACGCATCGACAGATTGGCTGAGCGCTACAAGAATTACATCGCGCTTCCGTGGCAGAAGGATCTGGCCGGTGCCGAGCGCGCCATATTCATCGTCTATGACAAAGCGGATGAGCGACGACTTCGCGCACGCAAGGATCTGTTTGTGCTGGCGACCGAGGAAAGAGGACATGGCTGGCTCGAATGCGATCTGACAAGCGTGTTTGCACGATGGATGGCGGATACGGAGTATCGAGATAGCTATTTCGAATCGCCGGAAGACCTTGAAATCAAACTGGAGGATGATTTTCTGGAGCATGTGGCCGGTTGTGTTAGAGGAGTATTGACGGCTCCGGAAGCAAATGACAACTCAGTCGTTGGCATATATGGCATCGCTTCCCTGTTTGGATTTGTCCGGGTATCAGAGTTAATCAAGGCAATCGAGCAGGATATCAGGGGCCGTGTGGTGGTGTTTTTTCCTGGTGAATACGAGAACAGCAACTATCGGCTGTTGGATGCGCGGGACGGATGGAACTACCTCGCGGTCCCGATCACCTTGCAGGAAGACCGAGGAGTGTACGAGGCATGAAAAACCGGGATATCTATCAGAGAGACCCTAGCAAGATCACCTTGCTGAACAATGGTGTTGCCACCATGACCGATGCTCTGACTATTGATGAGCGCCGCACGCTGCGTTTTGAGATCGAACACTTTGTATGCGAAGGTGAGTATCGGCGCGGCCTCGTGCGCATCCTCGATTCTTACGTCAGCAGTCAGGGTCAACCCGAGCAGCCGGCGGCGTGGGTCAGCGGTTTCTTTGGAAGTGGCAAATCCCACCTAGCGAAGATGCTGCGATTCCTGTGGACGGACTACACCTTTCCTGAGGATGGTGCCAGTGCCCGGGGCCTAGCGAGGTTGCCGAACGACGTACGGGACCTGCTGCAAGAGATCTCCACCCTCGGTAAACGCGGGCATGGGTTGCATGCCGCGGCGGGAACACTCGGCGCCGGTGCCGGCGATAGCGTCCGGTTTGCACTCCTTGGTATCGCATTCAAGTCTGCAGAACTTCCTGAAAGTTTTCCGCAGGCCCGTTTTTGTCTCTGGCTCAAAAAAAATGACCTTTACGACCCGGTGTGTGCCGCAGTCGAGGCCCAAGGGCGAGACTTCCGCCGCGAGCTGAATGACCTGTACGTCAGCCCGCTGATCGCCAAGGCGCTGCTCTTGGTGGACTCGAACTTTGCTGCTAACGAGAAGGA
>QIHI01000029.1 GCA_003230915.1 Kiritimatiellales bacterium | reverse complement strand
TCGCTCAGGTGCAGGTAGCTGATAAAAGCACCCATCAATCGCGTCTTGCCGACACCCGTGGCAAGGGCAAAGCACAGCGAAGGGAAATCGCGCTCGAAGTCTTCGACGGTCGGGAACTCAGATCGGATGGTTTCGAGAGCCCGCGAAGTGTCGCCGCTTTTTTCGAGGGAGACGATCTCACACACACGGGCCAGGATCTCCAGCGAATCCCTCTGTGGCGAGCGCAGGCTCAGCCGATTACTGATGGCGTTGACGTGTTGAATGCTCATGCCGAGCCCTCCTTATCCGAAGAGGGTTCCCGCTGTTCCGAACGGTCCAGTTCTCTGGCCACGTCCTCCAGTTGCTTGATGCCCTCTACTTCGCCGAGAGCCTCTTTGTGTATCCGCCGCCGCGTTTCAAACTGTTCGTATTCCGCCTTCGCGTGCTCTTCGGCCGACTTTTTACTCATCTTGCCGGCATCGGGCAGCACCTGCCGGTCATGGAAGCTCAAGAACTCGTCGAGCTTCTGCGCCCAGTCATTCATGAATACCTGCTTGCGCCGTTTGGCCTGGTCTTCGGCATAATCTAACCACATCACCACAATCCTGTTCAACCCGTCGATTTCCTCGGCTTGGAGATAGTTCTTGGCGATGGCGACATCAGTCTTGCAAACTTCTCCGGACTTCCAGTTGGTGAGCCCCATGTTAGGCAACAGGTGATCCGCTCTGTTCTTGATCAGTTCCGCCGCGGTCATACCGGTAGCAGCAAAATGAAGCTTGTTCTGAATGATGCTGAAGAACTTGGTGGTTTCGTCCAGAGAGGGATCATAATCGCCCGCCATGGCGAAGATTTCACGAACCCGCAAGTACATGCGCCGCTCACTGGCGCGGATGTCGCGGATGCGCGCCAGCATCTCATCGAAGTAGTCTGGAACAGCGGAACCCTTGACCGGCGGATTTTTCAGCCGCTCATCGTCCATGATAAAGCCCTTAACGATATATTCCCTCAGCCGCTGGGTCGCCCAGATGCGAAAACGGGTGGCAATCAGACTCTTGACCCGATACCCCACGGAAATGATCATATCGAGGCTGTAGTAATCGAGGCTGCGCTTGACCTCTCGCTTGCCCTCCTGACGAACCGACAAGAATTTCTTGTGAGTTCCCGTCCTCTCAAGCTCACCTTCTTCATAAACACTTAAAATATGCTGACTTATATTCTGTTGCGTGGTCTGGAATAACGCGGCCATCGCCGGCTGCGTCAGCCAAACGGTTTCATCCTGCAGTCGCACATCAAGCCTGACCCGCCCGTCCTCAGTCTGGTACAGCAGGAATTCTCCACCAGGTTCTTTGAGCGTAAGTTCACTCATCCCCCGGTTCTCCTTTTGCCAGATTTCTGATACCGTCACGAAAAACCTGGAAACTCCTTGATTGATTACTCTCCACGTCTAAGTGGGGAGCGATTTTACTCGCCCATTCGCATTTGGCCTGTCCGGTATAGGGCCATCCCAATTGTTTGAGTTTTTGCGATTCCCCCGGATAGACGGCATCCGCGAGCTTTTCCCATGTACCACAAATGCTGTCTTGCTCGTAAGCATTCAAAACCTGTTCTTTTGCCCGAGGGTAGGCGGTTTTTACGGCGTTACGGTCTCCTAACAACCAAGCTTCGCTTTCCTCTATAGCAATTCTGAACAATGTTGTTGGTTGTGGATTACAGGTATTCAGGATATCGAGTATTTCTTGCTTGAATACCAAGCAATCTCTATCATCCAGGTCTACGACCACGATAACTGCAGCAGGAAAATCCTGGAGGCTTTTCCCATATCCTCT
>QIHI01000036.1 GCA_003230915.1 Kiritimatiellales bacterium | reverse complement strand
GTGTGCCCGGAAATAGGTTCAACCTTACAGATGACGTATGGAAACAAGTCTTAAGATCGAGCACGTGCTCGGTGGTGGTGTCCTTCATCCCGGATGGAGGATTTATCGCATCAAGACCCCCGATCTTACGGACAGCAACTGGCGAACCTTTAAAGAGTTCTTGCCCGACAGTTCCCATGAATGAATTAGGAAGTGGCTGTCCAGCGCTGATTATACAACACACCCGATAGCCCCTGGGATCAGCCATCCACCGGCCAAGCCGGCCCATGGCTTCATCGAGCAGTGCCGTATCATGCACGCAGCCGCTGGATGAAGCTTCATACTTGATCTGCTCATACGATCCACTGCGAAGGTTTTTTAGCGCCGCTGAAATGGTCATGGCAGCATTTTCATCGAGCCGAACCGATTCAATATTCACCGTGACGGTTATCGGCCCCGCACAAATCTCACCACCTGTAACAATGGCATCGAATCCTTGAGTATTGTTGAATGATGGCAGGGAGAGCAGAACCATATCGCTTGTCGGCGGAGAAGAAGTAAAGCCAATTGATTCCGTTGTACCTACTGGGATGAGAATCCCCAAAGGACGAACCTCATATTTCCATGCACCAGGCACATCCGAATCACCGGTAGAATCGATTCGCGGCCGAAATTCATAATCCACACAAGCCCCGCCCAGAGTTACAGTCAAACCGTGGTGAAGGTGACGCGCACCTGCCAAAGCATGCTCACGACTATAGCCAACACTATCGCCCTTTATGCGCCAGTTGAATCGTGCAACTTTCCGTGAGTCATGTCGCCATTCATATCTAAACTCGAGCTTCTCACCCTCGGTCATTGAGGACAAGAATGCTCCGAGCGCACGGCCTCTTTGCTGTCCCTCTGCTTTCTTTTGCTCGTCCTGATATTGTTTTTCGCCTCTCTGGCCGGAGACGCCGGACAGTGCCAGCTCAAATTCCGCACGGAACTGTCCCTCGGATAATTCACATACTTGAACAATGGCGTGCTCCTCACCGTACTGCTCAACAGTCTCCTTTCGCTTTACCGCCTTGTTCGATACTGGAATTTGTTCAGATCGGAGCATATTTTTTACCTCTTATAATTTGGAATGATTTGTTCACTTACCATATGTGCCCTTTTGTAGAAATGAGCGAGTTCATGATTGCGTCGCATACCGTTCGTATAAAAAAGGACGATCCTGTGCACCACCGCGATTGATCAACTGCAACTGATCAACACGCTGGTGGCAATACCCACAGGACCGTCTAAAACCTCAATCAACTCTATAATGTTGGTACCGTGAGTGCCTGCACACCAAGGGCACTTGTCATTGACTCGTCTTGGGCCGGTGTCGCCTATATCCATCTACCTGCAATAGAGTACCGCAACTCACAAATGCTGAGTATTTTGCCTATTCTAGTGGGATGAATGGCCGCCAATCGGCCATTGCAATTCTTGTCTGCAGACCACATAGAGTGGCTTACTTGGAGGCATAGCGAAGTAATAATCTCGGTTGCTACGAACCAAAAGATGATTGTGATTTCGGGGGAAATGGATTGGAACGGGAGCTCAAAAGACGGAGGGTGGATACGTTAACTCACTAACAAAAGGGGAAAGAGGTTTCAAGGAGGAAGACCGCTCATCCTTCCATGGATAAAAATCCAGAGTATGGAAATCTCAACTGCCAGCAATGTCTTGCAAAACCAAATAGTCTCTGCCATCCATCGCTGCCATCCGGCATGCCCGACGAATCAGGTTTTCTAGAGTCCGAAAATTTCCTTTTTCGTAGTCAATCTCCTGGATTGCCTGCAAAGCACCTGCGCCAACCTCCTTTATAGTACCTTTCGGGTTGAATGCCTCCATCTGCATCATAGCG
>QIHI01000127.1 GCA_003230915.1 Kiritimatiellales bacterium | reverse complement strand
TGGCTTCGGATAGTCTTTTCATTGGTTATCATTCTATGGACAAGGGACTTGAACCCCTTTTGGTTTCGGTGCATGCTAGGCACACACAAGACGTCGATCCTAACGCCTGACCCGCCGCGAGTCGAAAATTTCATGAACACTCAACCATCAACCCAGAAGTCGGAGCGCGCCTTCGGTCAGGCGTAGGATGACTCGGTCGTTAGCAGAAAAAACCCACCACTATGAACTCTACAATCCTGCTCAAAGTTGCAATGCCGATCATCTTTATATTGATGGCGTCGTTCTTCATTTTCATTGCCCTCAAAACCCTCATTGGTCGCCGTCCCCTCATTTTTTCCTCCCGCTGGCTTTTCGCATTTATGTGTTTGGCATTCCTCCCGAGCATTGCAAATTCTGTATCTCTCGGATTTTCATCCTCCGAGGGACTCGGGATGATCATATGGATAAATCCATTAATGTTCACCGTGTTACTGGTCTTTTTATGGATACAGATGAAAGGATATATGGCATTTGCTATTTCTGATTCCTATTTCCGAGAAGCACTTCTGGCTTCGTCCAGTGCTCTCGGCTTCTCGATTGAAGAGACGATGTCACGCCTCAAAATCAAAGAGACGGGGCAAGAGATGCAAGTTGCCATTCAAGGATGGATTGGAACCGCCCAACTGAAATCAACAGGCAAAAAATCAAACGAGGTAGTTAAACAAATTGCCCATGGAATGACTAAGTATTTCCAGTGCACACCAGGGAAGATGAATTACTTGACCTCGTATTTCTACCTGATTATTGGAGCATTCATGATCGCGATGTCACTCTGGATGCTCACTTTGAAAATAAATTAATGCTAATCGGGTAGGCGGGAGGTTTTAACTCCCGCCCCCCACACCACCGGCCATACGGATCCGTAGCAAGGCGGTTCCGAAACGTCACCTGTCACCTCACTTTGAGGTAACGAACGTCCGCCACCTCTCCTTTCGGAACAGCGGCGCTTTCGCACGGGCTCTCTTTCTCTGCCCGACTCCGATTCCTGCACGCAGAACACTCCCGTTCGGGGTTGACGTGCAGGAGGGATGGCCGGGTCGGCCCATCGTATCGGTTCGGTCCTTCCCGGATCGCGCTGGCGGGTTGCCTAGTTTAAACGGGCGTATCACAGCCCCCCGGTTCTCGATCGCGGTACTATGACCTCGGCTGACTTCTCGACTATCACCCAGCGCATTGCTGCGCACGGCGCTACCGCTCTCGCGGTCGCGTGCAGTCGAGATCTCCCCAGGTAAGGACGAAAACCTCCACCACCCAAGCGCCCCATTTACCTCCGGAACTGAATGAGGGAATTTATCCCTCGTTCCTCGGGTTCTGCGGTCTGGCTTCGCTTGTCTGAGCGCTTCGCGCTTGGCAGTCGCTGCGTTGTGCCTGCTCGTCCCATCCCGTCGGCCTCGTATGAGGTTTCTGTTCGTCGCCTGATGGCTTTACCCCTTCGGGGTCTGCGGCTTGGCTTCGCCCTTATGGGCGCTTCGCGCTAGGCAGTCCCATAGCCTGCCTCCCCACGGTCGGTCACCCTCCCGCAGTTGGCTTCTGGTAGTTCTTTTCATCTTTTGGATGTTCATTCTATAAACGGGGGACTTGAACCCCCTTTGGTTTTCGCCCATGCTGGGCACACACAAAACGGCGTAGACCAAGCCGCTACCCATCTGCAGTTATGGCTCACTTTAATTTTAACCATCAATCGAGAAAGCAACGCTTGCTCTCAGCGGCTGGCTAGCCTAGATCGTTCGGTGAAGAAATGAAACGCTATCAAGGCAGTTGTTTGTGCGGTGGGATCCGCTATGAGATTCAGGGAGAAATTCGTGATGTCTTAAATTGTCACTGCTCGGATTGCCGCAAATCTCACGGAGCCGCTT
>QIHI01000098.1 GCA_003230915.1 Kiritimatiellales bacterium | reverse complement strand
AGGCAGCAATGGAATCCACCGAGCCAATAACCCCATCATCCGCCACGGGCTTCGCGACGGCGGTAGATCCCATAACAAGACCTAGTGCAACGATTGTTTTCTTCATCCTACTCACCCTTTTATCTTCTCTCTTAAATGGACAGATTATGAATTTAGCGAAGATGGCATTATTTTTTACTCCTGTCAATAAGTTAACGCATTTTGCGATAATTCTATAAAAAACCGCATATTGCGGGTATGCAGAAATCGACGCACAGCCCTGAATATGCCCATGTCCTCAAACGGCTGGTGAAGATGAGGAGGGATGCGGGAATGACCCAGCAACAAGTCGCCGATGTATTGGAACGTGAACAGTCTTTCGTCTGGCGAATTGAAAAGGGCGAACGGCGATTGGATGTGGTCGAATTTTTCTGGGTGTGCAATGCGCTCGGCTATGACGCAGCGAAAGTTTATCCCGAACTCTGTGCAGCGTTTGTTTCCGAAAAATAATCAAAAATCCTGTGGAAGACACGGGCTTCTCTACCACTTTATGGGTGGGTTGGTTTAATTAGATTTGGCAGTTAAACATGGCGAGGGGTTGTGAATTAGAACCCTCGTTTCGCGGATTGGTTAAAAATAGATTTCGGTGACAATATTTCCAAAGGGAATGCCTTTTTCGATCAGCAAATCTCGCGTTTCCACGGCCATCGTGGCTTGCCCGCAAATATAATAGCGTTGCTCTTTCGGTAGCGAATCCTGCTCGGCGAGAAATGCGATCACGCGCCCGGCATAAACGGAGGGGTCATTTTCGGCGGAACAACAGCGGTGGTAGTGGGTGCCGAGGGCTTCGGCCAGCTCGTCGCTAAAATAGAATTGGTTCAGGTGGCGAACTCCGTGGAGCAACACCTTGTTTTCCTTCATGCCGGAGCGAAGCATGCTGCGGAACGGGGCAATGCCTGTTCCAGTGGCGATCCACCATGCTGGCGCATCCGTTCCGAGGAAGGTGCCGTAGGGGGCAGAGGCATACACGCAATCGTCCACCTGTAACTCCGCGAGCTTTGGCGTGAGAAACCCGTCGGTCTTAATATTGAAGAGAACGCATAATTCGTCGTCCTGTGCGCCGCTGCAAATGCTGTAGATGCGCGGCGGGATTTTGGTATCGATGCCCAGTTTGATGGCCTGGCCCGGCTTAAAGTCGTGGGTACGGCGAAAGCCGATCACAAATACACCCGGAGAAATTTCCTCGTGTCGAGTCAGGGTCTCTTTGCTCAGTTCAGTATTGGAGGGAGCTGGGTTCATTTCTTCCGCCGAAGCTATTGATTTTAACGCGAGCGTCGAGCATAAATTGGCGACCGCTTTTTAATATGAAATAAACCGGACGGAAGCGGGCGCGAGCCATAATACGGTTCACGTTAATTCCGTACAATGTAGGATAAATCATGGAACGTGTAGATCCCACCGCACTTGAAGAATTAATGGCCTTTTTGCCGTGTCTGACGTCGGACGCATGGATTCAGGAGGCCATGAAGCAACAGGAGATCCTGTTGCTGAACCATTGTTATCTGGAGCAGTGCGCTGCCCGCACCGCACTCGGTCTTATCTTCCGTTGCTCGGACAAGCCGGATGTGCTCCGCACCATGTCGAAGCTCGCCCGCGAGGAGTTGCGGCATTTTGAAAAGGTGTTGGAGCTACTGATCCGCCGGGGCTACACCTATAAAATTCTGAAACCCTCGCGCTACGCAGGACGGCTCAACGCAGAGATCCGCAAGCAGGAACCGGAGCAACTGGTCGACACCTTGATCGTCGGAGCCTATATCGAAGCCCGTTCCTGTGAACGCTTTGCCGCCCTCGCGCCGCACGTGGATGAGGAACTGGCGACCTTCTTCCGGTCGTTGCTCAAGTCCGAGGCGCGCCATTTTCAGGACTACCTTGCGCTCGCACAAAAATATACCGGGGAACCCATTGAAAGCC
>QIHI01000131.1 GCA_003230915.1 Kiritimatiellales bacterium | reverse complement strand
ATGGCTTCATCATCGGTGATGGGAACATACTGCGCCCTGCCAGTTTCGTTGAGATGACTGTGCTCGGCCCCGACTCCGGGATAATCCAATCCAGCGGACACCGAGTGCGCTTCTTTAATCTGCCCGTCTTCATCGTATAAAAGATTGCTCATCATCCCGTGCAAAACTCCCGCCTTGCCCTCGCTCAACGAAGCGCCGTGTTTGCCGGTTTCGATCCCGAGGCCCGCCGCTTCCACACCGATCAACCGGGTTTCTTCATGGTCGATGAAGGGATAAAACAACCCCATCGCGTTGCTTCCGCCACCGACGCAGGCCACGCATACGTCCGGCATGCGTTTTTCAAGGTCCATGATCTGCCCGCTGACTTCTTCCCCTATGATCTTCTGAAATTCGCGCACCATCATCGGGTAAGGGTGCGGTCCGACAACCGACCCGATGATGTAATGCGTGGTTTCAACGGTGGTGATCCAGTTGCGAATCGCCTCACTCGTAGCGTCTTTCAGCGTACGCGTTCCGCTTGAGACGGGAATTACATTGGCGCCCAGCAGTTTCATGCGAAATACATTGAGCGCCTGCCGTTTGATGTCCTTCTCCCCCATGAAGACATCGCATTCCAATCCAAACAACGCGGCGGCAGTTGCTGTGGCCACTCCATGCTGACCGGCTCCGGTTTCGGCGATCACGCGTTTTTTATTCATGCGAAGCGCCAATAGAGCGCTTCCTATCGTATTGTTTATTTTATGAGCGCCGGTATGGTTGAGATCCTCCCGCTTCAAATAGATTTTAGCTCCGCCCAGTTGGCGGGTTAAATTCTTCGCATAATACAAGGGCGTGGGTCGGCCCACATACTGACTGAGGTAATATTTCAAATCCTTTTGAAAGGACGGGTCATTCTGGGCAGAGGCGAACACCTGCTCCAGTTCCTTCAACGCAGGCATCAAGGTCTCGATCACATACTTGCCACCGAATACACCAAAATGCCCTCGTTCATCTGGCAACTGCGCTTGCTTCATGGGTTGCTCCATCTTTGCTGTTTCCTTAAATACCAGATTACGCTCAACATCGTTATGACTTGCTGGCTTTTACAGCTTTTATAAATGCCTGCAACCGGGCGGGATCTTTTATCCCCGGTATTCTTTCGACCCCGGAACAAACGTCCACCGCGTAGGGTTTGACCTTTTGAATCGCATGCGCCACGTTCGACGGGTCCAATCCCCCCGCAAGGATTACAGGGCCGTATTTTTTTCCTTCACTGACCAGCCGCCAATCGAAAGTCTCACCCGTTCCCCCCTGCTGTTGATCGGAATAGGAATCCAATAAAAAAGCGCTGACCTTATAGGAGGACATCCCATCGAAGGACTCCTTCCCTTTCACCCGGACTGCCTTGATCACCTTGCGGCGAATCTTTTTGCAAAAGGCAGGGGACTCGTCTCCATGCAATTGCACGGCAGACAGATCGCATGATTCTGCGATGCGGTTGACACGTTCCGCCGATTCATTGACAAAAACACCCACTGTCTCAACAAAAGGTGGCAGAGCCCTGACAATGCTTTTTACCGTATTTGCGGAAATACAGCGTGGGCTTTTTTTGTAAAAGATAAAACCCACAGCGTCGGCGCCTCCGTTCACGGCGAGAAAAGTATCTTCTATGCTGGTCATGCCGCAGATTTTAATCTTCACCGTATGCGATTGTTTAACCATTTTTCAAAAATCTGTGTCTTTTTGCAAGTTTTTGAATTAAAATTCCAAAAGTGTTTATCTGAATACCCATATTATGGTCAATCGTTTTTCCGATTGCCCTAGAATTTAATATAACCCATTTCTAAATGTAAACTTCCCAGGTGTAAAATGAAAAATTTTCGCTGGATCGCCCTCATCTTGTTCATAACACTTCCGCTATTCGCCATCGGTTGCGCAACCACCCACGAGGCAGATGGAGTCGAAGTTGAAATTGATTT
>QIHI01000139.1 GCA_003230915.1 Kiritimatiellales bacterium | reverse complement strand
GCTATATTCGGGATTGGGATGATCGACCTCATCCGGGATCTGTTCTTCGCCTCGTCGTGCTTCGCTGCCTTGCCCCTCGCTTCGGTTGTATTCTACCAAGTCGTCGAGGCCAAATTCTTCTTTCATATATTTAAAAACGTTTTCCTGGTTACCCCATCTCGCAAACAGGGCGGCGGAGGCACTCGTTGCGTCAGCCTGGTCTTTTTTCAGATTTGTTACAATAGCGGTCTGGTGAGTTTGATCATCACTCAGGATGCGTACTTCGCGAAATTGGGTTTTCCCTACTAGGCGCCTCACGGGTGTGCCGTTTTTCCCGGTTTCGGTTTGATACAAGTTGTAGCTTTGCTTTTCTATCTCAACCGGGGCGTGAGCGTAGCTGCGATTTCCTATCTTAGTTTCGACCGCCTCGAAGTCATCAAGTGACAATGGGGCATAGTTGCCTTTTCGGTAGGTGATAAATTTCCATCCGGCTTGGTCTAGGTCATCCAGAAAATTCATATCCCAACCTTCTCGATCAAAGGCGAGAACTGGTTTCCCTCCGAATACTTCCTCTATCTTTCTCTGGTGCTTTTCGATGACGCTGACAAGGCCTTCATTAAACGGGCTTTCCAAATAAAACAATGGAGTTTGGCCGGGGAGATGAAGCCAGGTGTCGGTGCGCCCCTTTACGACCCTATTACGGGTTGCGCTCCAGGTTTTCCCTATTTTAAATCCCCCGTGGTAGCACTGTACGTGTCCGTCGATATAGAGGATGTTCAATTCCTCTGCCGCAGGGGGTGTTCGCCCTTAGAGTCTGGATTTACCTAGTTGCTCCATAAGCGTAACACCTTTATTGCTTGCTGCCAAAGTATGTAGTTTTCGGCGCATTGTCTTGACTTCCATTATACGATCCAAGCCTAACACTCTGCCTAAATTACACGGATTGTATTGACGGAGATGCTCCGGGCGTTTGATCCGTATCATCGCCATCATTAAGAGGGTCACTACCGTGGTGCGCAGTCCGTAAAAGGCGGGGCTTAGGGTTTTTGCGTAGACTTTCGCGAAGATGTCGAGCAAAGGATTCTGCTCAAGTAAAGCAATGACCATGAAAAAACCGAGACAATCTATTCTTTCCCCTGGAGCGAAGAAAGGATCAGCGTCTTCCATGATCCCTAATGCCGCCATGGCTCGATCAACGCTGCGATCAAGAGGATCGGCACACGGGCCGCCATGGATCGGTTCAGCTCTGGCCGCGGTGGGAGTCTCTGAGTTTTTCTTCGCTGGACGGTGAAGGGCGACTGGCGAGCTCTTCTTGATCGCTGATAGCGGGGGAGAGGTGGTAGGTTCGCCGCATGAATCATCTTTGAGATCGAGCATCTGATCAGTGGCTTGCGGGCTGTTGGCTATTTTGTCTTCGGCGATAACCCGATCGAGGCTGGAAGGGCTGATGCCGAGTGTTTCCTGAACCTGGATATGGGATTTTCCCTGATGGATGAGGCGCAGAGCCTTGCGTTTGACGGTCGTGGTGACGGTGCGAGGCCGACCCGGGATGGGCTTGGGTAGCAGCTCTTGGAAGCCATTTCTGAGAACTGCTGATTTCCAGCGTTGCAGGGAGCGGGCCGATAGCTCGGTGCCGCGAGCGATTTCGGACATTTTCGCGTAACCGGCTAAATGAAGGCTAATCCAGACATGGGCTTCGGAAAACCGATCTCCCAAATCGTAAAGGTAAAAATGGGCGCCATGAATGAGGATAAAGCGTTGTCCGTCGTGATCGTCGTAGCGGCAGATGTCGTTGATTCGGCCATCGAGAGAGGGCGTGGTGTTCGGAAAGAGTTCGTCGTCGGCAGCGGATTCGGGCATCCTGAATACTACACCATCCTTAAATATAAGCCAGTATTTTAGGTGCTCGGAGGGCTGATTTCTCGGTGTATGTCAGGAGTTCTTAATTTAAAGAATCGCGCCTAATTCATCAGTTGCTCTTCTCATTGAATCCG
>QIHI01000081.1 GCA_003230915.1 Kiritimatiellales bacterium | reverse complement strand
AGGTGCTGCAGGGTGGATCTCAGCTGATCGAGGAGGCGATCGTAACGGCGGCACACCAACATGCGGTCGACGTCGTCGTGCTGTTGCCGAGGCCGGAGGGCGCGCGCGGCGTGAAGATCGATCGTCGTTCACAAATCCTGCTGCACGAACTCCACTGTCCGCTGTTGATTGTTCGGCGCGCTGCGTGAAACCGGGGACAGTCCACGGTTTCCGATCCTTTAATCAGTCGTCCGCCGCGGCCGCCCCGACTTTCCAGTTCTTTGAAGCGGTCGTTTCCGAGAACATAATTGCCGTTGATAGCCGTGCGGATCTCGTCGATCAACCTTGGCTCCCTGTAGGCGCGGAACAGGGCTCGGTAGGCTCGCCGACGATCATTGGGGCGGCGGTCCGGGGATGTGTTGTATTCCCCGTGTGTCGTAATGAGGATATTTTTCGCTCCCCGGGCGTTGCCACGAAAGCCGGACCAGGGATAATCCGCTTGGCTATCCTGCCGGAAGGTTTAAAATCGTGGTCTGTCCCCTGAGGAGCGGACGCCGTGATCTCAGCGCAAGAAGCGCTCGAACGCCTGCGTGAGGGCAACCGCCGCTTCGTGGCGAACCTCGAGGGACGCGGTGCCGGCACCGGACACACCAACCGCGGCGCCTTGCCGGCGGCCCAGGAGCCGTTTGCCATCATTCTGGGATGTTCAGACTCGCGGGTGCCCGCGGAGATCGTCTTCGATCAGGGCCTGGGGGACCTGTTCGTCATCCGCGTCGCCGGAAACATCGTCGCCCCGTCCCAGATCGGCAGCGTCGAGTTTGCGGCCGATCGCTTTGGCACCCGCCTGGTCGTGGTCCTCGGCCACTCGATGTGCGGGGCCGTACTGGCCACGCTGGAAGAACTGGAGCAGCCCTCGGAGCATCGCTCGCCGAACCTGCGCTCCATCGTCGACCGCGTGCGGCCGTCGGTGGAAGGACTCCTGGAAACCGACCTGCGCCGGGACCGCAACGCCCTGATCCGGCGCGCCGTGCAGGCCAACATCCGCGCTTCCGCCGACCACCTGCAACACGGCTCGCAGATCCTGGAACACCTGATTCGGAATGACGGGCTCATGGTCGTAGGTGCCGAGTACTCGCTGAAGACGGGCACGGTCGACTTCTTCGACAAATAAAAGGCAGCCCGGATCGAGCGAAGCGAAATCCGGGGGTGTTACGTTTGTCTTAAGAAAGGGGATGTCCCCTTATTCATCACGGTTCTTCTTCGCCTGTGAGGAAAAATATTCCCTCCGCCCCCTTTGCCGTCCAAGTATCCACAGCGAAGCCATGTCCTCGATGGCACGGAAGCAATTATATTCATCAGGCATTTCAATCTTCCCATTCTGGATATTGTTCAGGCTTGTTACCTGCCTCATTAATAATTCTTGGGTATTTAACGCCTTCCTTTGATTCTTGAGGGCCTTTCCTGCTTTTGGTTATAACAAACAACCAACTATCACCATAATCAAACATATAATATAATTTTTTTCCTTTTTCTAACGGATATAAGTCCTCTAATGTGGTGGTATATATTTTTCCATTTTCATCATCGAAACATTCTCGAGATCGACTCCTTGCTGTCTTTGAAACATAAAATTCATATAGATGGTCATTATCAAAATCTACCGCATATTGAATTAGATAATGCAAGTCTTCAAGAGTTGACGTCGAGTCAATTTCAACTGAGACCTTCCATTGGTTTTCTCTGCCGGTGTGAAATAACTTAATTTCTAATATCCAAATCATTGGATCACCTTTTCATTTTTTTCACGGCCTAACGTTTAGCTGTGCGGCGCAAACGAAGCGCAGTATAGCGTCCGAACGAGCGCCTTGTTAGGGCTCTTTCTGGGGCTACGATAATGGTATTTTGAATATTGGAGGCCCTATGGCTACTGAAGCATTGGAGCGGATACCCTGGGCCACAGGGGTTGCAGGGATGTTACAATGCGAGAACTGACCCCCCTGCGCTGACCCCCCTGCGCGGGCCATGGATACAGGATCGATTGAGAT
>QIHI01000101.1 GCA_003230915.1 Kiritimatiellales bacterium | reverse complement strand
CGCCTGAGTACCTCGAGCTACGCTTTAACGGCCTCTTGCGGCAAATCTTCGCAATCGTCACCGTTATCAGCAACGTGGTCGCTTTCCTAGCTGCGGTTCTTTACGGTGGCGCGCTGGCGCTCCAAAATCTGTTTGGCTGGAATCTCTGGTTTGCCATTATTACCCTGGGAATTGTCTCCGGCATGTGGGCCATCTATGGAGGGTTATCGAGCGTTGCCTGGACCGATTTATTTACGGTCGCGGTGATGATTCTGGGCGGTCTTACCGTGACAGTTTTCGGGCTTTACGCATTGGCGGGGGAAGGAGGCACGTTGATCGAGGGCTTTCGCACAATGATCGAGCGGAATCAGGCGACCACGGGGGTTTGGGCTGAAGCGGTGCAAACCAACTCACAAAACCTTGCTGGCCAAGACACCTACAACCGACTTTCCGTCTTTCAGCCCGCCACGCATCCGATTGTTCCGACGATCAGTCTCGCCACGTTTATCTTCTCGGTCAGCATTTGGTTCAACGTCTTGAACCAATTCATGATTCAGCGGGTTTTAGGTGCGAAGAATGACTACCACGCCCGGATGGGCATCGTCTTTGCCGGTTGGATCAAAATTTTCTTGCCACTGATTACCGTGTTGCCAGGGATGATTCTGTTCGCGTTGCACCCAGAGATCCTGCTTGGACCGTGGGATGAAGTCAAGCCAGCGGCCGATACCGGCTATGTGCAAATGATCCAATCGCTGGTGCCGGTTGGCCTGCGCGGCCTGCTGCTGGCTGCGCTCTTCGGAGCGATTCAGTCGACCGTCAACTCGGTGCTTAATTCGACTTCTACCATCGTGACCCTTGATATCTACAAGCGGATGTTCCGTCCCACCTCTTCCGATCGGCACTTGGTGCAAGTCGGGGTGATCTCGTCGATCGTGATTCTCGCATTTTCAATCTTCCTCGGTGGACTTGTTGGCAAGCTCGGGGGAAGCCTGTTTGAGTATATCCAATCGCTCTATGCCTTTTTTGCGCCTCCTTTCGCCGCAGTCTTTGTGCTCGGCATCCTCTGGCGGCGAATCAACGGCATCGGCGCTTTGACGGCGGTCGTCTCGGGATTTTCCTTCGGCATCGCGATCAAGCTCTACATAGTCTTCGCCGCCGAGACTCCGCCGTGGTTGGCACCTTACGCCAACCAAGCTTCGATCAACTGGCTATTCTGCATGATAGTTTGCATCGGGGTGAGCTTATGGACTGCTCCCCCCAAGCCTGAACAGGTGACGGATCAACTCATTTTCAATTGGCGCAAGATGAATGTCTTAGGCGACCTCGGCGAGCGGTGGTACACGAGCGTTCTCACCTGGTGGGGGCTGTTTGTTGCCATGATTCTGGCACTGCTTGTTCTGTTCTCCGGATTCGTTCTATAAGACGTGGGGTTCTTCACCACTTCGGATACCCTCCCGCAGTTCTCCTGGCCCCTCCTGGCTTCCCTGGAAGACTGAGTTGAACGCGAAGAGCAAGCTATCAGCATCAGTCTCTTTCATGGAAAAATAAATCGATACATGTATCGATATCTATTTCCATTTTAATGCAGAAATGGCGGATTAAATCCTTGCGTAATGGAAATCCACTGTTACAATCGCAATTATCGGCTATACACACCAGTCATCTTTCAGCGATACATGTTCTTTTTCTGTGTGTTTTTAGAATCCGAGGGGTTCAGATGAAAGAAGTTGCTCGCTCGAATTTTTCTTGTTGCTTCTCGAGAAAAGTTTCACGAAACCTGGAGACCTTCACGTGTCGGCATGCTCTGAGAGCAGTTGAGCCAGACACAATCCTCTTTTTTTCAAGAATGCCAAGGGCTCTTATTTCGAGTTTGATGGCTTTACCCCTCCCAAAGAATCCTTGTGTTAACGAAAGGCTCCATTTGCTGCTGTTTAGTTTGTTCCAGTTTTTCGACGTAAACGAAACCACGTAAGTTCCATTTCATTTCAAAAAGGGGAGTGCTCATGTTGAAGCTAACTAATTTTACAACCAGATCGATGGTAGCCGCTGCGGCGGTTGCCTTGCTCGCTGTCTGCTTGCTGCCGGCGATATCCTCGGCCGCGATCGTTCAAGTCAATACCTATGACCACACGTCCCA
>QIHI01000123.1 GCA_003230915.1 Kiritimatiellales bacterium | reverse complement strand
GCGATGAAGATGGGTGCAACTTCACCGCCTTGGCAAAGCGTGGCGATAGGCAGCCGTGCTACACGTTGGAAAGCGACTTACGGGGCAGCACCCATCCTACGAACTGTCTCCGTTTCCTCTCCCGATTTTTTTCTTGAGCACCTCAATGGCGGTTTCCAACATTCGGTCTCGACGCCCGAGATAGTAATCGACATCAGGAGCAACGACGATGTCCGGTTGGATGCCCTTTCCATCAATGAAGTCTCCGTTTGTCTGAACAAACGAATGATTTGATCCTAACATGACCCCGATTTCGCTATTCTCTAGGTTGAATAGGTTAGGGCTTGTGCCACCGGCTTCTGTCGTTGGCGATCCCACTAAAGTGACGTTATCGAGGTTTCGAATTCCAGCCAAGAATATTTCTCCGGCTGAAAAGACACGATGGTCCATCAGGACAACCACGGGCGCCGAGTAGTGATAAAACTGCTCCTTGGGAAATTTGGGGACGTTAAATGGATAGATGCCTGGCTCTGCCTCCGGACGTGCCAGGAGCACATGCCGCCATTGAACGGCTCGGAGAGGAGGAGGATTCCACAGCGGTTTAAAGCGAGTTTGGTAATCTAAGATAGCCTTCCGCCCTGCTTCTGAAAGGCGATTGTCATCGGATGAAAAGCTGCTATCTATGTCTCTTCGCTTTCTCCCAGCCCATTGCACTTCACTGCCAACGACACGCCTTGGGTGATCCGGCCGCAAGAGATGGGCAGCCATCAATTGAAGTATTTCCCTTCCCGAACCGCCGGGATTACCTCGTAAGTCAATGATCAGGCCCTTAGTGCCTCGAAATTGGGGCATCGCCTCCAAGATGACCTGACTGCTGCGAGCAGCTGGATCGCGAATCCACAGGTACCCCAATTTTTTCTCAATAATTTTCCAGTCCGGTTTAGGAATACGAAAAAGTCCAGGGGAACCAAGAGGATACTTGCCGACCGGAAAATCTATCACAATTCGCTCGGATTTGTCTCGGGATGTCAGACAAACTTTGATGGTTTTTGATTGCGGAAGGCCCATCTGATGCCGCCAGAACGGCAGGTAGCCAATCCATTGCATGCATCGCCATCTCACGGACAGTTCGGGGCCCTTGGGTACAAACCGCGAAATGATTTCAACCCATTTCTCGATTGGGACTCCATCGATTGCCGACACGTAGGGAAAACCTTCCCGGAGGGGCTTGAACCGATAAGGTAAGCGGGGATTCACTAAACCTTTTGGCAATGGCTCCTCTCTGTAGGCGATGTAATCGTCACCACAAATATCGATGATGAAATCTGGAAATCCCTGGTCTTCCTGAAATGAACTTAAGGCACCCAACCAACTAGTTATTCCAGCGTGGCCGTCTTTTCCCAGGGCGATGATCTTCTGAAGTTCCACGATATACTCAGACCGTCGCATACCACGACTGGAGCGTTTCGTCAGATCGGTAATGGCTGCATCGAAATCCGCATCGTTCAAAGTTGCCACCAAGCAATCCGTCTTGAGCAACTTTCGGAATTGTTCGAGGTCCGCCAGGATCAATTCAGGCGCCAAGCGTTCCGCGAGATAAAGCCGGTGTTTTTCCTGTTCCTCTTTCTGTCGGTCAGTTTCTACCTGTTGAGGTTGTTGAGATTTAGTTTCTTCCGCTTGGGCAGCGAAATCAACCGTCAATAGCGCGCAAAGAGCGGTTGTGAAACAGAGTGCAAAGGTACGAACTTCCAAATTGTGAAACCATTGTAACATCGCTATACACTCCTCTTAATGATAATAAATGGAGATATCCCATCCATTGTTAAAACGCGGCCTCGCTCTAAAGCCAACGTAGCGTAGCTGCGTTGGCAGATCAACCTGCGATGGATGCAGGAGTGCCTGCTTGAGACGGGAGTGAATATCGAATGTCGATCAAGGAATGTCGAGTGTTGAAGTTTTTCTTTTCACTTCCTCCTTCGGAATTCCTTGATCGATATTCGATATTCAACTCTTCACAACACAAAAGAAAAACCCGGTGCCAAGTTGGCACCGGGTCTGGGTCTTCTACAAAGAGCCTATCCCAGAACCCTGTGGGAGGGTGCCGGCGGCCGAGGGATTTTGAACAACAAAAAGGTTTTGGG
>QIHI01000104.1 GCA_003230915.1 Kiritimatiellales bacterium | reverse complement strand
AGCAATATCTGCGTGAACAAGAACGGAACTCCCGGCAACCTGATTACGATTCAGGCCGCACCGGGAGAGGAAGGCCAAGTGACGCTTGACGGACAGGGTAACAAGGTTCCCATTCATTTGCAAAACAGTAACTACATCCGCGTGAGAGGCTTTAATCTCGTCAATAGCTGGGGCCAGGGAATCGCTTCCTGGGGTCAGGCGGGAAATCACGTTGCCGATCCCACGAAGTTGAGCGTAGGGGTCGTGATTGAAAACAACAGCATCCAAAATACCAAAGGTCCATTTGGTGCCAACGTGTCGGCCATCGGCATGTGGGGTTCTCAAGACTGGGAGGTGAGAAACAATTATATCAATAGCGTTGAGGAACTAAACTCCAATGGCACTTTTGATCGGATGGGAAATGGCATCCAATCGTATGGGGTGATCAATGCCTTGGTCGAAAACAACTACATCAAAAACGTAGGCAGCGGGGTTTTTTGGAAAGACCATTTTGTGGAAGACCTGGCGACGCGAGGCTCGGTTTTTGAATCGGAAATTCGATACAACAGGATTGAAGTATCGGGAGGGAGGCCGATAAATATCGGTGCCCGCGCCACGGGTTCGCCTGAGGCGGGGGAAAACATTATCCGCAATAATATCTTATCTGGGCAAGCAGGGACGAACGCGGGCGTGCATGTCGCGATGGCCGGAACTTTTGGCCAGAGCGCCAAAATTCGGATCGAAAACAACCTCATCGATGGCGAAGGGCTCGCCGGAGCCGATGGGATTAACATTGATGCTTCAGAAGATATTTCGCTAACAGGAAATATCATTATGCGTACCGCTAGCGATGCCGTGTATACCGTTTTTTCTTCGCAAGCGGCGCTCGGGAAACTTCCCGTCCTGAACGAATCGGATTACAACATTTATGATGCCAGCTTTAGGATTAGTGCGGATAAATTTAGTGGTGCTGATCGAACCTTCGGCACCCTGTTTTTCTGGAACTTTCAGCTCGCCAGCCAACTCCAGTCGCTGAATGTCGATAATCCTGATGGGAATAGCATCAATCAGGATATGACAGGTTTTTTCGTCGATCTGGCGAACAAGGATTACCGAAACGCGCCCGGCTCGCCCGCCCTGGGGTTTATGCCAGACGGCACCAATGCAGGCCCCTACCAGACGAGCCACGAAGTTATTGGCCTGCTGCCCAACTGGCCTCTGTATACCGTGCCTGAGCTATCGGGCGATTTTGACGAAGATGGCGACATTGATGGGGCCGACTTCCTGCTTTGGCAGCGCGATCCGAGCATTGGCAGTCTCTCGGAATGGGTAGCCGGTTTTGGCACCACCTCGACAACCATCGCCGCAGTCGGTGTACCCGAACCGACCACCGCAGCTCTTTCCATCCTCGCTGCGATCAGCTTCCTTGCAGGAAGGCGTCGCCCGTGTTGTTTGCGATAAACAGATCGGGCACCAAGCCGAAGATGAAAATTCGGATAACGATCGCACATCACACAGGGATACAATTGGCATCGATGCCAATGCTGCGGTGATTTTTTCCGACAACTTCGAGGCCGGCGATTATATGACCAAGTGGGACGCGGGCAATAATAGAAGCTTACTAAGCCTCGTGGATGAGTCCGACTCAAGTCCTGTACTGGGAAACCGGTCACTCCGGGCTGGAGCAGACACTCGCCAATATGGCGGATCAGGACTCATCGAGTGGTTCCCTTCGGCCGACTCGGTTTTTATTCGTTTCGATGTGAAATTCGACGAGCAGAGTACCGGTATTTCGCACTTGGTTCGCCTGCGAGCCAACAAAGGGCTGACAGCAAAGACAAAATTGGAGTTTTGAAAAGCGATAACTGGATTGTGGAACCTGCAATTACCAGCATATATTGAACTAGATAAGCGGTCCTTCCCTGTCCGTGCATCCATTTTTTCACCCTAGTCGGCTACTGTGGAGGGAATAAAAAAACGGGCCGATTGCGGACACTGTAGGAAAACCAAGAGAGTAAAAAGTCGTGTAGTATTAAGTTTCTATTTCATTTTCAACCAAGGAGGTCTCATGTTTGTCAAGTTTCTAAATAATGGGATTAAGGGCAATACCGTTGAAGGAAGCGAGACATCGTAGCCGGATTCGCAAGAATTCGGTTGCCGAGTCCCTCAAAACCTCCTGAATTCTTGCGAATCCAGCTACT
>QIHI01000056.1 GCA_003230915.1 Kiritimatiellales bacterium | reverse complement strand
AAGTGGAAGGAGAAAAGGAAATGAGGCGTGAAATATCTCTCAAAACTGCCTATGAAATATAAACCAAAACACGTTCTCGAATATGCCTCGCTGGTTTTGGTCGGTGGACTAATACGCGTCTTGCCATTGCGTGCGGCACTGACGATTGGTTGGCTCTTTGCAGCCGGTGCGCATTTTATCGGGCGCGTGAATGTCGAGCGAACGCATGGACGAATCCGGGATGTCTTCGGTGAATACTATTCGGAAAAAGAGATTCGACGCATCGCATGGATTGCTTGGCGGAACCTCTGCTTCAATGCCATTGATGCCTTGCGTTTTTCGAAACTTACGTTGGCAAAAATTCGTAAATACCCACTGGCCGGGCTGGAATTCAAATTGCACGAAATCATGAAGCAATGCGGGGGGGGCTTCATCCTTGCAACACCCCACATGGGCAACTGGGAAATCGCTGGTATCGCCGCCGATCTTTCAAAAATTCCGTTGTTCGTCATTGTGCGAAAACAAAAAAACCCGCTCATGAACGACTACATCAACAAAATGCGGCGTACATTCAACATGGAGGTTTTGCACCGCGAGGCGCAGATGTGGAAGAGCGTCGTCGACCGGATTAAACACGGCAAGGTACTGGCCATTCTCCCCGATATCAGTGTGCGGGCAAAAGGCGTGACGGTTGATTTTCTCAACGGCACAGCCACCATTGCCCCCGGCACGGCTCATTTCGCCCAACTGACCCACTGTCCCATCTACCCCATTATTGTCCGGCGCATCGGCTGGACCAAGCATGATGCAATCCTGCTTGATCCGATCAGACCCAATCCCTCGCTTGATAAAAAGGAAGACCAGCAACGCATCATGCAAAGCATAATGACAGCAATTTCCGAAGAGATCTGCAAAACTCCGGAGCAATATTTTTGGTACAATAAGCGCTGGGTGCTTAACTCGAAATCGTAGTGCCTCGTTGCGGCAGAACGGCTCTCGGCCTTGGCATACTCAATCCGGCAAGATGACGTATCTACATTCCCTCGGCAACCTCTTCCCACTGGGTTTCTCGCTTTTTAAGCTCGCTCTGGATTTCGGCAAGGCGAGCGTTGATGGAAGCGAAGTCGGCATCGCGTCGCGACATCATTTCATCGGTAAGCACCCCCTGCTCCTCGGTCAGTTTATCAACCTGCATTTCAATTTTCCGCAATGCCTTTTCGGCATCACGCTGCTGCGCCCGCGCCTTACGTGCATCCTTGCCTTTGGCGACGGATTTGGAGGAGTCGACTATTTCTGAAGAAGCCACTGGCTGTATGTTTCCTGCTGTTCGCGTTTCAATTTTATCCAAATAATAATCATACCCGCCGGGATAGCGTGATACACCGGAATCGTCGATGGCGATAATCTGCTCAGCAATGTTGCGCACAAAAGTGACATCGTGACTAACAACGCATACGGCACCCTTGTATTCTTTCAGCGCGGTTTCAAGTGCCTCGCGGCCATTGACATCGAGATGGGTGGTCGGTTCGTCGAGTAGCAGGAAGTTCGGTGGGTTAATGAACAGGCGGGCAAAAGCGAGCCGAATTTTTTCGCCACCGCTGAGAATCTCGCATCGCTTCTGGATCGTATCGCCGCTAAAACCGAATCCACCGAGCAGCTTGCGTACATCGCCCTCGGAGGCGTTGGGGTTCTGCGCCTTGACGATATGGAAAACGCTCTTTTCGGGGGGCATGGTTTCGGCAAAGTCCTGCGATTGATAACCCACAACGACATGATGCCCCAATACCCGCTTTCCCTCACTGGGGGAAAGTGCCCCGGCCAACGTCCGTAGCAACGTCGTTTTCCCCATCCCGTTGTACCCAACGAGCGCAACCTTTTCGCCGCGGTTAATATGTATGTCTAGTTCCTTAAAAATCCACCGCTTCTGGTCGTAGGTGATGCCGGCCTGCTCTAACCGAACCATTTCATGCCCGCAATGCGGTGGCTCGCCGATCCGTATTTTGGAAAGATTGGCCACGGCGGCGGGAGCCTCGATCTTTTCCATTTTTTCAAGCTGCTTGATCCGACTCTGCACCTGCGCGGCTTTGGTACTCTTGGCCCGGAAGCGGCGCACAAAACTTTCAATCTGCTCGCGTTCGCGGTCTTGATTTTTCTTGGCGGCAAGTTGGTGCCGTAACCGCTCCTCGCGCTCCTTTAAATAATAGTCGTAGCCGCCTT
>QIHI01000032.1 GCA_003230915.1 Kiritimatiellales bacterium | reverse complement strand
TTCTTTTGTCTTCTGGTGCCGACCCAGAGATCACTGAAATGTGCGGAGAACTACCAGTCGATCAGGCTTTACCCAGGAAGGCAGACGAGGTCAAATCGGTATTCGAGCAGCACGTATCCTCAATGCAACCCAAGGCATAACAAGACGTCGATCCTAACGCAGCTGACCCGCTGCGAGTCGAAATCCCCATGACCACTCAACACCCAGTCCAGAAGTCGGAACGCGCCCTCGATCAGGCGTAGGATGACTTAATCGTTGTAGCAAAAAATGTTCACCGAACTGCAATATGAACTGACGCGTAAGCAGCGGCTCGTTCCCCACCTTCGGGTTTGGGGTGTTGCTCAGTTTTTGGTGCTCTTCGGGCTATTCGGAGCGGCGGTTGCCGCGCTCCAAGGATCATGGATTTTCGCCGCATTCGTCGGATTGTGCGTTCTTTGGTTTGGCCGCAGATACATCGTTGGTCTTCTGAACGCTGTTTTCGTCAAGTCACAACACATGGACATCCGAATCGAAGACAATGGATTGGGATACATGGCGGGAAAGGAGCGGTGGTATATATTCCTCGACGGACTGACCGCAGTCCGTGATTTGGAACGGAGCGTTTGGACGATCCAGCACTGGAACGGCACCATTGTGAACATTCCCAAGAAGGCTCTATCGGAGGATATCCTCAACTTTCTTCGAAATTGGGTTCGAAAAGCCAACGATTACCGAGATCAGCACGGAATCCGAAGTCCATACCCCACGAAAGCAACCAAGGCGCAACAAGTCGGAGAACCGAACCCCTGACCCGCCGCGAGTTCAACCCGTAATGACCATTCAACTATCAACCTGCAGTCGAAGCCTCGCCCCCGGTCAGGGTCTCGGTGTCCTTTGACGTTGTGTTGAAAAATGAAATGATCCGCCGGGTACCGAGGCACATATCGATCGCCATTGCGGCTGCATTCGTAGGTTTCTTCACTTTGCCAGGCATGTTCGGTCCAGAGATTGGCAGTGCCCTAAAAGGCTTGAGTGTTCTGGGTGCTATGGTATCGGCGATTCTTTGGCTCGGGTTCAGCCTGATGCTGTGGCGGCCAAAAACACAGCAGTGGCTTATTCTTGGTTTCGTATCGCCCTTCCTGGGAGGGTCACTCCTTTTCCTTTCTCTGGCGTTAATGTCCGGCGATATACGATCTGTCAGCGATCTTTTCACTGCTCTAGGGATCGGTTTTGGATGGGCCGTAACGCTGGTTTGGATCGTGGTTCCCATCGGCATCGGAATGGGATTCATCGCTAGCTTGATTGCGCGAGCGTGGAGGGAACACGAAGCAGAACCGCAAAGATAGGTTCGGGCGATAGCCCCGAACGAGCCCCCCGAGTTAGAGTGGCGCTTGTTGCGCTCTATGCGTTTTCGATTTGCGATTAAGTATTGCATGGGGACAGACCCACTGCACGACCTGCATGCGGAAAAATATCAGGAGGCGTCGGAATGGTTGCGAAAAACACGCCTAATCCCGGCGGGAGTTTCCGGCGCGGGGAAGGCGATTTTTCTGGAGGCAGCCCCGCCCCCGGACGGATAGACAATCCGTCCCACGGCTTCGGAGGCGGGCGAAGCCCTTCATGGGAAATTCGGTATCTCCCCGTCGCGGAACGCAAGGCTTCCCGGAAAAAACGGAGAGTTCCCACCTGCGGAAGACCGTTTTTATGAGGACAAGTCTTGCGTAGAGCGCACCCGTGTCGTATTCCGCCTTCGCTTGCTCTTCAAAGGAAACTGGTGATAGTGCCAAAGTTCCAAATTTTTACCGAAAAACCACAAAAACCACCATGACACCATCAGCAGACGCACAAGCCTCCGATCAATCTTCCAAAATCAGCAAAGCGGAATCGGGAAGATCGAAACGCTCGGGGCGGACCGTCGCTGAGAAACTCGCCCTTCTGGCCGGAAGTGGTGCGGTGATCGCCGCAGCGCCCGCAACGTCCGAGGCCGCGATTGTGATGTCGATGACCGCGCCGATCGCGACGCTGGGTGGCTTTACTAATGCCAATGATTGGGACGTCGATGGCGATGGCACCGTCGATTTTGCTTTAGAGCTCTCCCCCGCCTCCACCGCCACCACCACCACCACCATCTCCACCATCTCCACCTCCTTCTTCTTCGACTTCAATGACCGAAATGGGGGTAGGCTCGTCGTGCCAGCAGCGGCCGGAGGCGACGGAATATCCCGATTGTCTGCCGGGGTGACCATCGGCGTCGGGCTCG
>QIHI01000092.1 GCA_003230915.1 Kiritimatiellales bacterium | reverse complement strand
AGCAGGATTATATGCGCGGGCGGGGCAAGCGTGGACTCAAGTTGCCGCGTGGTTTCCAGAATGTAGAGCGCATCTTTCCGGTTTGATATACGGTTGAAAAGCCATTTTATTCCTTGGCATAAAGTGCCTCGAACATGGGGTTTTTCGAACTGAGAATTTCAGACTCTCCGATTGCATCGCCTTCCATGGTGCTTAGGCCAAGATTATATAGTTGGGCCATAAGGTCGGCATCATTGACGCCGGAAGCAATGACATGGCACCGTTCTCCTTCGAGACGAATAGTCAGTTGTTTGATACGTTGGGTAAGTTCTTCGTCTTGCCCCAGTTTGGAAACGCAATCCGGCGCAATACGTAAGGAGGTTATGGATAACTTCTTTAATATCTTGTTTGCGTTGTCGCTCGGTACATAGCCGCGTACCCCGAAGCCGCAGTTCAGGCTTTGGAGTTTTTTTGTAAAGTTTTCAACCTCGATTATGTGGTTGATTATATCCTTGAGAGAAAGCTCGAAAATCAGGCTTTTTACAGGAAGTTGAGCTTGTGTACGTTTAATCAGCATCAAAAGAAAATCCACGAAATCCGGGTCATTCATCATGGATGGAGATGATGGGATGATAACGCGTGCATTTTTGTCTGTTTTAAGAAGGCGAAGTAAGGCTATTAAAGCATGCCCCACGAGGCGCTGTTCGATCGACTGTATAAAACCCGATCGGGTGGCGGGTTCCATAAAAGTAGAGGGATCTATTTCCAGGCCTTCCCGATCCAGCAATCGTGCCGTTACTTCATGGAATTTGTTGGTACCGGAAAGATCTTCTATGGGACGTAACGCAATGGCGAAACGGCGCTCTTCCAGGGCTTCGGAGATCAATGTGGACCATCCGGCGTCGTCCATGTCGGCGGTGGTGATTTCGGCCGGGGCGGCAACTAGGTTGACGCTGCCGGAGTCGCCCCTGGCCGCATAAATGGCTTGATGGATGAGTTGTTCCAGTCGGCGTACCCGGTCAATGGGGGCAATCCCTGCAACAAAGCCCAGTAAACTCGAACGATTACTACTTTCAAAAATATGTTCACCGAGCGCATTCAGTACCGTTTCGCACCAAGTCTGTATCTTTTGCTTGTTAGTGCGATTGACTATGGCCAGTACGGTTAATGGGTCGATGCGCACCGCTATGTCTTCGTCTTCCAGCAGCGGCGAGAGCATGGCGGCGATGCCGGCGCCTGCTTCGGATAAACCTAACGGACCAAAAGTGGAAAGCGCTTCCTGGGGATTGGCGGGATGAAAAGCGATCAATGCACGCGCAGCGCCGGCCATCGGTTGATTGATTCTCTCTTCAGCCATAGTTGCGAAAGTTGAGGGCCACAGTAACTGGGAGTTTGGTTCGCGGTGGCGCAAATTGTCCAGTTTGCGGACGAGAAGACGCTTTTCCGTTTCCAGCTCGTCTATATGCTTTAGTACAATGGAATTTTTGGTGGCATCATTTTTGTTGCTTGCAAGGGTGAATTGAATCTGCTTTTCGCCTTCAACTACGGTGGTCTCGAGCCGCAGTTCGGTACAAAGTTCAGAGCCGTCCAGGCATCTTGCGTTGCATTCGATGGGGGAGTCCGTGCTTTTGCCGCGTTTGAGCATACGCAGGGTTTTTTTCAGGGTATCCATGTCCGCCGTTCCGAACAAGTCCAGAATCGGGAAGTCGACAAGATCGTCCGGTTTGGAATAACCGAAATATTCGGCCCATGCGGGGTTGACGCTCGTGATGAGTCCCTCTTGCGTATAGGCGATAGCATTATGTGTCCCTGCCAGTAGACTGCGTAGCCGTAGATTGTTTTGCTCGAGTTCGTGTTTCAGCGCTTTCAGCTTGACGCGATCGTCCCGATTGTGGTGTTCGCGTCGTGCGATACCTGCCAGCAGTGCAGTATCGGCAAGACATACCTGGGCGGCAGCGCCGAGCTCGATAGCAGCTGCAGCCCGAACCTGGTCATGTTTGGGGCTGACGACGATCAATGCTACAGCCATGTCCCGGGTCGCAGCGAGGACTTCTTTTAAGGTGGGTTTGCCGATATCGTCGAAGTAGAAGACCAGTTCGGGCGTAATTTTTTGCTCTTCCCATTTTTCGATCGTATCGACCCAGTGGGGACGTACGGCAAGCCCTTCGCTACGCAGCAGGCCGTTGAGCATCTCAGCTTTGTTCTGAGTGTTGCTGACCACCAGAATGGGGATGATATTCAGATCTTTCACAAATCGCGCTTCGGTGCATTCCAACTCATTCTATTTATAGCATGAACCGGGAAATTATT
>QIHI01000135.1 GCA_003230915.1 Kiritimatiellales bacterium | reverse complement strand
GGTTTCAATCTCGCTTGGCGCGAATACCAATTCCATGAAGAACCTCGATGTGGGGGGGATGCAGACGCCGATGCTGCGCGCCGGGAACTACCGGCGCGGCTGGGTCTGATCTGACTTGTCGGAAACGAGAAAAGCAAAACGCCCGCGAGGGGTTTCCTCCGGGCGCTCTACTTCGATTGTCAAGGTATGAGTCAAGAGGGGCAGACCTGTCAACAGGAAATCCGACGGGGGTTTGATGTGGCCAGTTAGGCTGGCTTCCGGGATAGATTCCATGTGGTTACACCCGCAGAGTCCGCTTTCGCTAGTAAAACGCTACGCCCAACCCCTCTCGAATACAAACGCCGCCAGGGAGGAACCATGTGAGGTGTAAACGTCGCGAACGGTCCAGAACAGCCATTCATCGGTCACGCCAATGCCG
This sequence comes from Kiritimatiellales bacterium, assembly GCA_003230915.1. Lineage (GTDB taxonomy): Bacteria > Verrucomicrobiota > Kiritimatiellia > Kiritimatiellales > Pontiellaceae > Pontiella. The sequence continues at coordinate 1,965 of QIHI01000135.1, read as the reverse complement.
CGCTGCAGTTTTCGCATTGCGGCTATTCGAGCATCGTGCAGCATTTTCGTCGACCCGATGACGGAAGAGCGGACAGGGCCGCCGTTCGCGTGTAATTGCCTCAATCATCCATTCGTCGCCCTTGCCTGCAATTGTGGTAACTTGAGGCGTAAATGAACCACCGAGGGGATTGCCATGGACTACAAGCGCGATCTGATTTCCAATGGAAGCCCAATAAAATAAATTGTAGGCTTTAGCCGTGCAATAGGGGGCCGCCGGTCTATTGCGGTTGATGGGACAGCGCCCGTTGACAGCAAGGGGATCAGTGCCAGCGGAACGCAGCCGTAGCCGCACCGGGAACTCGGCTGGCTCTACGAAAGGGTATTTTTTGAAGTTTTCTGAGCAAGGAATTGAAAGAAAGGAATTTAGATGTCCAAAATACTGGACGGGCTCGCAAAGAGTGATGACGAAATCGACCGGGACCTGGCTGGGGTTCTCCGACACTGGCAGGATGCCCGATCCGAGAGGGGCCTGCAAAGAAACCTCGGCTATGAACCACGGGATATCGCATTGGATGGCGCCATCAGCGTCATTTCACGGCGCGTCCTGAAAGGTTCTGCGGGCTTCGAGGACGTCGATCCGCAGCAGAGCTATGAGGCCATTGTCCTAAAACATTCCGACAAATTTAGACGGGATGTAGTCGCAGCCGCTGAACTGCGCCTCAGGAATGGTCCTGCCGCTGCGCACGCTTTTCTGGCTCAGGAAGTTCGGTTCCTGATCAAGTCGACGTTACCCGAGCTGTTCGGTGAACCGGGTGTCCCGCAGACGACAGAGGCTTGGTGCGGCAGAAAGGCAATCATTCCGACTTTCGTCGGCGACTTTCGGTTCGGAGAGTTGATGATCACGGAAGGCTTCCGAAGCCTGATCTGGTTCCACGAAGTTACAAGAGATGGCGAACGCGGGAAAGGCCTGAGCGCGATCGTGGAATTCGGACCACTCGATGCAGAGCGGCACGCGACTGTCACCGACGTACATTTCTTTCCCCATCCTGTTGGAAATGAGGTCCTCGAAAAGCACCGGAAAGACGACGAAATGATCGGCAAAATACGCGGCTTCAATCATTCGCGGATTTGGCCGGTGACCCAAGAAACGATCTTATTTCTCTTCACTGCCGTTGAAAAAAAGACACGGCAGATTGCTGAGCTAAACAGCATCTCGGACGACCCCTTTGATCCAGCAAACACGGCGCGGATAGAAGAAACCACGGCGCTTCGTGGTGTCGTGGTTCGACAGTTTCAGGCGGTGTTCAGGAGAAACCTTCTTTCATCAAGACCGCATAAATGCGCAATAACCAGCACGACGGAGCTCTCCGTCCTGGAAGCTGCCCACATTGTCCCTTACGCGACAGGACATCCCGCCAGGGACCGGCCCGAAAATGGCCTTCTCCTCCGACGTGATATTCACAGGCTGTTTGATGACGGGCTGATTTCGATCGACCCGGAGACACGCAAGGTGTGTGTTGCGCAGCGACTGACGGACCCCGGCTACACAATTCTGCGAGACGTTTTGGTGGAAGACAGCGTGTCCGGAACCTGTTTGAAGTTTCACTACGATCAGTTTGGGAGGTGAAGTCCATCGCGGATGATATTGTTTCGCGAACGACCCACTGCTGCCGATCAACCTCGACGCAGAGGACAGCAGTTTCGCGCCCCTATGTGTCAAGAGGTGCAGGCCTGTTACCGGGAATACTGAAGAGGGTTTGGTGGGGTTGTTTCGGCTGGCTTCCGGGGTGGCTTCCTCATGGCTGGCTTTGGCAGAGATGGATTCTTGAGTGTTTTAATAAAGAATCCACCCTTGGCTGGCTATGGCGAGTCGTAACCCTTTGTTTTATTGCACTATTAAATACCTGACTGTTTTACCTGGCTTCCAAGTGGATTCCCCCACAAAATCCACTTACGCTAGCGAAATGCCGCACCTAGCCCCCCC
>QIHI01000005.1 GCA_003230915.1 Kiritimatiellales bacterium | reverse complement strand
GGAAGCGGCGCACAAAACTTTCAATCTGCTCGCGTTCGCGGTATTGATTTTTCTTGGCGGCAAGTTGGTGCCGTAACCGCTCCTCGCGCTCCCTTAAATAATAGTCGTAGCCGCCTTGGTAGCGCGTGACTGCACCGGCGGAAATTTCAAGCGTGATGGTAACCAGCGAGCGCAATAGATAGCGGTCGTGCGAAATAAGCAGCATCGTGCCTTCGAAACCGCGTAGGAATTTTTGGAGCCACTCGACGGCAGGCAGGTCGAGATAGTTCGATGGCTCGTCGAGCATCAACAAGTCGGGATTGGCGATGAGTGTGCGTGCCAGCTCGGCCCGCATTTGCCATCCGCCACTGAACGAGGAAAATGGTTTTTCAAATTCCGCTACATGAAATCCGAGGCCACAAAGTGCAGCTTCGGCGCGGGCACGCATTTCGTAGCCGCCGAGATGCTCGAACTCATGTTGTAATTCGCCCAGTTGCTTGAGCGCACGCTCCTTTTCTACAGGTTCGAATTCTTCCATCCGCGCTTCAATCTCATGGATCCGCTCGGGAATGGTCTTGAGCACAGGAATCGAGTCTTCGGTATATTCCAACAGGTTCTGTTCAACCGCGTGGGGATTGAGCTGCTGGTGCAGATAGCCAATACGAATGTTCTTGGGCAAAATCACATCACCTTTGTCCGCCTCGGTATCGTGGCTAATCAACCCGAAGATCGTACTCTTGCCCGCCCCGTTGGGGCCGACCACACCGATGCGCTCGCCGGCATTGATCCGGAACGTCACCGCCTTCAGTACATCTTGCGGTCCGAAGTGTTTACTCACCTGTATGAAGTCAATCATTTGCTCTCCAAAGATCGAAGAAGCTACCGAAACTCGCTATGAATTGGAAGAAGAGGTTCGCAGTTCCGCCGTCAGGCGTTTACGCCCAATCGCGGAATAAACAGGAATCATCCACTATAGGTTTAGCTGGCCGATGATCCCGAGGCCCTTGAGGGTTAAATTAGGATCGATGGTGGCGGCCACATCCCAATCTTTGAAGATCCAACCAGCATAACCGCCAGTGCAACAAATGGGTAAGTTTTTAACCCTGAAATCCTTTTCTAGCGACAGGAGAACCTCACGCACCATGCCGCGGTAGCCAAGGCGCGCGCCGATCTGCATGGCCTGCGTTGTATTGCGTCCAACGATGGCCTTGGTCTTGTTCGGCTTTATATGAGGAAGTAGCGCGGTTTTTTCGGAGAGATAGTCAAACATAAGCGGCAATCCGGGGCAGATGATGCCGCCGATATAGCCACGCTTTCCATCGAGTATGTCAAAGGTGAGTGCAGTACCAAAATCGCAGACGACCGACGGCATTCCCAGCAGGCTTGCGGCCGCAGCGGCGTTGGCTAAGCGGTCGGCCCCAATATTTTCCGGCTTGGGATAATCGACCGAAATGCCGAGTTCGAGTTCATGACTAACAAATAGCGGCGAAGGCAGCTTTGCAGTTTTAATCAGCCGCTTCCAGCGGGCGTTCACGGACGGAACGACGGAGGCGATTACCACCGCATCGGCGGGTTTGGCCGTGACGAGCGGGAGTACTTCATCCATCGATTTAAAGCGGGAGTTACATCGCCCTACCCCGGAAACCCGATCATTACGGTAGTAGCCGACAGAGGTGCTGGTATTGCCGATGTCTATGACGAGTATTGAGTTCATTTTCCCATTTCTCTTCTCTGCGAACCTTTCGAACGGAGCGGCTTTTCGTTGAATCTCTCTGTTAAAAAAAATCGAGGGCGAGGTCGATGGAGGGCGCGGAGTGGGTCAAGGCACCGACGGAGATGGCGTCGACACCCGTTTGGGCGATGTCGTGGATCGTATCGAGAGTAATCCCGCCAGAGGCCTCGATTTTGCAGATACCGTTGCAGAGCGCGACGCATTCGCGCAGGACAGGCGGCGGCATGTTGTCGAGCAACACCCAGTCGGGCTGGGCGGTAAGAGCCTCCTTGAGTTGGTCGATGGTATCGACTTCGACCTCGATCTTAAGGTCGGGATATTTGGCACGCGCTGTAGCGACGGCCTCGCCGACGCCGGTGCCGTGTTTCTTGGCCCACGATGCGAGATGGTTGTCTTTGATGAGCACAGCATCGAAGAGGCCATAGCGGTGATTGGTTCCGCCGCCGCAGAGGACGGAATATTTCTCGAACGGTCGCAACGTGGGCGTGGTCTTGCGGGTATCCAGTAGCATGACATCTGGATTGGCCGCGGTCTTCACGTATTCGGCGGTAAGGGTGGCAATACCGCTCATACGTTGGATAAAATTGAGCGCGGTACGCTCGGCGGTGAGGATGCTTTGGGCGGAACCGTTAATGACCAGCACCGCCGCTCTCTGTCCAACGGCGGAGCCATCGGGCACACGGATTTCACAATCGAGTTCGGCGTTCACCTGGCGGAATA
>QIHI01000003.1 GCA_003230915.1 Kiritimatiellales bacterium | reverse complement strand
GGAATTCGATATTCTCGGAAAAATCCGAACGGGTCTTCTCTGGGAGAGTTTCCAAAGCTTTATCCCAATCCAGAGCATTCTTGAAGAGCGCCGTACGAAAGAGCTTTATCCGGTGCGGCTGCACCGAATTGCGGCTACGCAACTCCTCGAGGCCAGCAGTATCATATATAGAAGCCATGATGGGTCGGAAGGCTACTTGATCATTTGCTTGGTTGCTTTGATCAGCACCTTCCAGAGATCCTCTTCGGTCTTGGCGGTCAACAGCGCTTCACGGGGCTCTTTCTCGCGAAAGATCCGCGCGAGGCCGGAAAGTAGTTTAAGGTAAAACGCGCTCGTGGCCGTCGGGATGACCATGAAAAAAAAGATGCGTGTAAGCGTCCGGCCTGGACCGCCAAACTTGACACCCTTCTTATGGATACCGACGACCATGGAAAGCCCGCCGCCCTCGACCCCGCGAACGTGCGGGAAAGCGAGGCCATTATCGACCGCCGTACTCACGATGGCCTCGCGTTGCAGGGCGAGGTCGAGCAGTTGACCGCCATCCTCCGCAAACCCCTCGTTGGCCATGCGTCCGCACATTTCGGCCAGCACCTCTTCGGCTGTGGTGCCTTTGAGAGAAACCATCATTAACTCCGGCGAGGTGAACCGGCCAATACCGGTCTTGCGCGCTTCACCATAGACGCGGTTGGTGCGCTCACGCTCGATAAGCTGTTCGGGATAGTAGAGAAAACGCGCGCAGTTCAGGCAGCGGTGCATCTGATCGGCCTTGTGCACGCTATTTACCAAACTCTTGGTCAGCGCCATGCCGCAGCCTGCACAGGTTCCACTCGATACGGGGACAATGGCCTCGGGGTGTTTCTGGAGCAATCGATTGAAGTGCGACTTCACTTGTTGGGGCAAATCCGAGCCCAAGGTGACAATCGATTTTTCCAACTCTTCCAGCCGAGCCTTCGGCATCGATGCCTTTTTCTGCATGTTTGCCACGACCAGCTCCTGAAGCTGGATCAGTTGGTTGATCAGTTTGTGCGTTGTCGTCATCTGCGTTTCCTATCAGTTACCAAAATTAGGCGTTAAGAATAACACGAGATCGAGACATGGAAAGCCCAACGCGTCCAATTTTAGTGTTTTTCACTAACTGGCCAATGCGGGTGGCGGCGGGCGCATCGGGTGCCGACTAGCGGAGGGCGGCTATATAGTCGATCTCGATAGGGATCCAGTTCCTCGCCTTCGACCGGCTCCATCATGTTCTGTGGATCGGCATAGCCGTCGAGTTCGGGGTTAATTATTGGATCGATTCCTTTCCGTATTTTTTCCCTTCGTTTTAGGTTAACCTCGAAGTTGCGGAGCGAATATCTTTGATTTGGAACTGCAAGCTGGTGTTGCCTTTCCACGTATTTTCCGTGAGCGTAAAGGCTATGTCAAACCGCCCTTGCGGAAGTTGCTCCTCCGGATAGTTGAACGCGATCGCATCGAATTTACCGCCTTTCGTCATGATCGAAAGCTTTAGATGTTTTTTCCCCACCACGCGCGGTCTACCGAAACATTCGACATCGCGCAAGACCCAAACCGGTTCGGGGTTTGCCTGCCCGAAAGGGCTGAGTTGTTTGAGCTGCTCGTAAAATTTCCAGTCCAGTTCATCGCCTGAAATCTCGGCATCGATAGATTGCACCGGAGACAGGTCGGCTTCACCCAGCAACGATGCGGACGCCGCATTGAAAACGTGCTTGAAGGCTTCCAGTTCGCCGGGATTCACTTCGAGTCCGGCCGCCATTTTATGCCCACCAAACTTGGTCAGGTACTGTTCGCAGACCTGCAAGCCTTCCAGCAGATCGAATGCGTCGATACTGCGGCATGAGCCACGTATTTTCCCAGCGGCATCGATCCCCATCACGATGGCGGGTCGATTGTAGTGGCGTGCAACGCGCGAGGCCACAATACCAACTACCCCGGGATGCCAGCCCTCCCTTGCAACCACCAGACCAAAGTGCTTTTTTGGATCGAAGTAGCCATCAATTTCGGCGAAGGCCTCTTCGGCCATGTCGTGTTCGAGCTTGCGGCGCTCCAGGTTGGTGCGATCGAGCAGAGCGGCGATTTCCCTCGCTTCGCCGGGGTCATCGGTTGTGAGCAACCGCAACGCCTGCATAGGCTGTCCGATGCGCCCGGCGGCATTGATACGCGGCCCCAACTGGAAACCAAGGTGATAGGTATCGGCCTCGCCACGCATACCGGCAACGGCCTTAAGTGCGCGCAGGCCTTCCCATTGGGTTCGGTCGAGCATGGCTAGACCGTGGCGAACGATAATCCGGTTTTCAGCAATCAGCGGCACCAAATCGGCGGCGGTTCCAAGAGAGACGATATCGAGATAGTCGCGCAGATCCGCCGCCTTGGCTGCAGGGCTTCCTTGATCCCGCCCGGCCTTGAGTAAGGCGTGCGACAGCTTGAATGCCACCCCCGCC
>QIHI01000040.1 GCA_003230915.1 Kiritimatiellales bacterium | reverse complement strand
TGCTGAGCACCGATCCCGAGCTGTCGTCGAAAGCGGTGCTGCAAGCGTACAAATACCAACCACGGCTCGAGAAACGCTTCGCGCAGTTCAAAAGTATCCACCACGCAGCGCCGCTGCTGTTCAAGAAGGTCACTCGCGTCGAAGCCAACTTGTTCTTATTCTTCATCGCCCTGATGCTCCAAGCGTTGCTCGAACGCGAGGTGCGCAACACCCTAGCCGCGCAACACATCAAGAGCATCCCTCTCTATCCCGAAGAGCGCCAAGCGAGTCGACCGACGACCCATAAGATCTTGGATTTGTTCGAGCGCGTCTCGACTTATGCGATTGTCGAGCACGACCGCGTCGTGGAGGAATTCAAAGATGAACTCAGCCATACGCAGAGAGAAGTTTTGGATTGTCTAACCATTCCGGAGGACAACTTCTGGTTCGCAAAATGACCATCGTAAAATCGGAAAAAGCGCTGATCTGGATCCGCGGAAAGTGGGATATATCAAGCCTGACCCTGTGCGTTTTACTCGAAAACCGCTTCGCGTCGATCACCTCATGAGGTCACGTGATAAAGGGTGCCGGAAAATTCAATATACAAAAGGGTCTTGCCATGGGCTTTAGTCTACGTCGGTTGGACCCCAAGGGATGTTACAATACGAGAACTGACCCCATTCTTCCCTTCATCAGGCGAGATAAGAACTGGCAGTACTGGTAATTTCTGGAAATTCTCGAAGAATCTTTTTATCGGCGGTAATAAGAGGAACATCCAGATATTGTGCTAAGGCGATAAACTCACAATCATATGCAGAGCATTGGCTACTTTTGACAAGTTGCATAATATGCGCAGATGAAATTTCATATTCATGGTCAGTTAATAATTCTTCAGCTTGTTGAATGATTAATAAAACTTCATCGAAATTTAATAAATTCTTTCGCAAATATTGGGCCAGGACATTTCTGAATTCACTACGCCATAATATGGGGGCAACCCAATTGGAATCGAAAGATAATAAATTCTCACTTTGCTGCGAGCGCTCACTCGAAATATACAGGTAAGAAATAATGTTGGTGTCCACAACAATCATGGGCGACCTTCATTTTTAAAATCATTTAATTCCTGGTCTGTAAGGTTATGCTGAACAGTTTTTGCTCTTAATTTTCTGGCCATCTCAATATGTTCAGAAACATTGATTTTATGCGTCCCAAGCGCACGCTCTACGCAGTAGAGAATTTCGCCATTTAAGCTTCTGTGGTGAACACTCGCCGCAGTTTTTAATTGTGCATAGAGAGAATCCGGTATATTTTTAAGGGTAATAGCAGGCATTATGATATCTCCAAATAAACCAATATGGTATTATTGTGGTATATCCCCTGACCTGTTTCCAAGGGAGAATTGCCAACTGATAAGATCGTGGAGCGCATCGCGCTCACAATCTATTGAAAGGATTATTTTCGAACAGACTTCCTTCACGCTCTTTGTTCATGCCTTCTGAAACCGCCGTCGCTGCCGGGAGAGTTTGCGGATCAGTATCCAAAGGGGTCAGGCTTGACTTATGGGTATTTGGAGAGGTTTCTTCTGCTGCCATCGAGCCTTTCCTCGATCCCGGGCTCCCTGGTTTTCCGCTGATGCAATCAGTCGGCAGCTTGACGGAGCCCGGACCGTTCCCGTCCCAGGTGCATAGCCGGATCGATCAGGGCCGGGCTTTCTGTTTACAGAACGATGAATGCCCATATGTCAAGCCTGACCCCGCGGCCGGGCGGCGGGCGCCACGGTCAGTACACCGGTACCAAACTGTAGCCCTTCTGCTGGTAGGCGATCACCGAGATGAACCCGTTGCCGACGGGATGCACCGCCGCGATCACGTCCTTGGGATTGATGTCGTGCCCGTGCAGGGCCACGCTGCAGGCCTCGGTGCGGATACCGGCCTTGCGCAGGCCGCGCACCGCCTTCTGGATCTCCGCCACCGGGCGTTGGTCCTGGTAGGAGATCCCGCGCCGGTCCTTGGTCAGAAAGGCGACCGTCGGACCGACCATGACCACCACCACGCGGGTCTTCACCCCCTGGCGGTCCATACTCGCTGCGGTCTTGCCGACCAAGCGCAGCACGTGGACGACCTTGCGCGGGTTGGCGGAGTTGATGAGGAACACCGCCTTGGCCGACTTGAGGCCGGAGAGCGCAGCGGCATCGTTGACCGGTGCCGCGCAGACCCCGGCCGCGGCGCCGAACAATAGGGTGAGGAACAGGATACGTGCGATTGCAGGGATCGGCGTTTTCATCAGATACCCCTCCAGCCAGTGGCGAACACGTGCCATAGTAGCGCATTCCGCGCGTGCAGCGTGCGCCGGAGCATCGCCGCACCGTGGGGCGGGACGCCGCACGGTGCGCCCTGATTCACCACGCGATCGCGCGGGCACGGACGACGCAGGGTACCCGCCGGTGCACCACCCCGGCCACGGCGCGGAGCATCGGGCTTGGCGCCTTTCCACCTCGCCTTTCCCGTGCGCGACCTTGAG
>QIHI01000047.1 GCA_003230915.1 Kiritimatiellales bacterium | reverse complement strand
GCATCCGGCGTGTCGCGGCGGTAGCACCGCCCGGGTGCAATGATGCGTACCGGAGGCTTATGCTCCATCATATAGCGCACCTGCACCGGCGAAGTGTGGCACCGCATTAAGTCGCCGTTTTCCAAATAGAACGTATCCTGCTCGTCGCGCGACGGATGATCCGCCGGCGTATTGAGCGAATCAAAATTGTTCCAAACCGTTTCTACATCCGGCCCATCGGCCACCGCGAACCCCAACGTCTGGAAGATTTCTGTAATCCGATCGGTAACTTGCGTAATTGGATGGCGCGTACCGAGCCCCTGCCACTGACCCGGTTGGGTTAGGTCGAAATCGGCTCCGCCGGTTGTCCCGCCCCCCGCAAACTCCGCTTGTTTCTGCTGGATCAATTCCGTCAGCTCATTTTTCAGCTCGTTGACGGTTTTGCCGAACATCGGTTTTTCTTCCTTCGAGACATTTTTGAGCTCCTGCATGACCTTGGGCAACAGCCCCTTCCGACCCAAGTATTCAATCCGCACCGCCTCAATCGCCGCCGCATCCGTTACCGCCGCCGCTTCGCCCAGCGCCTTCGCCTTTAAATCATTCAAGTCCTGTAGATTCATAACCGATCCTCGTTCCAAAGGGGTGTAAAAATTGAACATCCTATCTTCCAAGCTCCGAGCCATATGGCAATTGCTTTTTTACTGTTTTTCAAAGGTCGGACCGTTATCGTTCTCCGCTATGGCATCGATTGCAAAAGTCGTGGTGGAGATATCGCTGGATCGGGAGTTTGACTACCGGATTCCGGCGGCGTTGCGGGATTTGATTCAGGTGGGATCGCAGGTGAATGTGCCTTTTCGCTCGCGCGAGCTCCGAGGCTTTGTGGTAGGGCTTTCGAATTATTCCCCCTTTGGCGACAAGCTCAAGGAGATTATGGGCGTGGTGGGCGACAAGCCGCTGATTCCTGATCCCGTAATGAAACTGGCCTATTGGATTGCCGACTACTATTGCGCACCGATCGAAGCCGCCGTCCGCACCGTCCTTCCCAGCGCCGTCCGTAAACGCGGTGCACGGCATAAGAAGCAGCTCGTGGTGTCTTTAAATGTAGACGAGGCTTCCAGCCTCGTTGCGGCAGAACGGTGCGCGGACGGTGCGAAAAGTGTAGACGAGGCTTCCAGCCTCGTTGCGGCAGAATGGTGCGCGGACGGTGCGGCGATAAAGAGGCTGGAAGCCTCTTCTACATTACCGATCAACTATTTCGATGTGAAGGAGCCGGTGGCTAACCAGCTGGGCAACCTGCCGCATTGGCGGCAGGATGGAACCACTTATTTTGTGACGTTCCGGTTGGGGGATTCGCTTCCACAGTCGAAGCTTCATCAATGGCTGGAGGAGCGGTCGGCGTGGCAGGAGGATCATCCCGAGCCACATGATGAAGCGACGAAGCGCGAGTACTATGAGCTCTTTCCTCAGCGGTTCCAAAACTGGCTCGATCAAGGGATGGGATCGTGCGTATTAGCACAGCCGAAGGTGAAGAAAATCGTCGAAGAGGCGTTGCACCATTTTGATGGCGAGCGCTACAAATTGCGCGAATTTGTGGTGATGCCTAACCATGTTCACCTTTTGCTAAGTCCGTTGGGGAGTCATTTGCTCACGGAAATTTTGCATAGCCTAAAATCGTTCACGGCCAATGAAATTAACAAGCGATTGGATGAAAAATTGGAGCCGGTTTGGCAAAAAGAATCGTTCGATCACATTGTCCGCGCCGCGCCGCAAGCCGAGCGTATTCGACAGTATATTCGCGATAATCCAAAGGGGCTTCCTAACGTAGACGAGGCTTCCAGCCTCGTTGCGGCAGAGCGGTGCGCGGACGGTGCGGCGATAAAGAGGCTGGAAGCCTCTTCTACATTACCCTCAAAACAAAAACAGGTTCTTCAAATCTTGAAAGAACAAGGGGCGATGACCCTTTCCGAATTGAAGGAACGGGCGGGGTGTTCGGAGTCGCCGATCCGGACGTTGGAGAAAAAAGGTTGGGTGACGGTTTCGGAGGAGACCATTCTACGCGATCCACATGCGGGGCTGGAATTGTTGCGCACGAAGCCGTTTGATTTGATGGCAGAACAGCAGACGGCACTGGACACGATTAGGGCGTCGATGAATGCCAAAAAGCCCAAGCCGGTGCTGTTGCATGGCGTGACGGGCAGTGGCAAGACGGAGGTTTATTTGCAGGCGATTCAGCATGCCCTCGATCAAGGGCAGGGGGCGATTGTACTGGTGCCGGAGATTGCGCTTACGCCGCAGACGGTGGATCGTTTTCGGGCGCGGTTCGGCGAGTGCGTGGCGGTGCTGCATTCGAGCTTGTCGGAGGGAGAGCGGCACGACGAGTGGCATCGAATTCGCAACGGCGAGGCGCAGATTGCCATCGGTGCGCGGTCGGCACTCTTTTCGCCCATTGAAAATGTGGGATTGATCGTGGTGGATGAGGAACACGAGGCGACCTACAAGCAGGATGAGGCCCCGCGCTATAATGCGCGCGATGTGGCG
>QIHI01000044.1 GCA_003230915.1 Kiritimatiellales bacterium | reverse complement strand
ATCGGCCGACAAGGCCTACTTAAAAATGAAGATGGACTGATGCACCTATCTAAAATTACAGAAAGAGTGTTGCTCTATCCCCATCGGCCTAGGCGGTAGAGCGTGCTGATTTGGCATCAAATACGAAGATACCTATCTGAAATTGCATGAGAATGCATGGGAGCTTGAACAAGGCATTGAAGCGTATAGTATGCGTTGTATGTTGAGCAGTGCCGGGAGGGGTGTTCCGGTTGGAATAAGTATAAGTGAGCCGCCGAATTGGTGGCATTGTGTTTTTCACGGGAGAGCAGATCAATGAATCCTATTCGGCATAACTTAAACGAACAGTCGGCTAGTTTAAAAATCGTAGCCTCTTCCGGTTTGACTTTAGAGGTAGAGCATCAAGGGGGAAGGGGGGTAAAAAAACCTTTGGTCTTAGCATGCCAACACGGGGCACGTCGTAGATATGCCGTGCCGCGCATGCTGGAGCAGGCAGGGGTGTTGGCCGCATTGTATACGGACTCCTCCCGCCACAGTCCGCTTGGAAAATGTGCCGCCCTGTTCGGAGAGCGAGCGCCGAAGGTGATGCGACGGCTGGCGGGTCGAGAAATCAAGGGGATTCCTCCTGAGAAGATTTTTTCGTCAGATGCCTATAATCTCTATGAAATGGGACAAGCCCTATTGGGAACCCAAAAGACCGGAATTTTACGATTGCAGCAGCGCTATGAAATGGTCTCGAAAACGATGAAGAAGTGGGGCTTGCAGGGGGCTGACGTGGTTTACACGATGTACCACGAAAACCTAGATTTCGTCCGTTGGGCAAAAGCGCAGGGAGCCGTCATCGTGGTCGATGTCTTCATCGGCCCGCAGACCTATGCGGTTCTGGCGGAAGAGGCGGCCGCATTCCCCGACTGGTATGAATGTCCGGACGAACGGGTAGTCCACGAAGATGATCGCATGTGGCGAGAGGTTGCGGAGCTGGCCGACGTATTGATCTGCCCTTCGGAGTGGGTGGCTGAAGGGGTTCGAACCATGTCCCCGGCGGCTACGGAAAAAATTCGCATCGTGCCCTATGGGTGCTCAATCGACTTTGCAGAAAAAACCAACTCGCCGGTTTCGGGGCGGGTGCTTTTTGCGGGGGGATATGCCTTACGAAAGGGCCTCCGCTACCTTGCGCAGGCGGCAACACAACTGAAGGCAAGTATTCCGAACTTGGATGTGCGTGTGGCGGGCATGCTTCCGTCCGAGGTGGTCAACCATCCAATATGCAAGGATCTAAACTTTCTGGGAAAGCTCAGTTCCGATGAAATGAAACAGGAATATCTCTCCGCGGACTGCTTTGCCTTACCGACCCTCTCCGAAGGTTTTGCTGGGGTGGTTGCAGAGGCGATTGGAGCAGGATGCCCGGTGGTGGTGACTCGGGAATCGGGAAGCCCCATCGAGGATGGTCGAGAGGGGTTGGTCGTACCGTCACGGCAGGTGGAACCGCTCGTCAGTGCACTGCAACGCATGTTAACGGATCGCAATTTTCGCGATCAATGTTCTGCGTCTTGTTTGGAAACCGCGGACATGTTTACTGAGCTTCGGTGGGCGGAGCGATTGATTCCTGCGGTGCTGGAAGGGGTTTCGACTACAGAAAATAGTTCAACTTAGATAGCGACCTGACATTAACCTGAAGAACGATCATGAAAGATACATACGAAGCCACTTCGCTGCTGAAAAAGGGCCGAAGAAATCTAGTTAAAATTAAAAACAAAAACATTTGGTTTTTGTGGCTATATACTGAATTTCTCCGAATAAAAGGGAATCGATGGCTGAAAAAAGAGTCTGATTTAGAGGCGGTAAAACGGACCTACCACGTCGTCGCTGGCCGCTACCCCAATTTAGAAGCGCCCACGTTGTTTAGCGAAAAATTGCAGTGGATTAAGTTATATTATCAGGATCCACTGATGGCGCGATGCGTGGATAAATTCGAGGTGCGGGCGTACATCGAAGAACGGGGCTACGGCGAATTATTGAACGAGTTGGTGGCGGTATACGAGACGGCCGATGAACTTGATATCGAGGCCCTCCCCAATCGATTCGTTCTGAAAGGAGTGCACGGCAGTGGCTGGAATCTAATTTGTAAAGATAAGAGCCAGGTCGCCTGGCGACCCTGGCGCAAGGTAATTGCCTGCTGGTTTAGATATGATTATTTCGTGAACGACCGTGAATTTGTCTACCGCAAACTGAAACCACGGGTCATTTGCGAACGGTATCTGGAGGATGCCTCCGGTGGGCTGATGGACTATAAGTTTTATTGCTTTAATGGCGAACCTCGCTTTCTTCAGGTCAACCTCGGGCGGAGTACTCATCAGCACGTGCAAAATTATTATGATATCCAATGGCAACTCATGCCGTTCGGCAAGGGGGCTTATCCCAATTCCGACGAAAGTATCGAAAAGCCGTTGAATTTTGAACGCATGATTGAGATTGCAAGGGATCTGGCCACTCCCTTCCTGTATGTCCGAGTCGACTTCTACAACGTCGATGGAAAAATTTATTTTGGCGAGTTCACCTTTTTCCCCAACGCAGGGAG
>QIHI01000082.1 GCA_003230915.1 Kiritimatiellales bacterium | reverse complement strand
TTCGCACATTTGGAAACGTCTTACCGAGTCCTTACGCGCCGAAGTCGGTGCCGTTACCGTCGGCGACCTTGCCGAGATGATCGCCGCAGAAAATCCGCCCGCCATTGACTTTGTGATTTAGGTGCTCGAAAAATGCTGGACGGCTCCGGCCCGATTCTATACTTTCCCGCTTCTTCCACACCGGAGAGATGTCTGAGTGGTTTAAGGTACCGGTCTTGAAAACCGGAGAGGCGCAAGCTTCCGGGGGTTCGAATCCCTCTCTCTCCGCCACCTTCTTTTGGGGCGATCTTCGGATCGCCCCTTTTTCTTTGAATTATAGCTCAGACAGACGGTGCTTCATTCGGTTTCGACTTTCTTCTTTCTCTCATCGAGAACCGACGGAGGGGACAAAAAGTCCTCCACATAAGAATTCAAGATATTGCTCATTCATTATATGTGCGTGAATATTCGTGGTAATTTATTTGAACATTATACCCTACTAGGGTATCTATTTTACCAATGATTTGAGGACAACATATGCATTTTACTCTAACTATTCTGCACGAAATCTGGCTGGTCACGGTATCCATGGCCTCCTATTTATTATTTGGATTCCTGATGGCGGGGATTCTTTCCGAACTGATTTCCAAGGATTTTGTGCAGCGCCATCTGGGCGGCCGAAACTGGGTTCAATCGTTGAAAGCCGCCTTGGTAGGCGTACCCATGCCTATCTGTTCCTGCGGCGTGATCCCGCTCGCCGCATCGTTGCGAGAACAAGGAGCCAGCCGAGGAGCCACCGCTTCCTTTCTGGCTTCCACTCCGCAGACGGGCGTTGATAGCCTGCTCGTGACGTATGCCCTACTTGGGCTCCCTTTCGCAATTTTCAGGGCGGTGGTGGCCTTTATCTCAGGAATCATCTGCGGAACGGCTGTCGAAGCCGTCACAACCAAAGCTGAAACTCAGGCGGACTCCCACATTGAACCCCAGACGGAATCGGTCGGTGGAACCGGGCTCGAAAAACTTCGCCGAATGTTTGCCTATGGATTTATCTCCCTGCCGAAGAATATTTCCAAGCCGCTGATTTTCGGCATCCTCCTTTCCGGAATCATTAGCGCCTTGATTCCGGAAAACTATTTCGCGGATAAAATGGACAGTTTCTGGATGGCGATGGTGTTGATGATGGTGATCGGCACGCCGCTGTATGTCTGCTCTTCCGCCTCGGTACCGATCGCGCTGGCCTTTATTACGGCCGGAATTCCGCCGGGGGCGGCATTGGTCTTTTTGATCATGGGACCGGCCACCAATGCCGCCGCATTGACGATCCTCTGGAAATTGATTGGCAAGAAGCAGTTGGCCGTTTTTCTGGCCGCACTGGCTGCAACGGCGATGGGTGCGGGTCTCATTATGAATCAATTCCCGATGCAGACCTCCACCAGTGCATACGCCTGCCACGCCAGCGAATGCACCAGTCCGTTCCAATGGGTGGCGACGATTCTTCTCCTGCTGGTTCTGGCCTATGGAGTGGTTCAAAACTATCGAAAAAGTTAAGGGTTCCGACATGAAAAAACACAACATCACACATCCGGAAAATAAAGCCCGCCTCTCTCGCATTGAAGGGCAGGTTCGGGCGGTAAACCGCATGATCGATAGCGGCGAATACTGCATTGATATTATTACCCAGATCCAAGCGGCTCGCTCGGCATTACAATCCGTCAGCAAAATCATTCTCGAAAAACATCTCAAGCATTGTGTCGCAGAAGCTCTTTCCGAAAATGATACTGACGATATCCAAGAAAAACTTGATGAAATTATGACCGTTATTAAACGGATGGAAAAATCATGAAGCACCGAGCCCTGCTTAAAAATCGAAGCATCGTTGTAAGTGTACTGATCTCGATGGTGGTCGTGGCCATTGCCCCATTGTTGATTATGAGTTTGCAAGGGTATCACTGCGCTCGACAGGCTGTATTTCAGCTCACCACCAGTCAATTGGCTACCGTTGTTGAAGCCAAACAGATGCAAATTACCGACTGGCTCGGCGAACGTGAGCACGAATTGCAATCCATTGCCGCCTTTGCCGGACTCCAGATTAAGGGAAATTTCGAAGGTTCGACGGTCCAATCCCTGTTCAAACAAGCACAAATCAACAATCCCGCCTATGAAAGCATTACGCTCTATTCCACCGACTGGACGCGCTTGGCGGATTCCGGCCACCACCTGCACGACGACGAACTATTGCTACAATCCACTTTCAAAATCGCGCTATCCACCGGAGCGAACTCTGTAATCTCTAAACCACACATCCATAAAGACGGAATGATCGGCATTCACATCGGAATTCCCATCAAAGGAGCAGACCAATACATCATTGCCGTGCTCGATCTTTCAGGAACGCTCTATCCCATTCTAGCCAGTCCGCTCGCACAGACCAATAGCATCCGTTCTTATATCGTTTCTTCCGATGGTCTGTTTCTCAGCCCACCCGGCGAAGGCCTTCAACCCTTTGAAAACCGAATCGATCTGCCACCGGAACTAATCCACAATGAACGAACCGCAATCTACTCTGATTTCCAAGGAAACTCGGTCGTAGGCGTCTCGGTACCGCTGAATAGTTTAGGTTGGATGCTTATTTCCGAAGCACCGACTCAGGAAGCCTTAGTCTGGCTTCGGATGTTGCAAAAACGTGCGCTGGTTACCGGGCTAATTACACTGG
>QIHI01000140.1 GCA_003230915.1 Kiritimatiellales bacterium | reverse complement strand
GGCTGGTCTTTCCCGGGGGCGGGCTTGGCGCATTCAGCAAAAAGGGTGCCGTACCATAGATCGCGTGAAGTATTAATTTGGGCGACCAGATCCTCTTTTCCTTTCTTTAGTTCGGGCTGATCCTTGAGGAGCAAGAAGAGGGAGCAGGAGGAGCGGAGGAAGAGTTGTTTGTTCGTGGTGGTTTGGAACGAAAGGGCGAGTAAATCGAAGGCTTCTTCGGGTTGGTCGAGTTGCCATTGTAGACGTCCCAGTTCGTACGCCGCGATGGCGGAAATCTGCCGATCCCGGTTCTCCGCAAGGATGGTCTTGAATTGTCGGGACGCCGTGGATGGGTCCGTTCTAAGCCGTGTCGTCGCCATGGCTTTCAAGAGCTGGAACCGCTCGGTCGGGGGGGTGTTGGAAAGTAGCGCGCGCTTGCACTCACGGCGGCACAGGTTCCATTCATTTTTTTCGAATAGGTCGGTCGCGAACCCGAGAGGATCCGCCAACGTGCATGCTGAAAAAAAGAATATTCCCACGAGGAAAATCGCAGGAATATTCTTATGCATTAGATGCGGGTATCGATTAAAAATAAGTTGATCCATAGGTTTCCGCATAGTCAGCACGGGTGGTGCCGTTGGCGCCGTCGATACCGTTCCAGATAGCGAATACGATGCCTACGTATGGGATAAGCTGAACCCACTCCCGCCAAACAATTTCTTTGCCTTCGTTGTAGTCGGCTCCGGCACGCATGCCAAAGCAGCATCCGGCGATGAAGCCCATAAAGCCACCACGGCCTTTTTCTGCAGCCTGAGCCACCGGTGCAACCGATCCCAATACCATGGTCGCGATTAATACTCCAGCGATGAGTTTTTTCATTTATTTCTCCTTTATTGTGGGTTCTGCGGCGTATCCGCTATTCTGGGAAAATTTTTGCGAAATCGTTAACAAAGTCAATGTTTTCGGCAAAAAAATTTCTAGGGATAAAAAGAGAGGCTGCGATAGGCTGATTCGCGATGAAGCGATCGATCTTAACCGTTTCCTTAAAGTTCAGCTCGGAACGGGTGATGGATGCTCGATGGGAGAGCGGAATCCATACGCCAGGTAGCACCTCTTTGAAATCGTGGTATTCATAGTCCGCTACCTTGTCTATCAAGTCAGGCTCCGCATAGAACTCGATACCGGCGAGGCGGCCTTGGGCATCAAGCAGGAGAACGACATAATTATTTTCAGTTTGAATACCTACCCGTTTGGTGGCCAAATTTTCCGAGGGAAGAGGGGTCTCTTCTTTGTCCTTTAAAAGGAGTAGGTGCTCCATTGCGGTGCCCGGAACGAATCGCAACGAGTTTTGCATCTGTTTCGAAAGATCTTCAATGGGTCGAGAGAAGCCTTTGGGGTCGCCTTCAACATATTGGTAAAGATGCTTTCCATCGGCAATGGTGCGCCGCTTGATCGGGGATATGCCTTCAGCATGGATTTGATCCTGATTGGTATAATAGACGCGGCTAAGAAACTTCATCTTTCCGACTACGCCCTCCTTGATGCGGCGAACTTGGCAGGTGACGGTTTCAATTTTTTCGTATTCGGAAAGGAGGCGGTCCACCTCTTTACCCGCCTGGACGGCAGGGATTAGTAGAAGAGCGGAGAGGACGGTAAAGATGAGTTTAGGAGCTTTCATCCTTCCACCGTAACCGAATTGCTAGTATGTGTTCAAGTCGAACCATGAATGAGACTTTTTTACACCGATTGGAAACCGTGGAGCGGCGAATCGTCGCCGCCTGCAAGAAGGCGGAGCGACCGCGCGATAGCGTGCGCCTGTTGGCCGTATCCAAAACCAAGCCCCCCGAAGCCATCCGCGAAGCGGCCGCTTGCGGGGTGCGGCTGTTTGGTGAAAATAGAGTACAGGAAGCGCAGTCGAAAATCCCGATGTGTCCAAATGGGCTCGAATGGCATCTCATCGGCCACCTGCAAACCAATAAGGCCAAGATCGCCGCCCGCTATTTCCAGATGATCCACTCGGTCGATTCGCTGAAACTACTTCAGGCATTGGACGGGCACGCGGGCACGACCCTTCCGGTTTTATTACAGGTCAATGTCTCCGGCGAATCGGCCAAGTTTGGTATGAATCCCGACGAGGTGGCCGGAGTGATCGATGCCGCCAACCAGATGCAAAAGTGCGAAGTACACGGCCTTATGACGATCCCTCCGTTTTCGCCCGATCCTGAAAAGACCCGTGTCCATTTTTCCGCCCTCCGGCAATTGCGTGATCGCCTGCAGGACGAAACCGGCACGCCGCTACCGGAACTCTCCATGGGTATGTCGCACGACCTCGAAGTGGCGATTCGAGAAGGTAGCACGTGGGTCCGCATCGGAGCCGACTTATTTGGAGCAAGATGATGAAAATTGTATTTATTGGGGCAGGCAATATGGCAGAGGCCATCGTTGCGGGAATTATTAAGAAGCAGGTTGTCGAGGCTTCCAAGGTCTGTGTAACGGATATATCGGAAGAGCGACTGACCCATTTTCTTATGAAATATGATGTAAACACTTCGAATGACAACGCCTTTGCGGTAGCGCAGGCCGATGTGGTGGTGCTTTCCGTTAAGCCACAGATATTTCCTTCCGTTTGGCCGGAAATCAAGAAGGCACTCAAGCCGGATGCCTTGGTGGTCAGCATTATGGCGGGCGTTCCGGCGGCAAAAATCGCGGGCGGCAAACCGATCCGTGTTGTGCGTGTGATGCCCAATA
>QIHI01000106.1 GCA_003230915.1 Kiritimatiellales bacterium | reverse complement strand
GGACACCTGACATCTCCTTAAGAATTCCGTGATTAATCGTCTGCGCAGGAATCCTCGATTCTAGGAGCTTGCCGGCAAAATAGCGAGTCGAGGTGATCACTGCGCTGACGCGTCTCCAAAGAACGTTTTTCAAAAAAGCCAAGCGCTCCGGAAACGCGCCGGTGCTAACGGTCACCACCACAGGGATCCTAAGCCCCATCAAGCGGAGCATCCCGCCAAGGTGACCGATCCCATTGCCTCCGCAAAAGTGAAAAATGTCATATCGGTTCTCCTTCGCAAGTCCGCGCAATTCTTTCAGCTGGCGGTAGAGACGACTTAGCGAAACGCCACTCTTGCGACCGTTATACATGATATAACCATTCTGCCGCTTCCCGTACGACACTAGATGCACTTCCATTTCTTCCGGAACACAGTCTGGCAAGACGGCAGCCCCCTCAGCCGCTGTGGTTACCATTTCAACATAATGACCCCGCTCCCTGAGGAGTTCGGCCATCTTGCAGGGAATCTGCACATGTGCCGAAACGTTGTTCTTGTACTCTGGAGGCGCAGCCATCCGCTGTACAAATACTCCGATGCGTAGCTTCTTCATTCGGTAACTAGGGTTTTTGAATGAGGAAATAGACCCGGCTACAAAAACGCGGCAGCAATTTTGCAGCCACCGAATCGAAAAGACCAAGCACCGGCAGCAAGATCTTCGGCAGTACGTAGTAGGGCGTCATCCCAGAGAAGAACGCGCCCCGGATCCAAACCACCTTGCAGCCCTCAGCCTCGACCAGCTTTTTTATCTCCTCGGCATCGAGCCTGGTATCGCCGCTGTTGTCATTCTCCGCCCAACCGCCACCGTGACGGAAACGGTTGAGCGCGATCTTTTTCCTGCAGACGTCCATGTACTCCACCAACACTCGTGAACCCTCTCCAGTCACACGGATGAGTTCCTTGATGAAGGCCATCGCGTAAGCAGGTGATTCGACCTGGTTGAGCACGCGGATGGAGTACGTGAATTCGAACTGACCATCTTCGAATGGCAACTTTTCACCTTCGCCCTGCACCAATCGTTCGCGGCTCCCCTCGCCGAGCTTTCTTGCGCAGATCTCGAGCATGTCATTGGATGGATCCATCCCGGTCGGCGCGTAGCCGAGATCGGCAAGCGTCTTCAAGAACCGGCCGGTTCCGCATCCTGCCTCCAGCAAGTTAACGTCCTTAGGCAGACCATCAATAGCGCGCAACAGCATATCGACCTCCACTTGATTCACTTTTCGACCGCCTGAGGTATCGAAGCGATGCTTATCGTAGTCGGCGGCCATCTCACCCTCATAGGCAGTTTCTGGAAGACTCTTGTTATTCATCAATATTCTAATCGTGTTTCGGTTTCAGATTCGTCGCCCGGGAGTGGCGACTCCGCCCCGGGCACTATGTTTCCAAGACCCCAGATTGGTGGAAAGGAGAACCTCCAGTTCGTCAATGTCCGCCGCGTAGTATTCGTAGAGCAACTTTGCGTGATCGTCCGAGAGAACCGGCCGCTTGTTCTTCCAGACTTTCTCCATCACCCATCGGTCGAACGCCTCGCCACCATACCAAGCCGCCTTGCCTATCCAGCCCGTCCTCAGACGCTTCCCTTCGGTTGTCTTGCGGAAGCAGAACGGGCCGCGCAAGGCTAGGATCTTCAGTCGCGGCATCGAATAGACCACAGCCTGCGATCTCCTGGCTAGGCTCGCCGTTTTGTGGCTTTCGTCGATGCCCGCGAACCGATATATCTGGCGCGTCGCCGCCTCGCTATCCAGCGCCACTTCGTGATGGAGGAGACAAAGAAACTGCTCCCGCTCAAAGTAGCGGAAGTAGCGCTTGAGGTGTTCACCATAGCGACCGTAAGGCAAAAGCTGCTGGGAGAGCGGGTAATCGCGCGCCCACTCACCCGACATCACCATCGGAATGCCTTCGGAATGGTGGACTACAGGTAGCGCGCCGTAGCGGATCATGTGGTAGTAAGCGGAGAGAAACCGCTCCACTGGATCGCGGAGCACCGCAATAAACTGGCAGTCTGGAATATGCCGGTGAAGCCGCTCCGGAACTTCAGGCCTGCTGAGGTACTCGGCCATTTTGACGACCCTGCGTTTTTTCGCCGGCAGCCTGCGAAATCCCTCCTTCAACTTACTGACCGCCTCGACGCTGTAGTACGGATCCTCGAACGTAACTGTCTCACCGGGGATCGAGGCGACCTCGGGATGATCCTCGAAGGCGCGTTGGATGAAGGTGGTCGCTGCCTTTTGTGCGCCGATGGTGATGATGTTAGGTAACACAAGGGGAAATCGTAACCTTAACCAAAAAAACGATACATTTTGAACAACTATATTCTCGGCAGAGGTTGAAATCAACCCACGAACGCCGGAATGGGCTTCGTATTCTGAACGGTGGCATTATGATTACTAAGGAGACCATCTTCCGAAAACCCAGGCGCTTCTTTTTGCTCGGATTGGTAAAGATCAAACAAGCGAATCAAAACAGCAAGGTTCATGAAAATGAAAGCGTTAACTGGGAAAGGGAATGTCCCCGAAGTGATTCCCGCAGAGATTGCTGCAAAAAAGCTCGCCAGCAGAATGACAAAAACGGATCGAACCCTCGGGTTTCGGAACAAATGCGGTATCGAATGCAGCCAGAATAAGACGCGGACACCCAATACGCCCAGCACAACCGTAGCAACCACCCCATAGTTCAGAATGAATTTGGAAAGCGCATCATGCGCAAGCATAGTGCTCATCCTGTCGATAGTTCGGCCGGTTCCTAACTGCGTTGCCTCGGCAGAATCCTGCGTGGCCTGATCAACGCCAAACCACGACCACATCTCAGGGTTTGTCGCCAAGTTTCGCAGACCGAGAAGACGTGCACTAAACGTGCTAATATGGAGCGACTCGAATCCCATGCCGAAGGTATCATT
>QIHI01000010.1 GCA_003230915.1 Kiritimatiellales bacterium | reverse complement strand
CGTCCCCTCGATACGACCATGGGCTTCACGCCGCTGGGCGGGATCATGATGGGTACCCGCAGCGGCGACCTGGACCCGGGGGTCCTGTTATACCTGCTGCGACGCGGTTACGACGTCGCGCGCGTGGAGCGGCTGGTCGAGCGCGAGGCGGGGCTGTTGGGCGTCTCGGGCCGCAGCGCGGAGTTGGCGACGCTGCTCGCGTACCGCGACACCGATCCCCGGGCCGCCCTCGCCATCGATCTATTCGCCTACCAGGTACGCAAGCAGATCGGGGCCTTCGCGGCGGTGCTCGGCGGACTCGACCGACTGGTATTCACCGGCGGGATCGGTGAGCACGCCGCGCCGGTGCGCGCCGCGGCCTGTGACGGACTGGACTATCTGGGTGTGCGGCTGGATCCGAAGCGCAACGCCGCCGGGGAGGGGCGCATCTCCGCCGACGGTGCCGACTGCGAGGTCCTCGTGGTCGCTACGGACGAAGACCGGATGATTGCGCGGCATACGCGCGCAGTGGCGTTCGGCGGCGGTTGATATGCCAGGGGGAGAGCGACATAACGTCCACGATGATGCACCGCAATCCCGGAGGGTGAGCGACGGATAGTGGTCGTCATGGTTTCGGCTCTCTGGGCCCATCCGAAACGCCGCAGAGCCATTGTGTGAGTCGTCGCGGAAGGCTTCCCAACGAGGAAGTTCGTAGTGTTACAATGCAAGAACTGACCCCGCCATTCCCTGTGTACGCTTCACCTCCTTCGTATGCGAATGTTCCGGATTTCGTATTTTGTATAAGATGCCGGCGCTTAAGGCGCTAAAAGTAAAGTAGGTTGGTAAGGTATTAAAGTAAAGTAGGCGGGTGCCCGTTAACTGTGGCAGACATCACAACGGGAGGCCTGCCTGCCAATGCTGAACTGGCTCCGGCGGCTGAGTATTCGGGCGCGTATCTACGGCATGGCCGCCATAGGTCTACATCCTTTCCAGCAGATATACCGCCCACAGCGGCACGGTGAGGATCGCCAAAACCACTAGCGCCCTGACGAGCTTTTGCCACACCGTGAAGCGTTCCCGCGTCGGAACCTCAGCGGGTTTTGGTAGATTACCAGCCGGCTGCTTGCGGCGTGGCCGGTCATAGCAAAACTGGTCGGGATTCGTCTTCCACTCGGTGTAGAAGTTATTCAGAACAGTTTTGATGACCTATACGCGCGTGCGCGGCACCGTCCCGGGGAGCCAAAAAAATCAAGTAGTTACGAATCACCCCTGTTATTTTATGCTCCGATTTTGCGAGAATCTCGCGAGCATCTGGATCCTCGCGCGGGGGCCGCGTGCCGTCCTCCACTCCCACGAGGAGGTGCCCCCGGCCGTGTGTTCGCAAAGGCTGTCGCCGTACGCACGAGGCCCGTCGGAGAGGACAGGTCGCGCTTGAACTCCAGGGTCTTGCCCTCGGGACGCTTGAGGATTTCGATCAGCTCCATGAATCGGAACTTTACTCAGATAAGTGACAGAACGATAAATTTTCAATTTGCTATTTATATTTTTTGTGGAATTCGGATCGTAATTGCTTTAAATAATTCAGTACGCTTTCAGCTCTCACGACGTCATTATTACTGACAGCTTGTTTTAATTCAATAGTGGCTGTTTTAACTTCAGCCATTCCCTGCTTGAGTTCCGGCTTACTCAATTCTATCGAAGCTTCCGTAATACTTAATAGATCCTCAACCTGTTTATCGGTTGGAATTCTATTTTTTGAAATAACTTTACTTATATCATCCAAAGCGCCGGCAAGTTGGATTTTGGCACCTTTAAACGAGGTTGCATTGGACCTCGAGGATATGAATGTTAAAGATTTATCAGATCTCCGATCACTTGTCCATTTAAAGGAAATCTTGAATTTTTTAAACCCTTTTTTATTTTTATACTTATATTCTACATCCAGGTTTGGCGGAATTTTTTCTTTAATATAGTCAAAGGAGAGTTCTCCTCTTTCAATATCCGAAGAAAGTTCTCTTAAAAACCGGGAAAACTCCTCTTTGGTCAGCAAAGCTCCTTTCCTCATTTTGGCTCCTCGGCGGAATTTGTGGGTGGACTCCGACTCGGGTAGGGCGCCAAGGGCATGATGCAAGGTGATCTCCATGGCGTGATAGGTCCGGAAGCCGAAGGATTTTCTGGAGGTCAGTTTGGTCTTGGCGTTGGAACCCTCCACGACGCCGCTGGAGAGTTGGCCTTTGGCGCGAAACCAGTTGAGCAGGCGCGCACGATGAGCACGCAGCATCCGGACGACCTTCTTCATCGGCTCGATCTTCAGATCGCATCTACGCGCGGGGGTTGTCCCATCCGCTGTTGGGCTTTGGGAGACGGCGGACTCCGTGGTCATGGATTTTAGGCGACCCTTGCGGTTTCGGGAACCCCCGATAAGCGGGCATCGAAAGCGATGACGTGCCGGGGCAGGTCACGATGACCGCGCACCCGACGAAGCCACATCGAAGCGTCGAGCAATGCCGCGCTCATCCAGCGCTAGGCCATCACTCCACCCCGCCAGCGCGACGTTGCGGGTGTAGGTCTCGATGGAGCTGTTGAGTCTCTTGATCAGGTTGGTCGTGCGCAGTAAGGGGTCAACGTGCGCAGTAAGGTCAATTCTCGCATTGTAACATCCGCCTTCGGATAACCCGACCCACTGTCGCAAGGTGCAGGCCATAATATTCTACAATTTCGCAGTATACTGTACCCCACTTTCCACGGATCCAGATCAGCGCTTTTTCCGATTTTACGGCGGTCATTTTGCGAACCAAAAGTTATCCTCCGGAATGGTTAGACAATCCAAAACTTCTCTCTGCGTATGGCTGAGTTCATCTTTGAATTCTTCGACGACGCGGTCGTGCTCGACAATCGCATAAGTCGAGACGCGCTCGAACAAATCCAAGATCTTATGGGTCGTCGGTCGGCT
>QIHI01000045.1 GCA_003230915.1 Kiritimatiellales bacterium | reverse complement strand
CGTTCCTGCCGGTTTTTGGTGGAGCCATCGAGATAGCAGTATTTCAGTTCGCGCTCCTCCAGCTCATCACGAATAATGGAGAGCATGGAGGTAAACTGGCTGAAGACAAGGATGCGATGCCCTGCATCGATCGCTTCATCAACAAGTTCGAAGAAGAGCTCCATTTTAGCAGAGGGATATTTGCTCTTGAGGCCGGGCAGTTTAAGCAGGTCGAGGTGGCAACAGGTCTGCCGTAGTTGCAGTAAAACTTTGAGAACCTGCATTCGCGATGCATTGAATCCCTTCGCATCGACCAGATTATTAATTTCCTTTTTAGCATTTTCGAGCAGCTTTTTGTAGACCATGTGCTGATCCTTGCTCAGCGTACAGTGGGCAATGCGCTGGATCTTTTCAGGGAGGTCTTTGGCGACCTCTTTTTTGAGACGGCGTAGCAGGAACGGATGTAGCTTTCGGCGCAGCTTGATCTGTGCGAGCTCGGCATCGGAGCCGCCGTTTTGGATCGGAAGCTCGTAGTTTTCGCGGAAGGTCTTGTGGTTGCCGAGGTAGCCGGGCATTAAGAAGTCCATGATCGACCAAAGATCAGTCACGTTATTTTCAATGGGCGTACCGGTGAGTACGAGTTTATGGTGCGCTTGGATTTTTTTAACGGCTTCGGCATTTTGCGTGGTGCGGTTCTTGATGTGCTGAGCTTCGTCGAGTGCAGCCACGGCGAAGGTGTGATTGAGGTATTCATCGAGGTCGCGACGAATGAGTGCGTAGGAGGTAATGATCAGATCGCATTCAGCAATGTTATCCCAATGCTCGTGCCGATCAGAACCGTGCATCTTTTGTACGCGCAGGCCAGGGGTGAATTTCTCGGCTTCTTCGGCCCAGTTCTCGACGAGGCTGGTGGGGCAGATAATGAGTGCCGGCGCGCCCTGCGCCTCTTCGCTCTGCCGCTGGAGTTGAATCCAAGTGAGGGCTTGCAAGGTTTTACCCAATCCCATTTCGTCGGCTAGGATTCCACAAAAACCGCTACGCTCAAGGAATCGAAGCCAGTAGACTCCGCTTTTTTGGTAGTCGCGCAAGGTGCTTTCCAGTGGCTCGCCGAGGGCAATGGGTTCGATTTTGACATCGCGGTTCTGGGTTTGTGCTTTGGCAACCCACTCCGGTGCCGCTTCTATATCGACCCCGTCAAGCGAATGGAGAGAGGCTTGCACGTAGGCGGCATGGATGTCGTTCATGCGGAAGGTGCCGGGTTCATCTCCGGCTCCGGTGGAGCAGTCGCGAAAGACCTCGCGCGCGGTTTCAATGGCATCGATATCGAGCAGAATGGTGCGACCCTTCTTTTCGACAAAGGCTTCGCCCATGTTGATTGCCCGCATAATATCGCTGGGATCTAGACTTTCCCCGCCGATGTTTTCGTATTCATAGCCGACATCGAAAAATCCGCTGCTCGCTCCGGTGGAGTTGATGTGTACCACCGGGGTCGTGTATTCGGCCTGATCCATGAAGGCCGCCGCCATGCCTTCGATGTCGATGCGCCAGCCGAGGCGTCGTAAACGAGGTAGGGCTCCGCCGAGAAAATTGAGTACTTCGCGATGGCCGCGAATCTGCATCAGCATATCGCCGCGCCGACCGCGGAAACCAATACCGGTCACGATCTCCAACGCCTCTTTTTCGGCCTCTGGATTACGTACTTGAAATTCCAGCAGGTCGTCTTCGGAGGGAATCGAGAAGCTTCCCAGCGCCTCGTCGCGGCCAGCGATAAGTTGAACGATGCCATATTCGGCATGTAGGGTGGCGGAAAGGGCAGTTTGCGTGCCTTCCACCACCAGCCGGAAGCGCGGCTTGGCGGGCTTTAGCATGAGCATA
The DNA here is from genome assembly GCA_003230915.1 of Kiritimatiellales bacterium. Taxonomy (GTDB): domain Bacteria; phylum Verrucomicrobiota; class Kiritimatiellia; order Kiritimatiellales; family Pontiellaceae; genus Pontiella. Next base: position 1,130 of record QIHI01000045.1, on the reverse strand, counting down.
TCCGGAGAAATATTACGTTCGACCGGCATCAGTTTTTCGAGCATCGGGAGCTCATTTTTCATGAACGAGGGGGCGGCATCGCGTGGAATGCGCACGGAGCCATCATAGATTTTACGGAGAGGTCCCGGGAGTACTTTTTCAAGTTTGGTGAAAATATCCTGCTGGAGAATCCAGCCAGACCCGCCGCTTACGACACAAGTCAACGGTTCATCCACATCTGTGTGGATTGAGAGCAGAAGCTCGCCGCTCTGTTCGTCGAGTTCCAGTTGGACTAAGGTGGATGTGATGCTCTCGTCCACCATTAAATATCCCTCTTTCCCGCCTTCGTAGATTTCTTTTCCACCGCATAGCTCCAGAATATTGATGAAGTCGGAGAGCGTTGCCGTTAGCTTGCCTTTGGCTGGGCCTTCGGAAATATCTTCAAGCACAAACAACAGATTGTCGTCGTTTTGGCTTAGTGCAATAGGTTGCTTTTTTGAGAATTCATTTAAGGGGATAACGTGGCCATCGGTCTCGATGCCACAGCGTAGGGGAACCTTTTTGTCTGCAAGGTTCTCGCGCCAACTTTGCTTGAGTGTGATGTGTAATATTGCTGGGATTCCGTTGGGGTCGCGAGTGTGGTAAGCGGTTTCGTCGAAAGTGGCGAGGCGTTCTGCTCGCCGTTTTTCCTCCTGCATCTTGTCGACGCGGTGCGGGTCGGAGTAGAGCCGCACGGCCTCCAGCCCGAGCGCCACTAGATGGGCGCAAATTCGCCCTTCATCGCGGTTTTCGCGGCACGGGCAATGGTTTTCCACCAGACCATCCGACAGCACTTCGAACTTACTGCGCATGCCACGCATTCCGATTGATAGTTGGCCGATTACAAAGGGCTGGTCGTATTCCACTTTCTCGACCTTGCCCCGTTCAAACAGCATCATGCCATCTTTAAAGGTCCTGGTTCCGGCCCAATCCTGTAATATTTTTTGCGTAAACGGTACGTGCTTCATGGGGCGGGTTCTTGATGCCTACTTCACTTTATCAATGGCATTGAGCTTTTTCCAGAGTTTGGAAAGGTCTTTCAGCGGAATCATGTTCGGGCCGTCGGAGAGGGCCTTGGAAGGGTCGGGATGGGTTTCAATAAATAGGCCATC
>QIHI01000042.1 GCA_003230915.1 Kiritimatiellales bacterium | reverse complement strand
AAGTAGCTAAAGATTGCTTTTCAGCCGAAAAGCGATATGTTCGCGCCTCGTTTTTCATTTGGAGAAAACCCCATGGCTCAGGAAATTAGAAACATCGCGATCATTGCGCACGTCGACCACGGCAAGACCACGCTGGTTGATGAGATCATCAAGCAGGCGCACCTTTTCCGCGATAACGAGGAGATGCAAGAGTGCATGCTCGACAGCAATGACCTCGAGCGTGAGCGCGGCATTACGATCCTTTCGAAGAACATCAGCGTTAATTACAAGGGCGTGAAGATCAACGTGATCGATACCCCTGGCCACAGCGACTTTGGCGGGCAGGTGGAGCGTGTATTAAATCTGGCCGACGGGGTACTGCTATTGGTCGATGCTGCCGAAGGGCCGATGCCGCAGACGCGTTTCGTACTCGACAAGGCACTGGAACTCAACCTCAAACCGCTGGTCATCATCAACAAAATCGACAAATCCGACGCGCGCCCGGATATTATTCACGATAAGGTGTTTGATCTGTTTGTGGATCTCGAAGCCAACGACGATCAACTTGACTTCCCCATGCTCTATTGCAGCGGAAAAGACGGCTGGGCGGACACTACGCTTGATGGCCCGCGCGACTCGATTATGCCGCTGATGGATGCCGTGATTGAGCATATTCCGGCACCGGAAGTCCGAGAGGGGCCAGTGCAGATGCAGGTGACTTCGCTCGATTATAATGACTATGTCGGCCGGATCGGTGTGGGCCGCGTGTACCGCGGAACGCTCGACACTTCCACCCCACTCATGCGGATGCATCGCAATGGCGATCAGAAGCCCACCCAGATCAAGCAGCTCTTTACGTTCGAGGGCATGGAGCGGGTTGAAGTCGACTCTGTTCCGTGCGGCGACCTTTGCGCGATTGTCGGCATCCCCGATATCGATATCAGCGACTGCATCGCGGATCGGGAGCATCCCGAGGCGCTCCCGCCGATCAGCATCGACCAGCCGACGCTTTCGATGGTGTTCACCGTCAACGACTCGCCCTTCTTCGGGCAAGACGGGAAATTTGTAACCAGCCGCCATTTGCGGGAGCGGTTGTTGAAAGAGACCGAGCGTGATGTGGCGCTGCATGTGGACGACAGCTCCGGCGACTCGTTCAATGTGAGTGGCCGCGGCGTATTGCACCTCTCCATTCTGATCGAAACCATGCGCCGCGAAGGCTTCGAAATGTCCGTGGCGCAGCCTCGGGTTATTTTCAAGGAAAAGCATGGGAAAAAAGAGGAGCCGATCGAAATCTTGCATGTGGACGTGCCCGACGAATATGCCGGAAAGGTGATCGAAGTGGCTGGCGTGCGCAAAGGCGAGATGGTAGATATGGAGCAACATGGCCTGCGGAAAATGATCCGCTTTCAAATCCCGACCCGCGGCCTGATCGGATTGCGCAGCAAGATGCTTACGGCCTCGGCCGGCGAAGCCATTGTGACGCACCGCTTCCTTCAGTACGAACCTTTCAAGGGCGATATCCAGCAGCGCAACAACGGCGTGTTGATCTCGCAGGGAAAAGGGCTTTCCGTGGCGTTTGCCATCGATGCACTCCAGCAGCGGGGAACCTTCTTTGTCAATCCCGGCGAGGATTGCTATGAAGGCATGGTTCTTGGCGAGCACTGTATCGACAAGGATCTGGTAGTGAACATCCAGAAGGCCAAACAGCTGACCAATATGCGCGCTTCCGGCACCGACCGGGCGATGAAGATTGCCCCGGCGCAGGTCAAGAGTCTGGAAGAGGCACTGGAATACATTGCTGGCGATGAGCTGGTGGAAATCACCCCGAACAACATCCGTCTGCGTAAAAAGATGCTGACCGAAGTTGAGCGTAAGCGGTTCGGTCGACAGAAGTCCAAGTAACGACCGTAGCGGGATCGTTCGGTGTGCAGAGAGGGCTTCTTGGAAACACCACCACACCACCGAATGTAGCGACGGTTCATTAGAGCCGCTCGATCGTTGAATGGTCTATGCCGAAATAGAGTAGGCATTCTGTAAAGGTTCTGTTTTTCATTGCTTATCGAAAAACAAATTATATTGTTTTTTGCTGAGTTCATTCGGAAAGCCTTCACGGATCGTCGCGGGCATCATGGGATACCCGGAAAGCCGAACGAGTCGGGACGGACGCGGGGCGCTGAATGGCAGAGAGATAGAAAAATGGAAAGTAGACTATACGTAGGAAATCTGTCCTATAGTTCCACCGAAGGCGACCTTGAAGAGCTGTTCCAACAGTCCGGTACCGTCGTCAAATGCGAGCTGATGCTTGACAAATTCACCAGCCGCTCCAGGGGTTTTGCCTTTGTTGAAATGGGTTCCCCAGAAGAAGCCCAGAAAGCGGTTGATATGTTCAACGAGCAAGATTTGCAGGGTCGCAACCTGCGCGTCAACATTGCGCGTCCGCGCGAAGAACGTCCCCCTCGCCATGAGGGCGGCGGAGGTGGCGGAAACCGCTACTAACCCAATCCATAAAATTGTAGAGAAGCCCGTGCTTTGCGCGGGCTTTTTTAGGGTACGGGAAAGGTTACTGGTGGAGTACGGTCAGTCGGAGTCAGTTGTCTTTTCCTGAGCGCTCTTGGAGCTGGAAGGGTAGTAATTAAATTCGGGTGGCCAGATGAGGCGGTTTCCATGTGATTGGCGGAATTTTACAAATTGGATGACGAGCGAGCCTGCCAAGGTACCGAGTTTCATATTCATTTCCTCGGCAGCCTGTTCTAGGAATTCCTTTTCCTCCGAGCTTACCCGGAATGCCACTTGTTCTGTTTTTTTACCTTTCATTTCCACCTCTAATTACCAACGGAGAGTAAGCAAGTGTGGATCAAGTTGAACGAAAATATATGTTTGACACTATCCACAAAAATCCATACTTTTATGTCTGTTGCTAACTGAGCTAAAATTAGCAATGACATAGAGAAAGGGGAGAGAGCCATGAAGATTGTGAAAGTTATATTGGGGTTTGTTATTTTTGGATACTCCGCTTTCGCGGAAACGGTTGCCGAAGAGTTCAGGGAAACCGTTCCTGCAATCTTGATTGTCGATAGCGAGCAAGCGCTAGGGGAACGTTTGGAGTCGATTCAGCGTCAGTATCTTCCGGTCAGC
>QIHI01000143.1 GCA_003230915.1 Kiritimatiellales bacterium | reverse complement strand
ATCGATCATGGCGTAGGCGACCTTTCGTATTGTAGCGGAATTCCGGGAACTGTGGGCGGTGCGATTGCCGGCAATGCCGGAGCGTTTGGGCGGCAGATCGGCGATGTGGTGGAGTCGGTCAAACTGCTGGACACGCAGGGACGGACGTACGAAGTGGCGGGAAATGAACTGGGTTTTGAATACCGCTCGTCAATCCTTAAACAAACCGGGGGTGTGGTGCTGAGTGCATGGTTACGGCTGGATCCTGAGGATGTCCAGACGATGAAAAAAGAGCGTGACCGCATCTTGGAATTGCGGAGAGCCAAGCATCCCGACTGGCGAAAACAACCTTGCGCTGGAAGCGTGTTCCGAAACATTGAACCCACCTCCGCAGCGGAGCGACGGCAGGCAGCGGGCTGGTTCCTGGAGGAGTCCGGTGCGAAGAATTTCCGGGTGGGCGGTGCGCACCTGTTTGAAAGGCACGCCAATATTATCATCGCTAGCAACGGGTCTTCCGCACGCGATGTCTTCGAGCTTACCGAAAAAATGATCGCCGCCGTGCAGGCGCGGTTTGGCTTTGAACTAAAGCGCGAAATCAAGCTTATCGGCGACTTTTGAAACCAATCTGGCCGTGCAGCTTGACTGTACCTTTGAAAAGTTTACCGGATACGAGTGATTAGGCATCCTCCTACACCGAAGGAAGCCTATTATTTAGTGCTTTCCTCGTTGGCTTTGAGGATGCGCTCGACAACGGAGTCGCAGAGGACTTTGTCTTCTTTGAGGGCGCGAACGGCGGAGTCGCGGCCTTGGCCGAGTTGGGTGCCGTCCATCGAGAGCCATGATCCTTTTTTATCGATAATGCCGGCATCGATGGCGGCATCGATGACCGAGCCGGTGTAGGAGATGCCTTCGGTGTAGAGAATATCAAACTCGGCTTGGCGGAAGGGGGCGGCGACTTTATTTTTTACCACCTTGACGCGGGTGCGATTTCCGTAAACGACTCCGGCGGAATCCTTGAGTTGGCCGATACGGCGAATATCGAGGCGGACAGAGGAGTAGAATTTAAGGGCTCTGCCGCCGGGGGTGGTTTCGGGGCTACCGAACATGACGCCCACTTTTTCGCGAATTTGGTTGGTGAAAATGCAGGTGGTGCGCGAGTGGTTGATGGCGGCGGTGAGTTTGCGAAGAGCTTGCGACATGAGCCGAGCTTGCAGACCGACGTGCGATTGTCCCATTTCGCCTTCTAGTTCGGCGCGGGGGGCGAGAGCAGCGACGGAGTCAATGACGATCACGTCGAGCGAGTTACTCTTGACGAGTGCCTCGCAAATATTGAGGGCTTCTTCGCCGGAGTCGGGCTGGGAGACGAGCAGGTTGTCGATATCGACGCCGATTTTTTTGGCATAGGACGGGTCGAGTGCATGTTCGGTATCGATGAAGGCGGCTGCTCCGCCGGACTTTTGAGCGTTGGCGATTACGTGGGAAACGAGCGTGGTTTTTCCAGAGGATTCAGGGCCGTAGATTTCAACGATGCGACCGCGAGGCAGGCCGCCGATACCGAGGGCGAGGTCGAGAGTCAGTGCGCCGGTGGAGATATATTCGATCTTGATGTTGGCTGCGGCCTCTCCGAGCTTGACGATGGCACCTTCGCCATACTGTTTCTGGATTTGCGCCACGACGGCGCTAAGGGCGGAAGATTTATCTACGGGTGCAGTTTTTTTTACGGCCATGCTGCTTTCTCCTTACGTCGACGATACAGGGTTGTATGAATAAAAGGGGAATTCTATCCAACCCCTCAGTAAAGTCAACGACACCTGCTTTCGAGTTCTTAAAAAAGTTTCGTTGGAGAGGGTGGGGAGCCGAATCCACTGGGTGTCGGTCATCCCTATGAATGGAATAGCGTGTGGTTCTGGAATTATTTCACGCAAAGGCAAAAAGCCCGCGAAGTAAAGTTAACTTTTCTTTCTGTATGGTTTTGCGTCTTAAACGACCGAAGGGAGCAGGCGTGATCAACATACTAATCAAGTTGAGTTCGATGAGCCGGATTTCGTTCAGCATAAATTTTATAAAATAAAAAAAACCCGATCAAAAAATCAGGCTTCCTCAAGTTTTAAACTGACTCAATCAAACCTTCTTTTCTAAATTCCGAAGTCGTCAGCCTTGACCATTTCGGGTTCGACACCGAGGCTATCGACCATATCGTTCACGCATTTTAGCATGATGGGCGGGCCGCAGAGGTAGTATTCGATTTCGGTGGGGTCGGGGTGCTTGTCGAGGTATTCCTCGAGTACGACGTTATGGATGAATCCGGTAGATCCATTCCAGTTATCTTCCGGCAATGGATCGCTGAGGGCGACGTGTAGGGTGAAGTTCGGGAACTCTTTTTCGAGTGCCTTGAATTCATCCATGTAGAACAACTCGGTCACGGAACGGCCGCCGTACCAGAAGGTAATCTTGCGATCGGTGCCGATACGCTTGAGTTGGTCGTAGATGTGCGAGCGCATGGGAGCCATGCCGGCACCACCGCCGATGAAGCACATTTCGCGTTCGGTCTCTTGAGCGAAGAATTCGCCGTAAGGTCCAGAAATGGTAATCTTGTCGCCTGGTTTTAGGTCAAAAGTATAGCTGGAGCAGATGCCGGGCGGGTGGTCGGTTCCCGGTGGCGGAGAAGCGATACGGATGTTGAGCATGATGATATCGTCTTCGAGCGGGAAGTTGGCCATGGAGTAGGCGCGGAAGCAGTCCTCTTCGTTGTTGGCCACGCAGTCCCAAATTTTAAATTTGTCCCAATCGCCGCGGTATTCCTCGGCCACATCGAAGCCTTTATAGGATAGACCTTTGTAGGCTGGCACATCGATCTGGATATAGCCGCCGGCTTTGAAGTCGAGCTTCTGCCCTACGGGCAATTCCACAACGAGCTCCTTAATGAAGGTTGCAACGTTGTCGTTGGAACGAACGGTGCACTCGTACTTTTTGATCTCGAGAATCTCCTGCTCGATTTCAAGCTTCATGTCTTCTTTAACCTTGAGCTGGCAGGCGAGTCGTACACCTTCCTTGGCTTCGGCCTTTGTGACTTGTCCGGCTTCGGTCGGCAGCAATTCGCCGCCACCTTCGAGTACTTTGCATTTGCACATGGCGCAGGTTCCGCCGCCGCCACAGGCGGAGGGCAGGAAGAT
>QIHI01000063.1 GCA_003230915.1 Kiritimatiellales bacterium | reverse complement strand
CAGTCCAGCAGATCCACGTAATGGCTCGCCTGGTTCATGAAGGCGCCGCCGTCGAATTCCCAGGTGCCGCGCCATTTGGCGCTGTCGTAATAGGATTGCGGACGGCTCCAGAACACGTTCATATTGACCATGTAGATACGCCCAAACCGCCGTTTTTCGATCGCGCGTTTCAGCAATTGAATGGTTGGATTGCATCGGTTCTGCTTGACGACAAACAGGCGAACACCGGCATCATCGCAGACTTTCACGAGATTCTTGCCGTCGTCCCAGCGTGTGGCCATGGGTTTTTCGGTGATCACATGCAAACCGGCACGCGCAATCTTCATGCCCTGGTCCGCATGCAGACCGCTAGGCGTCGAGATAACTACCGCATCGATCTGCTTGTTTTGTAGCATGGGTTCCAAGCTTGAGTAACCCTTTGCACCAGTTCTACCACACGCCACTTTGAGTGCTGCAGGGTCAATGTCGCAAACGGCAATGAGTTCGGATTGCTCCGCATGTTTACGAAATGATTCGAAATGCTTTTCAAAAATACGTCCACATCCGACCAGTGCAAAACGTATTTTTCTGCCCTTTATAACTTTGTAGTTGCCAGCCATTGTTTTCCTCCGTCTTAGGCGTGGATAATGTTGGTATAAGTACCCCGATACACCCCACGACTGTCCACTATCAGTCTGGCGTCGGTACGAATTATATCGTAGTCGAACCTGAGCACGAGCGGCAAACCCACATAACCGAGACCAATCACACCAATTACCGCTTTATGGTTCGTGATTTTTGTCTCCAAATCTTCACGAATACGTGCAACGTATTGTTTCATGCCTTCTGAGAACCTCTTTTCATTTGAACTTGCTTAAAAAGAAACCATTAACCTACCTCGAACTTTCCATACTTGCTACATGCTGCTTCTGAGCGATGAGCAGTCGAAGCGGATCGAGGAACACTTTCCCGGAGAAACTCTCCCTGAATGACACCGCAGATGCAAACCGGTTCCCATGCGCACGGAACCCTGAGAGATGATTAGCATCCACCTCTATATACAGTATACCGCTCCCACGCGTACAGGCCTAGAGGAATCTTCCAATGACACATGAATCTAACGAGAACTTGGAGATTGGGATCATCGGAGGACAACCATCCTACTCAAGACCCAAGTACTCCAGACACTGGAGCAAGTCCGCACCTTTCCCCTCAGATTTGAGCTATCGCAACGCAAGCTTGCAGCCTTACGGCCAAGCCCCCGTTCCCTGCGCGTCAATTTCCGTCCACCGGGACGCGATCCCGACGGCTTCAATGACCTCTACCACATCAAGAGGGTCAGCCGGTTCCAGTCCGTCGGCTCGCTCGAACGCATCTCGGAGTGCTACCTATTGCCACCGATCGAGGCCTCAATCAAACGCCTGAACAAGGCTCACTCAAGCCCCCCATGCAGGACACGGCACGGGTGTGAATTCGTAATTGTGGATCGCAAGCACCATAGTGCAGCTTTTAAACACTCCGACAATCAAAACCATGTCTCTATCACTCCGCCAAGATCATTCATCCACGGGTAAGTTCGTGGTGTTCCATCTCCGATTACATAAAAATTCCGGGATCCCGCTCATGAGGCGGAAAATGGCTTCACAATCGAATATTGAGTGCATCTGGTTTCAGTGGCGCTTGCCAGGAGAATTGCCACTGTTAAGGTGTACCAGGAAATCACCAGGGAGTGGGAAAAAAGGGTCTCGGTCAGGCCGAAGACCATAAATCCACCTACCACCGCCAAGCCTGCAAAGGCCGATTTTCCATGCTTCTGCTCTGCTCGCCTCCGGTAAAAAAAATATGCCGGCACTAGATATAGCCCCAAGAGCGCAAGTAACCCAACAAAACCCTCCGTTGCAAGCACCATCATGTAGTCACTGTGAGCATGTTCGAACGGCCACAGGCCGGGAGCCATTTCATTCTTGTCGATCATGCGGTGGTTCCAGCTCCGATAGGCGCCCGTTCCGATCCCGAACCACGGGTGCCCCAACCAATAGCGCGCTGCAACCCGCCACATCTCCAGTCTCAAACCCACCGAGCTAACGGTATAAAAGTAGTAATAGCTGCCCGGATTTATCTGCAAAGGAATGAAGGTAAGCGTCGCACCAGGATGAACTAACACAGCGAGATCGCCGTATCCCAAAATCGGGCTGAGTATGGATACCTCGCCAAAAGTCTTTTCGTCAAAGTGGGCTTCGCGCGAAGGCACTGGACTCCGAAGAATGCCGCGACCGCGCGCTAGAATGGCCAATGGCTGGAGCCCCGCTGTACGCGCTGAACGTGGCACCAGCAGAGTCGTCCAGCCCTTCTGTTGCGCCGGCACTGACACCTGTAGCGCATAGCCACCGTGACACAGTTGCGTCCACGCGCCTCGACGGAACGCATCCCGAACGCTTACAACACGAATGGGAATCCGCCGTCCAGGCGTCGATTCCCTCGTCGCCGCAGCCACGTCCCTCAGGAAATCCCGCTGATCGAGGCACCGCGCGTACCGCATTCGGGGTGACAGAGGATGACTGACGACATAGCGGTAGTAGGTGTGCAAGTTGCGGATTCCGTCATGGACCCGCGAATAAACCACATCCCCTGGCACAAGAGCCAATACCGCCATCACCAAGAGAAAGCCCGCGACAACTCCAACCGCCCCAACCCGCATCACTCCACGTGGCAGACTTACTATAAAGATCAAGCCAAGCAATGGGATAGCAATCCAGCTGCCGCGACTACCGGACAACAAACTGGCCGCAAGCCCCGCTCCCAAGAGCAGTACCACAAGTAACCATGGAAATATACCCCGTACGGAGGCTTTCCCAATAAAAAGTATTGCCGCCAACCAACCCACGAGCAAGGAAAGGTCGCCAAAGGTGATGGCTACGCTCGTGACACCGTGTGCTCTCGGGTGCGCCGGGCCGTAATGCACCTGCCATAAAGCCAAACTGATATCAAACGCAAGCCCGATAGCCAGTGAAAAAAATAAACTGCGCTCCGAAGGCCGGGCCCAGCGGATGGCGAGATAGACCGGGATAAAAAGCAGAAAACGTAGATCGCGCCCGAGAAAGCGAAAGCCGATATTGGTTTGCGTGCCCAAGAGGTAACTCACTATCGCCACGGCGGGATAGGCGGCAAAGGCCAGGAAGACAAGTTTCTCGGTACGGGTGAGTCCGTTAACGAAACCGCGGCGGAACCCTAC
>QIHI01000138.1 GCA_003230915.1 Kiritimatiellales bacterium | reverse complement strand
ATTTTTCAAGCAGATGCAGAATTTCGGCCTGCACGGAAACATCGAGCGCGGAAACTGGCTCGTCGGCCACCAGCAAATCAGGATCCAAAGCGAGCGCGCGGGCAATGCAGATACGCTGTCTCTGTCCCCCGGAAAATTCGTGGGGATAGCGCCATACCCAATCGGGATCCAAGCCAACATCTTTAAAAAGATCGGTCACACGTTCCCGACGCTCTAAGGTGTTCTTTCCGATCCGGTGTACCTCTAGTACATCAACTATCGCATGGCCCACTTTCATGCGCGGATTGAGCGAACCATAGGGGTCTTGAAAAACCATCTGCACTTCCTGCCGATAGGTTTTCAATGACTTTCCCTTGAGCAGTGCAACGTCGGTATCCTTAAAGAAAATCTTTCCAGCGGAAGGATCTATCAGTCGAATGATGGCCTTGCCCAGCGAGCTTTTTCCGCACCCGCTCTCGCCGACTAGTCCAAAAATTTCGCCGGGTGCGACCGCTATAGACACATCCTTAACGGCATGCACAGAATTCTTGCCATGGCCGTAGACCACGTTCAAGTCATGAACAACAAGGAGCTTTTCACCTCCCGCTTCGCTAGAGGTCATAGAGGGAATTCTCATTTTTGATCCTCCGTATTCTCTGAGTCTTCTGCAGTAAAATAATGTTCCTTCCGAGGATGCAACCGAGGGACGGCGGCCATGAGTTGCTTGGTGTATGGGTGCTGCGGATCGTAGAGAATTTCCTGGGTTGTACCCTCCTCCACAATACGGCCTTTTTGCATGACGTAAACCCGGTCGGCCAAGTCGGCGACGATGCCGAAGTTGTGTGTGATCATCAGAATGGAAAGGCCGATTTTCTCGCTGAGCTCGGCAAGCAGATTCAGAATTTCGCGCTGTACGGTGACATCAAGAGCGGTAGTGGGTTCATCGGCCACCAGCAGTGCAGGCGAGCAGGCGAGCGCCATGGCGATTACACCGCGCTGCAATTGTCCTCCGCTCATCTCGTGAGGGTAGGCCGTCGCGAGTCGTTCGGGCAGATGCACCAGATCGAGCAACCGTTGAACCTCGGCCTTTCGATCAATCCCCTTCTGGTGCAGTTTGATCGCCTCTTCGATCTGCCAACCGACCGTGAAAACGGGATTGAGTGAGACCATCGGCTCTTGGAAAATATAGGAAATTTGGCTGCCTCGAATTTTGCGCAGTTCACGCTCAGAGAGCGAGAGCATGTCTCGCCCTTCAAACCAAATGGAGCCTCCTGCAAATTTTGCCGCACGAGGTGCGAGTTTGGTAAGCGCTGCGGCACTGATGCTTTTTCCACTACCGCTTTCCCCAACGAGGGCAACGGTTTCGCCACGCCCTACGGCAAAGGAAACGCCATCGACCGCCCTAACCAACCCATCGCCTGAGCCAAATTGTATACTCAGATTCTTCACGTCCAGAATGTTATTTGAGTCTGACATTAGTCGTTAAGCCTTGGGTCGAGTGCATCGCGCAAGGCGTCGCCGAGCAGGTTGAAGGCAAGAACCAGAAGAAAGAGCGCCAAGGTTACAAAAGTCATCTCCCACCACATGCCTTGCCAGAGGCGCATGCGAGCGGCGTCGATCATCAATCCCCAAGAAGGCTCTCCCTGTACGCCGATACCGAGGTAGCTCATGATGACCTCCGTGCCAACCGCCGCCGGAAAGCGCAAGGTGAAGGTAACAATCACCACATGCATAATATTGGGAAGGATGTGCTTAAACATGATGCGACCGGAACCCAGACCCAAAGCCTTGGCCGCCTGCACATAGGTTTGTTCTTTGTGTTTGAATACCTCGCCGCGTACGAGGCGACACAGCCCCACCCAGGTGGTGAGTCCAATACCTAGGTAGACCCCCAGTAGCCCCTTGTCCGGAACGACCATGGCAATGGCAAGAATGAAAAGAAGACCGGGCATGGAGGCGATGGTCGAGTAGAACCAGACAATGACATCGTCGACCTTTCCACCAAAGAAACCAGCCAAACAGCCGAGAATCACGCCAATGGGAATCGCGATCAAGGATGTGATGATGCCCACCTTATAGGCAATACGGACGCCTTGCACCAAACGCGCCATAACATCGCGTCCGAGCCCGTCGGTACCCATCCAATGGCTAGGCCCCGGCGGTTGGTAGGCTAGATCTAGATTGGTCATCTGATAGGATGGTGTACTATCCTTGAACTCGTGGTAGCGATAGACGGCCTCGCCATAGATCGCCAGCAGAGTAAACAGCACGACGAGGCCCAGACAGACCATGGCCATGCGGTTTTTTCTCAACCGCCGCCAGGCATCGCCCCATAAACTCTGTCCACTTTTTTCCATAAGAAACTATTTTAATTTTACGCGCGGATCGGCCGCCGCGTAGCAAATATCCGTAATCAGGTTAGCCACCACAAATAAAAGCGCCCCGATCAGCACCACCGCTCGAACCACATCGACATCCGACGAAAGCACCGCATTGATACTCATATATCCTAGACCAGGAATTCCAAAAAAGTTTTCGAGCAACAGCGATCCGGTGTACAGGAACGGAATAGCGATCACGACGTTAGTAATGATCGGGATCATCGCATTTTTAAGTACGTGTACAAAAAGTATACGCGGCTTGGAGACGCCCTTTGCAAAAGCCGTGTGGACATAATCTTTATACATTTCGTCGAGCATTACCGTGCGGTAGAAACGGATATTTGAGCCAAGGCCGCTGATGACGCCGATGATGACCGGGAGGATTAGATAGCGAGCTGACTCATACCCCCAAACCGGAAACCAACCCTGCTTGTAGGCCAGCAGATATTGCCCAGCCACAATGTAGATGAGGTAATTAATGCTCATCAGTGCAACCGCAGTCACCACGAGAAAGCGGTCTATAAATTGATTACGAAAAAAGGCACAGACTAATGAGAGGCTGATAGAAACGACGATCCCGATGAAAAAGATTGGGACGGTTAGCGAGAGCGACGGAAGAATACCGTCCGCCAGTAGCTTGGCAACTGGTTGCTTAAAAAATTCGGATTGACCCAAGTCGCCGCGCGCAAGTTGCTTCACATAGAACAGCAATTGAGAGTCGAATGGGTTATCGACTATTCGGCGCAACTTCAAAGCACGTATTTCTAAAGGGCCTATGGAATCAGCGAGAAAGCCCCCGCTTTCGTCGCCAGAAAAACGCACCTTTTCGGTTTTCCAATCACGGGTCGACAGCGACTGCCCTGCCAAAGCCCCTTCGCCACGATA
>QIHI01000028.1 GCA_003230915.1 Kiritimatiellales bacterium | reverse complement strand
GGGCGATTGATATGCCAATCAAGTATGATTTGTTCAGGGGGAAGCTGGAGGCTTTCTTCGGCCTCAAGCTGCAACGCCGAGGTCAACTCCATCGGGGAAAGATCGGGATATTTAAAATACTTCAGGCAGAGCGACCGCGACTGTAAGCCGCCGCATACCGTACGTGTTGGCATCTTGGTTTTTTTCCACAACGTGCGGATCACCTGCGCAATTGCAACATCCGAGGCATCTAACGCATATTCCGCCCAGCCCGCATGCGTCAGCAGGAGCTTCTTGCGGCCGCGTCGTACAATTCGCGCAATACTCACAAAGCCATCGCCTATGTTGATGCCCGCTATGTTTTCGTTTTTTGCTATGGATTCCATTCCCGCCTCTACTGTTCTTTTCGAAGAAAAAAAGCATCTCTGGGTAGCAAGAGCTACCCAGAAATTTATTTAACCCTTATTGTTGACCATAACCTGTCCAAGTCGCCACTCCAGCCACTACCGTCATCGTTATGACGTTGTTATCACGGCTTGTCGCCGTGATCACATAGTCGTTGCCGTCCGTCGCAACCCATGAGTACCCAGAATGATCGAAGTAGGTTCCATCTAAATCATCAAGGACGATGCCGGGCAGACTCTCTGCATTAGCAGAGTTTGTGGAAAAACTTCCAGTTTGCACCCACTGCATCTTGATTCCTGTAGCAATCGTACCGCACCCGGCCTGACCTTCTGTCGCAATGGCACGATCCCTATTCCCCGACATAAGCGGGATGGCGACTGCGGCCAAAATCGCTACGATGATGGCGACAACCATGAGTTCCACCAAGGTGAAACCGGATTTTTTGTTTTGTTTTGTTTTCATGTACTTCTCCTTTATTTATTTACTCACTGCTCATTAGGGCACCCTGCCCATTCCATCCGCCCCGAGGATGTTTTCCTACACTAAAATTTTCTCGGTTCTATCCATTCAACCTCCTTTGTTGAAAGACGATTACTGTGCCCCCGATGAAACCGTGAACATGGGCATGTAGATCGCTAAAACGATAATTAAAACAAAGGCACCGAAGACGCAGATGATCACCGGCTCAAACAAGGCCATCGTGGTCATAATCGATACTTCCACTTGATCTTCATACAGATCCGCCACTTTTTCCAATACTTCGGGAAGCTGGCCCGAGTCTTCACCGACACTCACCATGCGAACAATCAGTCCGGGGAAGACCCCACTCTGTGCCAGACTATCGGCAATGCCATGCCCGGTCAGAATGCGTTCGCGCACTTCCATCACGGTTTTATGCAACACTTGATTCCCGGTGGCTTCCGCACAGATTTCGAGGGCGGTGGAAATGGGAACCCCCCCATCCACCATGATCGATAGGCTGCGGCAAAAACGCGCCAGCACATACTTCAGTGCCAAATCGCCCACATAGGGCGTAGCCAACTTAAGCTTGTCCCGCTGATAGGATCCCGCCGGAGTGCGCCCGTAGAAAATGAGAGCCGCCGTCACGACGGTCACAATCAAAAATATTTCGATAATGTGGTTCACAAAAAAGGTATTGATCCCAAAAACCACCGTCGTAAAGACCGGTAATTCCGCCCCAAGTCCGGCGAAGATATCGGTGAATTGCGGCAAGATAAAGAGGGTCATAATCATACAAACTAGAACAAAAAACCCGCCAATAAACATCGGGTAGGCCGACATGGCCTTAATGCGTCGTTGTAACTTATCGGTTCGTTCGAGATAGTCTGCCAGTTGCTGTAAGGTGCTGGGTAGCTTACCCGATTCCTCGGCTACCTTGATCAGACCGCAAAACATCACATTAAAAATTTTGGGGTGACTCGAGACGGCCTCTGAAAAGTTTTTGCCATCGTTAAGCTGTCTCACGATATCCAATACGGCCCGCTGCAAGGCGGGTTGCTCCAGCTCTTGTCCGATGGTATCAAGGGCATCGCGCAACGGAACGCCGGCATTTACAGAAATGGCCAACTGGCGGCAGAAGATGGCGAGGTCGCCCATCTTTACCTTACCCGAGGCAAAGGCCTTCCGCTTCGTCTTCTTTCCCAGATTTATTTCTCTAACCTTCGGGGCGGCTCCAGACTTTTCGTGCTCGACTCCAAAGAGGTCAACGACGGTGAGCCCCTTCTTCCGCAAGGATTCCAGTGCTTCCAAACGAGTGGAGGCTTCGACCGAAGAGCGAACTTCCTGCCCTTCCTTATTTTTTGCAATGTAGCTAAACATGCCCATATTAAGTTCCTTTGCCAATGCTCCCGTGCAACACGATTTTTTTAGACTGGATAACAGAATCATCGGGATTACTTTTCATATTCAACTGGGTGACAATCATGTTCATCCTGTTATTCCGTCAAAACTCCTTCGACATTCGATGTTCCTTGTTCAGTATTCGATATTTCTCAGTCCATCTGGCAGACGCTGATCGCCTCACTGATGGTAGTTTCGCCCTGGCGCACCCGCCTGAATCCATTTTCGGCCAGTGTTTCCATGCCGCCTTCGACAGCCTGCTTGCGCAAGACCATATCGTTAGCCTCATCATGAACGAGCTCCCGGATATCCGGAGTAACTTCTAAAAACTCAAAGATAGCACGCCGACCTTTTACACCTAGATTTCGGCATTGGTTGCAACCCTTTCCATGGTAGTACGTCCACTCGGCGGCATCCGGAAATATCGGTTTAACCCATTCCAGCTCGCCCGCATCCGGTTGGTATTCCGTTTTGCAGTTTGAGCATATTTTTCGCACCAACCGCTGGGCAATGACCAATCGCATCGTAGATGCGGTGAGGTAGGCCGGGATGCCGATATCGCGCATCCGGCTGAAGGATGAAGTCGCGTCATTCGTGTGCAGCGTGCTCAATACAATGTGTCCAGTGAGTGAGGCTCGCATGGCAATTTCGGCGGTTTCTGCATCGCGGATCTCTCCAATCATGACAGCGTCTGGGTCTTGGCGCAGGATGTGGCGCAGACACTCGGCAAAGTTGAGCCCAATCTTTGGGCGCACCGGCATTTGGTTAACCCCTTCCACTAGATATTCCACCGGGTCTTCCACGGTCTGAACATTCTTCGTTGAGCTTTTCAGCAGATTCAACGCGCTATAGAGCGTGGTGGTTTTACCGCTGCCCGTTGGACCGGTCAGCAGGATTACGCCGTTTGGCATATTCAGGATTTCTTTGAACCGCTTAAGATTTTGCCCTTCAAAACCAATATCTGCGAGATCGAGCACGAGACTTTCCTTGTCGAGAATACGCATTACGATCTTTTCGCCAAACACCAGCGGCA
>QIHI01000085.1 GCA_003230915.1 Kiritimatiellales bacterium | reverse complement strand
ATTGATGTAAATAACCCGACCGCGCAGGTGGAACACGAAGCCACCACCACCAAAATCGGCGAGGATCAGATTTTCTATTGCAACCAACGCGGCCTTGATACAGAGGAAGCCGTGAGTCTGATCGTGAATGGATTTTGTAAGGAAGTATTTAAGGAACTACCGATGGAGTTTGCTGTAGAAGCCCAAAAATTACTCGGTATTAGTTTGGAAGGGTCTGTTGGATAAAATTTGAATTGGAGAAAATAATGGCACTACTTGATATTAAAAATCTGCACGCAAGTGTGGCAGGAACCCAAATCCTGAAAGGGATCAACCTGACAGTCAATTCCGGCGAGGTTCATGCGATCATGGGGCCGAACGGCTCCGGAAAAAGCACGTTAGCGAATGTGCTAGCAGGCAATGAAGCCTATGAAAAAACGCAGGGTGAAATCCTATTCGATGGAGCGAACCTCGATGATCTCGCTGCGCATGAACGCGCCCGTGCCGGCCTTTTTCTCGCCTTTCAGTACCCGGTCGAAATCGCGGGTATCAGCAATATGTATTTCCTTAAGGCAGCGGTCAACGCCGTGCGCGAACATCGCGGCGAGGAGCAGCTCGATGCTATGGATTTCCTCGACTTGATCGAAGATAAAAAGCAAGTGATGAAGATCCGCGATGACCTCTTAGAGCGTGCCGTTAACTCCGGGTTTTCCGGCGGCGAAAAGAAGCGTAACGAAATCTTCCAGATGGCGATGCTCGAACCAAAGCTTGGCATTCTTGATGAAACTGACTCCGGATTGGATATCGATGCACTACGCATCGTCTCCGATGGCGTAAATGCTCTGCGTAGCCCGGATCGTAGCTTTCTAGTCATTACCCACTACCAGCGCCTGCTCGATTATATCGTGCCGGACTTTGTACACGTCATGGTGCATGGGCAGATCGTGAAATCGGGCGGCAAGGAACTGGCGCTTGAATTGGAAAATGAAGGCTATGCCTCTTGGGTTGGCGAAGAGGGAGTCTAAACCATGGATTTGCAGCAACTACGCGAAATCGCCGCCGCCGATTTTAAGGCAAAGGGCTTTCCAACCACAAAGGAGGAACTATGGCGCTTTACCGATGTCTCCCGGGTGGCAAATACAGAATTTTCAAACGACTGGAAAGCCTCTGATCTGGAGTTTCAGCCGTTGGGCGACCACTGCCTCGTGTTCGAGAACGGCAAGTTATCGCTGGAAAAGTCTAAACTCGACGGGCTTCCGGCGGGCATCAGGATTGGTTCAATCATGGATCACATTGATCCTCGGTTGGGAATGCTGGCCGGTACACAGAGCGCCTTTGTTGCCGCGAATACGGCGAACTTTTCCGCCGGCGCCTTCATTGAAATCGCTGACGGTGTGCAACTCGACTCTCCGATCCATTTGGTCTATTTAGCCGATGTTGATGGTGCGGCCTTCCATTTGCGGAACTTCGTCTCTTGCGGAAAGGGCGCATCGGTTGTCGTTGTGGAAGAATATATTGGTGGGGCCGATAAATCCTATTGGACTAATTCTGTGACGGAAGTTTTTTGCGCCGATCATTCGACCGCCGATCATTATAAAATCCAGCGAGAAGGGGCTTCTGCCTTCCACTTCCAAACCTTGGAGGCAACGCTTGGGGCAAACGCGATTTTCAGCAACCATGCTATTACACTGGGCGCGGCGCTGAGCCGTAACGATATCCGCGGCAAGCTGACCGGTGAGGGGGGGGAAGCCATCTGCAACGGTCTCTATCTGCTCAAGGATAAGCAGCATTTCGATACGCATATGTTCATGGATCACGCCGTACCCAATTGCAACAGCCACGAGCTTTACAAAGGTATTCTCGACGAAAAGGCACGCGCAGTTTTTTGCGGGCGGATTCTCGTTCAGCAGGACGCGCAGCAAACCGATGCCGTGCAGAACAACAAAAATCTATTGCTGAGTCGGGGGGCGAAAGTGAATACGCTGCCGCAGCTTGAGATCTATGCGGATGACGTCAAATGTACGCATGGCGCGACCATTGGCGAACTTGACGAAGAGGCACTGTACTATTTACAAACGCGCGGCATTGATCCCGTATACGGCCACGCGATGCTGACCTACGCTTTCGCCAACGAAGTGCTTGATGGGGTCAAGTGCGGAGCCGTGAAGGATCATGCTGGTCAGCTCGTGCAGGAATGGCTCGAAAGGGTAGCCAGATGAATAATGTGGCTCAGTACGACGTGGTGTCGATCCGCAACGATTTCCCGATCCTTTCCACCGAGGTTCACGGGAAGCCGCTGGTCTATCTCGACAACGCGGCATCGAGCCAGCATCCGATACAGGTGATCGATGCGATTAAAGGATTCTACGAATCGGGCTACTCCAACATCCATCGCGGGGTACACCAGCTGAGCCAAGAAGCCACGGCGGCCTATGAAAACGGGCGTGCGATTGTACGTAATTTCATCAACGCCGATTGTATGCACGAAATTGTGTTCACGAGTGGAACGACAGAGTCGATCAATCTCGTGGCGCAAAGCTACGCACGCCCACTTCTACAAAAAGGCGACGAAATTCTTATCACCCACATGGAGCACCATTCCAATATCGTTCCATGGCAGATCGTTTGCAAACAGACCGGTGCAACATTAAAGGTGGTACCGATTTCCGACCGGGGTGAGTTGGAGATGGATCGTTTCTCCGAGCTGTTGAACGAGCGCACTAAGCTGGTGTCGGTGGTCCATATCTCCAATGCGTTGGGTACCGTGAATCCCGTCAAAGAGATCATTGAGGCTGCGCATGCGAAAGGAGTTGCTGTTCTGGTTGATGGGGCACAGGCTGTGCCGCACATTCCGGTGGATGTTCAGGCGCTGGGCTGCGATTTCTACGCCTTCTCGGGTCATAAAATTTATGGCTCCACTGGGATCGGTATTCTTTACGGCAAAGAAAAGTTGTTGCGAGAAATGCCGCCGTACAAGGGTGGAGGCGACATGATCCTCTCTGTCAGCTTTGAAAAAACGGAATACAATACACTTCCTTATAAATTTGAGGCAGGAACGCCGAATATTGCCGGCGGAATTGGACTGGGTGCCGCGCTCGAGTATGTGCAAAAGATCGGATTAGGCGCCATTGCCGCGCACGAACACGGCCTACTTGAATACGCCACTTCGAAACTCAGGGAAATCGATGGCCTGCGGATCATCGGCGAAGCTGAGCAGAAAGCGGGACTGATCTCGTTCGTACTCGACCAAGTACATCCGCACGATATTGGCACAATGCTCGACATGGAAGGCGTAGCGATCCGTACGGGTCATCATTGCGCCCAACCCGTGATGGAACGCTACAAGGTACCGGCCACCGCACGCGCCTCGTTCGCGATGTACAACACCTTCTCTGAAATCG
>QIHI01000124.1 GCA_003230915.1 Kiritimatiellales bacterium | reverse complement strand
ACGTGGCCAACATCCGGTTCCTTCTTTCTGCCAGCCGCCAAATGTGGCGGATCCACCGAATGCCCGACAACCCCGTCGTTTTCCAGAAGCTGGAACAGAGCGACCGTAAAGCGCTCGAAACCCTCGGCGCAATCGTGGAACGTTTTCAGACGTTGGAAAGTGAACCAGCCGCCCGTGAGTTCGTTACCTATCTCGAGAAACGCGCTGTGCAGAACATTATTCTTGATATCCACTCGGTACCGTGGTTCGACAGCCTTGAGCTGGGCGCCCTGCTCGAAGTCAATAAGCATTGCCGGGCGAACGGGACGCGATTGATCCTCTATGCCCCGCGCCCCAAAGTGCGCCGCTTGCTCGAGACCTGCCGACTGACCGACTATTTCGATACCGCCACTCGCATGGACGAACTGGAAGGAATCCTCCAAAATCTGAGCGAACACCGCGACGGCAACACGGTCTACGAAGAAGGCTTGCTGACGCTAGAGCTACCGATGGAATTAACCGCTGCAACGGTTCCGGATTTTGAGTTCCAATCCGGCTTCATTCATCGCGAGCTGAAGCAGCAGGGAAATCTCAAGGCCGTTTCGATCGATGCCGCGCAACTCGATTTTATCGACAGCTCCGGCCTTGGTTTCCTGATTGGTCTCAAAAAGGCGACGCAGGACAAGGGGGTATCGATGTCCATCGCCAATCTTCCCGGCCGGCCTCGCCGCGTCTTCGAAATCGCCCGTGTCGATAAAGTCCTTTTGCACGCCTGAGGGGAGTCAGCAACGGGTTGGTCGATCCTGCGGATCGTTCCGGAACGGTTCGATTTTCATGGGGCCGTTCCCGGCTCCGAGGTTGGTGGGGGATTTAAGGCATTGATTCAAGAAGGTTTTGGCGGTAGCGACGGCTTCGGGGATTTCTTGCCCGAGCGCAAGGGCTGCGGCAATGGCTGAGGAGAGAGTGCAACCCGTGCCGTGCGCGGACGATGTTTCGATGCGCGGACTGGATAACCAGAGCGATTGCGTTCCGTCCGTCCAGTAGTCGCGGCACTCGCCACCCTCCGCATGGCCACCTTTAATGACGACTGACCCCAGACCCATTGCTAGGAGTTGATTGGCGGCCGCTTCCACCGTTTGGAGGGCTTTGCCAATTAAAGCTTCCGTCTCCGGAAGGTTGGGAGTCAGGACGGTAACCTTTGGGAAAATTTCGTAGATGAGGATGTCGAGTGCTTCAGGATCGAGCAGATCCATGCCAGAGGTGGATTTAAGAACGGGGTCGCAGACAATGGGGGCGTCCTCGGTTTGTAGAAATGCTGCGAGGGCTCTGCAGGTTTCCGTAGTGCCAAGCATTCCGGTTTTGATGGCGGCGGGCGGAAGGTCGGTTTCTAGGGCATGGAGTTGGGCACGCAACATGGATTCGGAAACAGGTTCTATGGCCTGTACACCTTGTGTGTTCTGTGCGGTTACGGCGGTGATAACCGAGCAACCATGCACACCGAAGGCGGCCATGGTTTTAAGGTCGGCTTGAAGACCTGCGCCGCCGCCCGAGTCGAAGCCAGCAATAGTCCACGCGATGGGAGGGCTAGAGAGGGGAGCCATTTGATCCGGTCTCTTCAGGAAAATGGTAGATCATTTCGCCCTTGTTGGCATAGCCAACCTCGTGGGCGACTTTTTCAACATAGGTGGGGTCGGTCAGGAAGCGCCGTTGTTTTTCCTTTAGTTCCCGTTCGGCGACAACGGTGACGTCGATACGGTGCTGAAATGTATCGCGGGTATTCTGGTAGGCCTGCATTTGTTTCACCTTCGGAGTGAAGGCGAGTACAATGCCGACAGCGGCCATCACGGTGACTGCGGCCAGCACAATCCGGTTGATTAGAATCCAGTATTTTTCCGTTTGCTGCATTTGCCTAGCAATATACCCAGATTCGGTCGTTCAACAAGCCTTGGGAAATAAAAAAGACGACCCGGAGACCGCCTTTTCATCCAGCATTGAAACGCTGATTATGCGTCGCCGTAGCGGCTGTCGGCACCGAGCATTTCTTCGATGCGTAGCAGCTGGTTGTATTTGGAGATACGGTCGGAACGGCTTAGGGAACCGGTCTTGATCTGCCCTGCGTTGGTTGCAACTGCGATGTCCGCGATGGTGGTATCGGAAGTTTCGCCGGAACGGTGGGAAACCACGGCGGTGAAGCCGGCCTTGTGAGCCATTTCGATCGCGTCGAGAGTTTCTGTCAGAGTTCCGATCTGGTTGACCTTGATGAGGATCGAGTTGGCAGAGCCTTCTTTGATTCCGCGGGCCAGGAACTTTACGTTGGTCACGAACAAGTCGTCGCCGACGAGTTGGCATTTGTCGCCCATGGTATCGGTGAGGATTTTCCAGCCTGCCCAGTCCTGCTCGTCCATGCCGTCTTCAATGGAGTCGATCGGGTACTTGGCGCTGAGCTCGGCGAGGTAGTCGGATTGCTCGGTGGAAGAGCGCTTTGCGCCATTTTCGCCTTCGAATTTGGCGTAGTTGTATATGCCGTCTTCGAAAAACTCGGAAGCCGCGCAGTCGAGGGCGATGGTTACGTCCTTACTCGGCTCGTATCCAGCGTCCTTGATCGCCTGCATGATGGAGTCGAGGGCTTCCTCGGTTCCGCCTGCAAAGTTCGGGGCAAACCCACCCTCGTCGCCGACCGCAGTGCTGAGACCCTTCCCTTTAATAATCGCCTTGAGGGCGTGGAATACTTCTGCACCGCAACGCAGGCCTTCCTTGAAGGACGGAGCGCCAATCGGGCGGATCATGAATTCTTGGAAGGCAATCGGGGCGTCGGAGTGCGATCCGCCGTTGATGATATTCATCATCGGAACCGGTAGGGCTTTGGCGTTGGTTCCGCCAATATAGCGGAACAGCGGGAGGCCAAGGTGGTCGGCTGCCGCATGGGCGGCGGCGAGGGAGACGCCGAGCATGGCATTGGCGCCGAGCTTGGACTTGGTTTCGGTGCCGTCGAGTTCAAGCATCAGGTTATCGATGCCGACCTGGTCGATGGCGTCCATACCGATGATGGCTGGGGCGATCTGGTCGTTCACGTTGTCGACAGCTTTCTGACAGCCTTTGCCGAGGTAGCGGGTGTCGTCGCCATCGCGCAGTTCAAGCGCTTCGTTTACTCCGGTGGACGCGCCAGATGGAACGGCCGCACGGCCCATGGCGCCGGATTCGAGCAGAATATCCACTTCCAGTGTCGGGTTGCCGCGTGAATCGAGGATTTCTCGTGCCAATACATCAATGATTTCTGACATAACTAATCTCCTTATAGTCAGTTAAATAAGGGAGTTTTCCCTAAAAGCGAGCCGCGAATATATCGGCGTCCAAAAAAGGGGGCAACCAAATAAGGAATAGAAATCTGTGAATGAATAACTTAGTGCAAGCGATCTCGGCCCTAGAGATCGAGCGTTGTTCTTAGCCAGCAATAATAAGCTTCTGGGGATCCGTCCCTTAGGCGGTTGAGTGGAGCCAATGCGCCTTGGAACGGAGTGGTTGCCAGAGTTTGGAGTTCTTC
>QIHI01000039.1 GCA_003230915.1 Kiritimatiellales bacterium | reverse complement strand
CAGCGCCCGAGCCTCACCGCCCTGCGCGCCGCGCTCGCGGACCTCGAACCCTGGAGCGCGGAGGCCGTGCACGCCGCCGTCGGCGGGGTGGCCGAGGCCGCCGGCCTCAAGCTGGGCAAGGTTGCCCAACCGCTACGCGTGGCGCTCACCGGGGGCACGGTATCGCCCCCGATCGACGTTACGGTATACTTGCTCGGACGCGAGCGGACCCTCGCCCGCATTGATCGGGCGTTGCGCCCGGCACCGGCCGCGAGGTCGGGGGGGGCGGGCTAACCTATTGACACGGAACGACTCCTATCGTAGAGTCCGCGACTTATTTTTATTTACGGGGCCATAGCTCAGCTGGGAGAGCGCTTGCATGGCATGCAAGAGGTCGGCGGTTCGATCCCGCCTGGCTCCACCAAGTTCCGCAGGACCGGTTTCCCGGCCCTGATGGTTTTCCGGTCCCGTCCCCATCGTCTAGCTGGCCCAGGACACCGCCCTTTCACGGCGGCAACAGGGGTTCGAATCCCCTTGGGGACGCCATTTTTGCCTTGTAATTACTTGAAAAATAAGTAAATAAAAACCAAGTTTGGTATAAAAATCCCAGGTCTCACAAGTTGTCGGTTAATCGAGAAAGGATCCTCTATCCTCTTCCTGGTACCCCATTGCACGATAGCCACGGAGCCTTTTTTCGAACATCCTGGCCAGCATAGGTACTTTGCCATCCACATAATCAACGATCCGAACTTCGTGTTTCCCGGGGTGTAGCCGGTGCAATCGCCCGGCATATTGTACGAGAGTGCCTTTCCACGAAACTGGTAGTGAAAGAAACAGGGTATCCAGGCGCGCATCGTCGAATCCTTCTCCGATATACTTCCCGGTTGCCAGCAGGAGGCGCTCATCTGCTATTGGAATAGAGGCGAGTTGCTCCTGGACTTGTAGCCGTTCTTTCGTCGACCGTCCTCCCTTCAGAACGACGATATTCCGGACAAAGCTTTTTAACCGCTGGTGGAGATGCTCAAGGTGATTCTTGCGTTCCGTCAGCAGAATCGGTGATCGACCTTCTTTCATAGCGAGCAGCACATCGTTGATGATCCGCTCGTTGCGATTTTCATCGGTTACCAGCAGGCCGTAGAGTGCCTGAATGGTTAGTTCGGATGCATGCTCGGGAGGATCAAAGCCGGTTTCCCTGACAACAAGTCGGTGTTCGAAGGGGCGTTGCGCAGACTGACTACGTGGATCGACTCTGAATCGAATGGGGCCGATCTGCATATGAATGATGGGCTGGTGACCATCGCGGCGCTGTGGTGTGGAGGTCAACCCGACAATGTAACGTGCCTTTATCTCGGAGAGAATCCGCTCGAACGAAACGGCTGGCAGATGGTGGCATTCGTCGATGATGACTTGCCCATACTTGGCGACGATGTCATCCACCGAGTCTTTTCGAGACAGGCTCTGGATCATGGCTACGTCGACTTGTCCTGTCAGCTTACGTTTCCCACCACCAAGTTGGCCGATTGATTTTGCGTTGCGATCAAGAAAGATGCCGATCTGCGATCTCCATTGTTCCAACAGCGGCTGTCTGTGTACCAGGATCAAGGTGTTGCACTTTCGCGCAGCGATCAGGCAGGTTCCAAGAACGGTTTTCCCGAAACCCGGCGGCGCCACGATTACGCCATTATCGTATTCGAGCATGACTTTCACTGCCTGGTGCTGAGCATCGGTTAATTCACCGAAAAAGCTGGCATCCACGGGATCGCCGATATTTCTCAGATCTTCCACCTTGAGGTGGCTTTTATATTTCTGGAGTAACGACCGTACGTCATCGAGACACCCCCGCGGCAGGCTGATGTGCTTTCCACGGTCTTCGGCGCAGGCGATTATGCGGGGTGTCAGCGTCGTGGAAAGTCGGAGGTTCTGTTTTTTGTAGAACTCCGGGTTCTGAAATGCGGCCAGCCGTTGGATCTGATTGATCAAGGGCGATGGTAGACCGGTTTTCTCAACGTAAAGACGCTGGGATAGTACACTTAGAACTTGATGTGGGACGGGGTCGGTGATCGGAATGGGCTTCGGTTTTCTGGAGGGCGGCTTCAGCCACGGGCTATCGTCCACAACATTTTCTTCGGTAGTGTCAATCTGAAGCCCCGTTATCTGGCCACGTGTTGTGGCTTTCAGGACGATCTCGTCAACTTTCTCGACCTGAATCGGAACCAGCGATGAGAGAAACTTCCACTGATCCGGGAATGGCTTCAACCCATCATCCAGAAAAAGGGTGTTGCCGTCCTGTCGCGGGTGATATTGAAGTGGCAGTGCGATGAGGTTGCCGAAGCCGCCTTTTGGTAGAGTGTCCTGGTTTGGGAAAAGCCGGTCATAGGACGTCATGCTGAGTTGATGTCGTCTCGACATGGTCTTCGTAAGAAAATAACTGCCCATTTTCCTTGCTATCGCTGCAGAAACCGGACTGCTGAAAAAGAACCAGACGTGAGCGCCATTCCCGGAACGGGAGCGCTCGATGGCATAGGGGGCGCCGGTATGCCGACAGGTTTCCGTAAAAGCCATGACGTCTTCCCGCCAGGCTTCCTTGTCAAAATCGGCTGCGAGAAACCAGCAGGTTTCGTCTTTAAGCATGGGGTACACAGCAGTGACGTGGCGTCCCTGGAGATGATCAAGAATCACCTCGGATGTTACCGGCAGGAAAGCCTGATGGGGGCACTCACCGCATTTTACCCGGGGCTTTTCACACACACCGCGAATCCACTCATTCGAACAGGCAGGCGAATAACCCTTCTTGCCCGTTTTTTGGTTCTGCCACAGCTTCGGATACACATCATTCCGGCCCTGAAAGAGACGGCGAAAAAGGGCGATCTTTTCGTCGGGCGTTAGATTTGTCGCGGTAGAGACGGGGGCTCCTACCGGATGTTCTTGTATATATGCAGCCCCGTTGCCGCTTGATGCAAGGTTTTCCTTCAGCGATATGAGCGTTGATTCGGCTTCTTCTTGCTGTTTTCGGAGATGAGTAATTCGCCGTTCGACCTCGGAAATTCTCTGAAGTATGATTTCGCGATCAGAAGTCTTCATGGTCGTGTACAATCCGGGCGCTCAGTCGGTCACTCCACCACCACTCAGAGTTTCCATGGGCCACCGGGTTGCCATCGCCCGGTGAAGGTTTGGTTGTTTTCCAGAGCCTGTGTTGGCGGCATAAGAAATACTTCCAGTAGCATACCCCCTCAAGTGATGGGGATGTGGAGTTGGAGAGCAGCATTCCCTTCCTCAGGAATGCATTTCACTGCAGGTTCTTCTGCGTATCGTTATAGAATGTTAAGCTGAGCCTGGATGGCGTTTGTGTCGGTAAGACGTCGCGCAAAAATAACATAACTAAGTTTTCTTTCGTGTCGGAAGGACCACATAGTTCCAGTCGCCATGGAAACGGTCGCGCTTGAGATTGAGCGAGGCCAGTTCCGCATCGCTGATCCTGATGCCGGTCGGGTACTTACCTCGGTCCAGTTCGGCGCGAAGCTTCAAGCCGGCTCGTGTCGTTGTGTTGGCAATCAATCAGATTGACAATGACTTCGTGACTCACCAACGGCCGACCCCGCCAGTTCTGGGTGATGTGAGAGAACATCCTATGCTCAATCTTATTCCATTTACTGGTTCCCGGTGGGAAGTGGCACACGTGGATGGGCAGCCCCAGGCGCAGCGACAAGGTCTGCAATGTGACCTTCCATAAACGACACCGGCTGCCATTGCTTCCGCCGCCATCGGCTGTGATCAACAACTCTTTGGCGCGGGGATAGCGTTTGACACCCATCTTGCGCCACCACCGACCGATGGCCTGCACCGCGAACTGAGCCGTATCGTGATCGATGCCAACGCTCACCCAGCCTTCGTTGCGACTCATGTCGAATACGCCGTAGGGGATGACCTTGCCCAGCTCACGGTCCGGGAAGTCGTGAACATCCACACGCTCGGGCGCGCCTTTGCGCTGCCGTTCGCGCCCGTTGTTCTTGTACGGGCCGACAAGCTCCTTCTTCTTCGTATCCACCGAAATCACTGGCTGCCCGCGTCGCTGGAATCGCTTCACCTCCGCGTTGATGTACTCGAACTGCGCATTGCGGTCCGGGTGCGCCGTTCCCTCCAGGGTCTTGCGGTTGCCCTGCAAACTGTAGCCGGCATCATTCAATAGCTGCGCAACGGCTCTTGCACTGATC
>QIHI01000065.1 GCA_003230915.1 Kiritimatiellales bacterium | reverse complement strand
TCCGCGACGGCGGCCCGGTAGCCGGCGACGACGAGCCCCACCTCTTCTCGACCAAGCTACGCGACCCCACCACCGGCCACTACTACTATGGATACCGTCACTATGACCCCGATACGGGGCGGTGGCTAAGCAGGGATCCGATTGGGGAACGAGGTGGATTGAACCTGTATGGGTTCGTGGCGAACGATGGGGTTAACCGGATTGATGTGTTGGGATTGTTGAGCACGGGTTATTTCATGGACTGGTATTTTACCGAGGGAGGAAGAACTTGGGATGCTGTAGCCGAAGGGCAACTAAATGCGCTTAAGGGGGTTCTCAAGAAGCCTATCGAGGATATCCGGGAGAAGGCTTACAAGCTTCTCAACGCAAGAGCACTTGATGAGTGCATACAGAACATGTCTCATTGTGGCACGGCTCCGATCAAAGCCGCGAGGGGCAAGAAGCATACTGCGGATGTCACTAAGGAACTCTTCTGGATCGGGGACACTACTGTTTTTTGGGGGCTGGTTGGCGATCTGACAGCTTGCTGTGCCAAAGAAACCTTCAGTTTTGAAGGGGATCTCAAGTTTTCTTTCCGTGACAAAGGTGCGAACCCTCTAGATATAGGAATTGAGGTGGGAAAACCTTATGATATGGAGGCTGATTGGGATGATGAATTCAACAGGAGTGGGAAGATTCGGCTGTGACGTTAAATCAGGTCATTGCGCTAGTTTCTGGTTGTTGCATCCTAGCGTTGCCAGCGTGCAGCAAAAGAAGTCTTCCTGAAGAATTGCCTGTTTTTGGCTCTTTTTCCTTGAGCTGGGTGGACAATGTTTCGGATCTGGATTTTTATCTTCTAGATGGTTCGGATACGGTCATCGTGCCGTCACGCATTACTCAAATCGGCATTGGCGATGGGGTGATTACTGGGAAAGTCATGGATCAACGGATTCCAGCAATGCCTAGAATTGAAAATGGATATTTCGTGGTAATTCCGGGAGATGGCTTGGTCGCGAGTGGTCTAAAAGAAGGCGACCTTGAGAATGAGTGTCAAAAGCTCGGTCGTGAATCACCACCTCTAGAGCCTCCTGCCGACGTGCGAGAAAGGGCTCGATAGCGATTTGGAACTAAATCATATAAGAAAATAAACAATGCCAGGCAATTTTGAGAAAATTTCAAATGAGTTTCACGAGACGAAGCCTGATGGAACTCAAACAAATATGGGGCATCGGTATAACCCAAGATGATTATCATGCGGAAGAGACTTGTTTTGTGTGGAGTTATCCTTTTGGGATTAACTTTAAAATCTCTTGGCGATCAGAGTGATTGGCAAAAAGAACTTCGGATTGCCCTTCAACAAGTAGTCCTATCGGAACGAGCCGATAAGGCGTCCTTTGTGAAAAACGAAAGGGCTTGTGCACGTGATATTACACGTGCTCTTGATCTTAAAACCCGTTGCTCTGCCGTTCTGGAAACTTGGTTCTTCGCTGAAAATGGGGACTCTCTGGAGCTTGCTTGGTGGCAGTCAGGAGACCCTTCTGTTAGGGCTTTAATTATTGCAGTCTATTCGGCAATGAGGCTAGAGCCGATAAGTGGCGTGCCTCCATTCAGAGCATACTCTGGAAAATTTTCTGATGAGGAAAAGGAGAAACGTCTTTCTGAAAATAACTGGGCCGAAGAAATGGCTACGAGGAAATTAATTGCGAAGGAGATACTCAATTGGGCCGAGCGGAATCTGGGTTCTATTGAGCAAGACGAATTTGCCGCTAAGAAGTTGGCAGCATATCAGGAAATGGCAAACCGTCCGTGACTGGATGCACCGAAAACGGAAACCGGAAACAGTGCCGAAAAGGGGTCAGAAAAGGGGTCAAGAAAAGGGGTCAGTCAAATAATCTTGGAAAAGGGGTCAGTCAAATAGTCTTGAATAACAATTCATTGCCCCACCGCTGACGCGAGATTCAACGCCCCCCCTACTGCCGTTCGATCCGTCTTGGCAGTTCCCCACCACCCGGAGCGGCTCGCCCCTTCCCCACCCCCGGGCCGAAAGAGTGCTCCCGAGATCGATTTTCCCAACCCCCGTCTGACCCCCGGCGGTGGCATCGCGCCATGCCCCCTCCGCCCCCGTCCTGCGTGTTGCAGCGCCGATTTGTTGTCTTGTCGTTTTGCCGAATTGTCGTCGTAAGGATTTGGAATATTCAGGGCCAACTCAGCCCGCCGAATTCCCGGACGCATCGTAAATGAGGAGCCCCTCTTGGAACGCCAAATAGGCATCGAGCCCCTCTCTTTCCTCGGCGCTCAGGGGCACACGGAACAGAACATCCTCGAACGCCCCAGTGCCAAATACCCCAACCGAGAGGAGATCCAACACTTCACTTTCGCTGGAGGCAGCGGCCACCGCCTCCGATCCTGCGGTCAATGCGCCGGAAGCCATCGAGGCCAATATCTGCGCGGTTCGACGGTTCAGGCTTTCTTCCGCGTTGCTCCGAATAATGTTGATTACCGGGATGGCGATCCCCGCCATGATCCCAATGATCGCCACGACGACCAGCATTTCCACCAGACTGAACGCCCGCTTACCCCGCCGATGATGATTTGCTGAAATTTGCATTTTTTGAAAAATTAGCCAAGCATACCATAATTTCCATATTTACGATGAATTATTTTCCAATGCAAAACGAGGCAAAAATTTCCCCCAGCAATTCTTCGACATCGGCCTTGCCGACGATCTCGCCTACGGCTTCCAGGGCCTCGCGCAGATCCACCGCGACGAATTCTGGTGCCTGGCCGCTGTCCATGGCGAGGCGGGCGGCCTCAGCGTGACGCCGTGCCCGCTCTAGGCAGGTGCGGTGCCGGGCGTTGACCGCCACCAAATCGTCACCCCAGCCGCGTTCGCCACCGTTGGCTACCGCGACGACGGCAGCGACCAGATCGGCGATACCATCCCCTGTCTGGCAAGAGATCCGAACTCCTCCGACATCGCGCCAGGAGGAATCCCCGGGGAGATCCGATTTGTTGATCACTACGATTCGGGCGGGTGCCGCCTCGCCGTCGGCCACCGGCTCTCGACGGCTGGCGGGTCGGGCGTGCGACCC
The DNA here is from genome assembly GCA_003230915.1 of Kiritimatiellales bacterium. Lineage (GTDB taxonomy): Bacteria > Verrucomicrobiota > Kiritimatiellia > Kiritimatiellales > Pontiellaceae > Pontiella. The sequence goes on along the minus strand of QIHI01000065.1, from coordinate 737 downwards.
ATCGCCGATCTCCAATACCAGATCGGCGCGCTGCATCTCCCTGCCGGCGCGTTCCACGCCCTCGCGCTCCACGGCGTCCTCGCTCTCGCGAATCCCCGCCGTATCGATCAGGCGCACGGGGATGCCCTCCAGATTGACCACCTCCTCCAGCGTGTCCCGCGTGGTGCCCGCGACTTCGCTGACGATCGCTCGCTCGAAGCCTAACAGAACATTCAACAAGCTCGACTTCCCGGCGTTCGGCGGCCCCGAGAGCACCACGGAGAGCCCTTGGCGAAGGATGCGCCCCTTTTCGGCAGTAGCGATCAGGCCGGCGGCGGTGGCGGCCGCGGCAGCCAGCCTTTCGACGATTTCCCCGCCAGTCGCCGGGTCGATGTCCTCTTCGGGAAAATCGATGTAGGCTTCCACATGGGCGAGCACCGCCAACAGCGCCGAACGCAGTTCGCCCACACGGCGCCCGAGTTCGCCCTCCAGCTGCCGACCCGCCGAACGCATGGCCAGTGAGGTGCGGGCGCTGATCAGATCCATCACCGCCTCCGCCTGGGTTAGATCCATCTTTCCGTTAAGGAAAGCGCGTTTGGAAAATTCGCCCGGTTCGGCGGGACGCGCACCAGCGGCCAGCACCGCATCGAGCACCGCCGCAGTCACTAACATGCCGCCGTGGCAACCGATCTCCACCAGATCCTCTCCGGTGTAGCTGGCCGGTGCGCGAAACACAGTGAGTAACACTTGATCAATCT
>QIHI01000054.1 GCA_003230915.1 Kiritimatiellales bacterium | reverse complement strand
GATCAGCTGATGGGTGCGGTCGGTACAACCGTAATCGTTGAGGAGGAGGCCCTCCATGCCGTTACTGCGCTCAGCGGCAGTGGCCCAGCCTATGTCTTCTATCTGCTCGAAAGCATGCTCGAAGCGTCCGGTCAGATGGGAATGGAAAAGAATCTTTCCCGTGAGTTGGCTCTTGCAACGGTTATTGGTGCGGCCAAGTTGATGCAAGAGTCCGGCGAGGACGCCAGTGCATTACGGAAAAAAGTGACCTCAAAGGGCGGCACTACCGCTGCCGCTATCAACACGCTGGAAGAGCGTGGCGTGAAGGATTCGATCGTCGCGGCGTTGCTTGCCGCACAGGCGCGTTCCAAGGAGCTAGCCGATGGCTAAAAAGAAAACAGTCTCCACGTCGAAAAAGAAACGGCTAAAGCGCAATTTTCTGACAGGTTTACTTATCGTTTTTGCTTTGTACATCGGGATTCATATTCTTTCTCGTACGGACGGCATCCGAAGTATGGTGGTTGATAAGATTTCAAACGGCACCCGCCTGCCAGTGGCACTCGAAAGTTGTGCGGCAACTCCGCTGTTGGGGCTGCATCTCAAAGGGCTCAATTTTTATGGCGTTCGAATCCCCGAAGTGAAAGCCAAATTTAACTGGTTTGCATGGCTCTCCAAGGATACGCCGCTCGTGAGGCGGCTCGACATCCGAGGGTTGGAGATTAAACTCCAGCGGGTTCCATCCACAGGGAACTGGGAGCCACTCGTGCTGCATGGCCTTGGCAGTAAGCTCGGCGCAGTACTCGGGCTTAACCCCGCTCCGATCCCTATGAACGACGCTCTGCCGAAATTCCCCGCCTATGTCATCAACGAAAAAACTCTACTCCAACTCCGGCGGGCAAAGGTGGTGTGGTATGACGAACAAAACCGCGAACTCGCCTACATCACCGATGTCGACTCGCGCATCAAAGCCGTCGCCTTCAGCGAGCGCAAGGCCTTGCAGACCCGGGTCAAATGCGGCCACATCAAGCTCGCCTCTGGGCATGTGCTACGCGATTTCCAGCTTGAAGCCATCAAGATCAGCGGCTACGCGCCATCCCTCGTCCTTGGCATGTCCGACAGTGATGGGGAATACGAAGGTTTCCAAACCAAAACTCTCTGGCAGGATCTTGGCCTGCATCTGGGTGCACTCGCCGAGCTGTAAAATACCGAAAATGTGGATTGTTACTGGGCAGACTGTAAAAAAAAATGCCCACTTTGGAGAAATCATACCGCAGAAGAGTTGGGCATTTTTATTTACAGCCTACTCAACCGCGGCAGCCAGGAGCGGTTGGCGGCAACGAAGCGATAGGTAGCTTCGGCGCAGTAACGGAAAAGTCGGGATCGCTCGTAGCATGCGAGCAACCGGCCTGACCGTCGGCCGAGAGCCAGCGATTGCAATACGGCATGGGCGGCCGAGTAGACACATCCGTCGGGAAGGATCAGCTGCACTGCCTTTGCACAATCCGCTGCGCTGACCTGCGGGAAATCAGATATCGCCTCTTGGTAGGTGCGATAGTCGATCACTTCCCCGACCACCTTTTCCCAGCGGCGGATCCAGTGGTCACAAAAGACGCATTCCCCATCCCAGAGCAGCGTCGGTTTCATGGGTAGATTCATTTCCATGGGTAGGTCTCCTGTCCATAGGGTAGCAGATAGTCGGCGATCAAAGTTCGTTTTCAAATTTTCCCGTTCGTCCGGCATTCGACTGTGGCGGTGAATGGACAGCGGTAGAACCGCGCCCGCACATACTGCGGCGCGATCGCTCTTCTTCAATCTTCCGGCCGAATGCGCCCTCGCAACTTTTTCTTGGAGCTTTGCTTCGTTTTTTCATCGAGCATCTTGGCCTTGGCGCGGCGGGAGCGGCGACGCTTTTGGCGGCGAATCTTTTCGGTGGCCTGGCGCTTGGCACTCTTTTCGCCGAGCAGCTTTTCTTCGATCCGCTCGCACAATTCGCGCCGCGCCCAGTAGCGGTTATCGGCCTGCGAGCGCGTTTTCTGGCAGCGGATCTCGATGCCGCTGGATGGGTGGATGAGCTGGACGCACGAAGAGGTCTTGTTGATCTTCTGCCCGCCACTTCCGGATCCGCGGATAAAGTGCTCGTCGAGATCCTGTTCCAGAATCCCGAGTGCCTTCATCCGTGCATTCAGCTTTTTTTGTGTCGCACCCGTAACCATGCCGACACCTTAAGGGGCGGGGTTCTGTTTCGCAATTGATTTCCAGGCATCCGCCGTTATCATGCCCCGATGAGAGAGTGCCTCACCCTTATTCCTCCCGACCGTACGACACTCACTCTGCAACTTGCCGGTCGTGCGTGGGACACCCCAAAAATTGGCATGGTGCTTGGCGCGCTGTTCCTTCTCTATTTCCTCGCCTCGTTTACCGGCCTCTTTTTCTATGAGGAGCAAATCCCCCTAGTTCAGTTGGTGGTTACGATCTTGATCTATACCACCGTCATGGCGGTCGTTGCAGTCATCAACCGACGGCGCGGCGACTCGTGGACCACTGGCTTCGGCATGGGCTTGCGCCAACTAAAAACCATAGCGCTGGCACCGCTGTTCTATCTGGGTGCCCTTCCCCTTCTGCTGCTCACCGCAAAAGCCTCCCAACACCTATTGCAATATCTATTCGGAATAGAACCGGAACTACAGGACGTGGCTAAAATCATTGCCCAGGAACCCTCCGTCCTTCAAATTCTCTATACTGTGATGGCCATCGTAGTTGCACCGCTCTATGAAGAAATCATGTTCCGCGGGCTGGTTTTCCCCTACTTTATCAAACAGGTCGGCCTCGCACAGGGAACCCTCTTAGTATCCGCATTGTTTGCTGTGATGCACTTTCACCTACCCTCGTTTGCGCCGCTACTGTTGCTCTCCGCCATGCTCTGCCTGATCTATTGGCGTACTGGCTCGCTCTGGGCGAGCATCGGCGTTCACATGATCTTCAACGCCGTCAGCGTCTTCGTGCTGTCTTTTGAGGCGTGACGATTGAAACATCCTAATGTCCACGATCGAACATCCGGGCGATATCGAGGACTGGGTTCCTTTGTTCAAGTCGTACGCTTCAATCGTACGTTATCGCACAACTTCCGTTGCTATGCCCATGAATAGAGCATAACAACTTTTTACGGTGTTTAATTGTTAAATCCTCTAATTTACAGTCTACCCCATGAGCAATCGGAAGCACGGAGCCTTTAGAACCCCGGAGGAGAGGGGGGAGAAGGGGGAGGAGGAGGAACATTCGGTATTGTTCCACTATCACTTCCGCCACCGCCACCAGCTGTGGCCGCAACGGCCACAGCACCGATGATAATGGCTTCACCAATGAGAATTCTTCCGGTCCGGCCGGGATCATCAGCCCACGCCACTGGGTTAACCCATGAAAGACTTCCCCCAGTTGCAATGGGTGATCTCCAACGGGAAGGGGAAACCAGAGCTACAAAATCGCCGACCGAAGAAAATTGAACGCCCACCTCAGCATATTGCCCATATTCCGTCGAGCGACCCGAGCCCATAATTTTTGGCCCGCGCGGCCCACTGGCCCCATCCATCGAGGCACACCCGGAAATCATGGTTACAGCCAAAACCCCGCTCATTATTTTAATCATATCCATTCTATTTCCTCGTTCTGCGTGTTCGTTAATCCGACACGAAATGCCCGATCCACTTGCTGAAAACATATTCCCCAGCGGCTTCGTCCCACAGGCCAACCCAGTACCACTTTCCCCATTCAGGGAGCTGGAAGTCCAACGAACCACTATGGTTGTAGTTCTCAAACTCGGAATACCAATTCTGTGCGGCTTCATCCCAGACACAGA
>QIHI01000011.1 GCA_003230915.1 Kiritimatiellales bacterium | reverse complement strand
GATTTAAAAAAAACAGCCTGAATAAATCAGGGCTGTTCTTAGACGATTTAACGCCTAATAAAGCAAGTCATCTTCTTCATGAGCAATCGGAAGGGTAAACGGTAAATTAAAACGCCCCCTTTGAAGGAATCGTGCCCCATACCAGAATGAACTTTTTTCCAATTCACCACAAACGAGGGTTTTACAGTCTACCGGGCGGAAATCAACGCGCAGTAACCGTGGCTCGCTTTTCAATCAACTGCTCGACAATGCTCGGATCGGCCAGCGTCGAAATATCACCAAGGTCATCCGTCTCCATGCTAGCAATCTTCCGCAGGATCCGGCGCATGATTTTTCCAGAGCGTGTCTTCGGTAAACCGGGCGCAATCAGGATTTGATCCGGCACGGCAATCGGTCCGATGTGCGTGCGCACCTCGTTGCGCAGCTCACCGATCAGTTCGGAGTTTTCGTCGAAGCCTTCCTTAAGGATAACGTAGGCAAAGATCCCCTGACCCTTAATCTCGTGCGGGAAGCCGACCACGGCCGCTTCAGCGCAACCGGGATGACTGACTAACGCACTTTCAACTTCGGCGGTACCCATCCGGTGCCCTGAAACGTTGATTACATCATCCACGCGACCGGTGATCCAATAATATCCATCTTCATCGCGGCGGCAGCCATCACCCGTTAGATAGTAACCGGGGAACGGGTCGAGATAGGTTTGCTCAAAGCGCTGATGGTCGCCTTGAATGGTTCTAGCAATGCCCGGCCACGGGCTCTTGATGGCCAATAGACCGGACACACTATTCCCTTCAATCTCACGCCCCTCATCATCCAATAACACCGGCTCGATGCCAAAAAATGGGAAGGTTGCCGAACCCGGTTTGGTTGGCGTTGCGCCGGGCAACGGAGTGATCATGATGCCGCCGGTTTCGGTCTGCCACCATGTGTCGACAATGTTGCACCGACCTTCGCCCACCACATCGTTATACCAACGCCAGCTTTCCGGATTGATCGGTTCGCCCACACTACCGAGCACGCGTAGACTGGAGCGGTCATATTTCTTCACAAACTCGTCCCCCATTCGAGCAATGGCTCGGATGGCGGTTGGTGCGGTGTAGAATTGGGTAATCTTCAACCGCTCGACCATATCCCAGTAGCGGCCGGCATCGGGATAGGTCGGGATCGACTCGAACATAACGGTCGTTGCTCCGTTAGCCAGCGGGCCATAGACCACATAGCTGTGACCAGTGATCCAACCGATATCGGCGACGCAGGCGAAAATATCGTCCTCGTGATAGTCGAACACATACTTGTGCGTGAGCATGGTATAGAGCAAATAGCCTGCACTAGTATGCGAAATCCCCTTCGGCTTACCGGTCGATCCGGAGGTATAAAGCAGGAAAAGCGTATCTTCACTACCCATGTGTTCGATCGGGCAATAGGGGCGTTCGTTTTTCATCGCCAGACCAAGATCGATGTCACGCGGTTCGTAGAACGGAACCTTCGCTTCCGTGTGGCGCACCATAAACACGTGCTTGACCGTCGGGCAGGCCATAACGGCTTCATCGACGGGACGTTTGAGTGGAATAATCTTCCGTCCGCGGCGGCCTTCGTCGGCCGTGATCACGGCCGTGCAACGTGCATCCTGAATCCGATCACGTAGCGCCTCCGCACTGAAGCCGGCAAAGACAACGTTATGAACCGCACCGATGCGGGCACACGCCAACATAGCAAAAGCGGCCTCTGGAATCATGGGCATGTAGATCGCCACACGGTCGCCCTTTCGGATACCGTTATGGCGAAGGACATTGGCCAGCTTGCATACCTCACGGTGCAGTTCGCGGTAAGTGATGCGGCGAACATTGCCGGGTTCGTCGCCTTCCCACAGGATGGCAACCTTGTCACCGCGCGTGAGGAGATGCCGGTCGACACAGTTGTGGCAAACGTTCAGTCGCCCCCCAAGAAACCAGGAAGCCATGCCGTTGCGAAAATCGCAATCACTGACCTGAGAGAAGGTGTGGTACCAATCAATATTTTCTTCCGCTTGCTTCCGCCAGAAGGCATCTGGATTTTCAATGCTTTGGGCATGGAGTTCCTTGTAACTTTCGAGATTTGGAAAGTAGGATCCTTCACTCACGCGGGCGGGGGGGTCGATGGCATGCACTTTATCTGACGAGTCGCTCATAGATATTTCTCCATATTAAAAATAAGAGAATATTATGAATACGATCCTATGAAGGGTAAACACATTTCCCCTCCCTTTTAACTTCGCCGGAAAAGCTAGGGGATTGACTAGATAAAAGGGTGATTCCTGAGCTCCCTGAGGAATGTCAATGGGACCAACTTCCTTTTCCGCCCGCGATTACCCATAGGATCTTTGCTCAGCCAGCGGCCGGTGTTGGGATCGTACCAGCGGGCGCGGAAGTAGATTAGGCCGATGGCGCGATTCATCAGGTCGAAATTGCCACCGCCGGCCTGTTTCATGAACTTAAAAAACAACTAAATAATAGGACGAACACCTTTTCTCCTATGTGCCCGGTTCAGACCTTTTTCCAATAAATAATAGCAGCAGACCAATCCCTGCTATAATCACAGCCTGTATTAGGGAACGCATCACATTCAAAAACAGATTGGGCGAAACAGGACGAATACCAGGAGTCGCTTTCTCTACTATTGAAATGCTGTCATCGTGTAACTTTTGGTAGTTTGAGCTAATGGAGTTCGCCAGAACAGAAGCTTCATTGGGATCCTCTCTAAAAACCACAATCCTGATTAAACCAACAGCCTCTTCATCTGCAACCGATTCAACGCAATCGAGCAAAATTTTAAACGCTATATCATGAGCTATTGGAGTTTCTTTCAACCCCCATTTTTCGGTCATATTTTGCTCAACAATAACTGGGTCAAAAACATCTCTGATTTTGACCAACGCAGCCTTTTGTTTAGTTAACGCGATTAACGCCTCTGCTGTGTACTGTTGTGTTCCTGCTTCTGAAAACTCCACAACAACCATTGATGTTGAACTATAAATATTGGGGAGCATTAACGTGTACAAAATGCCAGTAATGAAACTCATCGCACCTAGTGCGATAAGAATAATACCGATAACAATAGTTTTATTATTTTTCATACTTGTCAGGATCTAACGGATTTATCTTTCCACACTTAGGGCAAGTTTTTGGTATCCACGGAACCACCATCACGTACCACCGAAAAATGAGAAAGTGCCCACATTCACGACAACGTGTCAGAGTAAGAACTATCCCTTGAACGAGGATTAGTAACACTGGAATCAAAAATATATCGAAGAACTCAACTAATGACAGAGCAACTCCGACAATGGCTAATGTACAAAAGTTCAACCAGACTCTCTTGGCAATGATCATTCGGATTCCCCTGATTAGTCACCGCAGTCGCGACTTTCAGTTTTCGAGACACCAAAAGGAAGTCCAGCACTTAGGCCGGCACCCAATCCAATGATCTCCCCAGTGTATTTATCTCGGGTGATCGAAAAACTAAAAATTCCAATTGAGATGTTGGTTGTTTCTCTAAAAGTAGAACTACTGGGAACACTCGAACTAATAGTCGGTCCAATGCCAATATTAAACCCTGTCGTTGTGCCATAATCCCCATCAGATGTTTTATAGCCTCCACCACCAACAGTGCCTTCTGCATTTATGAGGTCTCCATCCTTGCTACCATTCTTTACGACATTAACAATATCATCCATATAGGTTTTTAGCCCAAGCGGATCTCTATAATTCACGGGGTTGTTTCCGAACGCTTCATACAGGTTAAATCCGCCGCTAATTCCAATGGGGTCTTTGCTTAGCCAGCGGCCGGTTTCGGGGTCGTACCAGCGGGCGCGGAAGTAGGTTAGGT
>QIHI01000004.1 GCA_003230915.1 Kiritimatiellales bacterium | reverse complement strand
ACGACGCTTGCCTCGACTACCTTGAGTGGCTTCGGTTGCCGGACGGGTTCGTATGCCCTCGCTGCGCGACCGCCCGCAGTTGGCCTCCTCTTTCGGCGTCTCCTCGAACAGGCGGTCGTGGTGAGACCGATCACCTACAGGTTCCTGGTCGGCGATCCGTTGTGCAAGCGCACGAAGCCGCGCCGGCCCGCCAAGCATCGCGCGGGACCCGCCTCGCTCGCCATCGCGCCGGCCGCTCACCCATGGCGAGACCACAACATGTGGGGGGTACCGCACTTAGATGGATAGCCCACCCAAACAAATCGATTAACAGATTTAATATGATAAAAACAGGCGCTTGTTTGAATAATCCTGCAGCGACTCCCGGCATGGACTTCCTGATCCCCCCTCACAGTGGAACCCTGTGCCGGCAGTTCACGGAGCCTTCGATCGTTAAGTGGCTCTAAAGGAGAGGCGCGTGCAGCCATGCTCTCGCCGAACCAACTCTCGGCCCACGACCTGTTGCGTCTCCCTCTTTGGGATCTGCGCGAAGTTGCCGATCCACCCCAAGGACCTCGGGATAAGGAGACGCAGGGAGTGTCATTCATGCATTTTGAAATAATTGGAAAAATAGAAAACCCTGAAACATTTGCGACAGGCGAAGGGATTCGTGAACTTCCACGGCTGCAAAAAGCATATGGGAAAGGAAAATGGAGAAAACGAAAGGGAATTGCGCAGGTAAAACCCGCTAATGGATCAATTGTACAGGCCGAACTACACTGGTATGAGGCGACGGGCATAGGAAAGAAGGAATTCAAGATCAAGCGTTATTTAGGCTGAGGCCGCAGTTATGAAAAATATGAATTCATATCAATTGGTTATCTGCGTCAAAAACGACGATTACCCCGCTTCTTTGGAAAAGCGAAAAATATATGAGGCCATTCCGGACCCTGATGCTACAAAGTACAACCAGATACGGATAATCGATGAGTCTGGTGAAGATTACCTGTATCCAGAAGAATATTTTATCCCGGTAACTCTCCCAAAGAAAGTCGAAGAAGCCGTAATAAAAGCGGCATAACCATGGCGTTGATCTGACGTCGTGGACGCTGGCGCGTCCCTCCGCTGTTCACGCCAATCGTCAGCATAATAAGAAAATGCGCGACATCATGGCTCCATCCGTGGGTCGTCGTCGTGCGGCGCGGATCGGACATGAATTCGGCACTCATCGCCTTCACGATGTCGACCTTGCGATCGGCCGGTTCGAGTGGGTACGGCCTGGGGCTTGTCTTTGCGCGTTACATTGAGTGAAGAGATCCACCCCTTTTTTTCAGCGCATGCACGCCGCGCTGCTGGCCAGCCGCCTGGCAGAACCGCGGCGCTTTCTGCACGTGGTGGCCTGATCCCCCCTCACGGTGGACCCTGTGCCGGCAGTTCGCGGAGCCTTCGAGCGTCAAGTGGCTCTAGAGCGGCGCGCGCGGTCGTGCTCTCGCCGAACCAACTCTCGGCCCACGACCTGTTGCGTCTCCTTCTTGGGAGCTGCACGAAGTTACCGATTTGCCCCAAGGCCCTCGGGATAGGAGACGCAGGGAGTGTGGTTGCCAGGGAGGAGATCGAACGGCGAACACCGGTAGAAACGAATACCCAGAAGTCAAGCCTGACCCGGTAATTCTCCTCTCACAAGGCGATGAAGCAGGATATCTTCAACATTTCGTCGCGAGTCAATAACCGACAATACATATACATTTGAATCTGAGGTCCGGTAGATTATTCTCCAGGGAGCAGCCAGGAGCTCTCGATACTGAAGAATGCCGTTTTCTTTAAGCTCTGGAACAATGCGCCCCCGCCGAGGAAAACCATTCAGATTTGATGCGTTGGATTTTATCTTTTTCAGACTGTTCTTCGCTGCGATTGGATTATTGGAATGAATGTATTTAATAATTGAAATCAGGTCTTCTTCGGCAACTCTTGACCAGATGACCTTATATTTTTTGGCCATTTCCTACGAACCCAATTGTTTTTCTAAATCCGAAAACACCTCATCTTGTGCCTTATATTTTCCTTTCCGGATTTCTTCCTCTCCTTGAGATATCAGCTTCAATAACCCAATGGTGTTGCGCATATTCTCATAGCTTTCAGGATCTTGTAACACGGCTTTAGGTTCGCCATTTTGGGTGATGACGATGGGCCGGTGAGTATCATTCACCTGCCTGAGTATGTCTGCGGTTTTGGACTTAAGGTATGTTATCGGCTTGATATCTGTTGAGATTTTCATGATATGCCCCTCCAGTCTTTTTATAGTACCATATTATGGTCGGTTATCAAGATGGGGAGCATAACCTTATAATGGCGAAGCCTTATAATTCTCTGCTCGAAAGCTGCATACTTCTTCACAAATGTGTCCATCGTTGCTGATCCGCGATCTGCAAAGGTCATGGGCTTCGGTCTACTGCAGGAATGTTACAATACGAAAACCGACCCCATTCTCTTGTGCTACATACCGCGCCGCGGGCGCTACCTGCCGCGGTCATCGAACGCGCCGGTGAGGAGATCCCCGACTGAGCCGATCCGCCATCGATCCGATGTAGCCCGGATGCAGGCCGAAATCCGGGGACCCCGGCGCCAACCCGGGCCTCGGCACCCAAGCACACCCGCATCGGTCGCCCCGATCATCCACCACTGTGCTTCTTTGCGCTCCGCGTCCTTTCAGGTACAATCGTCGGTAGTCGAGCAGCCTTAAAATATATCATAAGAACAACAAGATACATGGAGCCGACCGACGGCGCCGCGTATGGAATTCTCGATCCCCCCCCACGGTGGCCCCTGTGCCGGCAACTCGCCGAGTCGGGGATGTGATCGAGCTGCGAACACCGGTAGAAACGAATACCCATGAGTCAAGCCTGCGCCCGGTACGCCCGGTAACACTCATCCAACTTCAGCGTTTGGTTTTTCCAGCCACAGACCGAGCACAGACGGCTGCTCGAATACCAACGGTCACCGCATGCGTCCACTGCGCGACATCATGGCTCCATCCGTGGGTCGTCGTCGCGGCGCGGATCGGACATAAATTCGGCGCTCATCGCTTTCACGAATCGCTTGGCCTCACGTACCGCCCAAGCCGCGGCTTCCGCTTCAACCGCATCGTCTCTGTAGTCCGCCACCAAGCGAAGATCCTCGGCTTTGTTGAGCGCCTTGCCGAGATCCACCGCAATCCGCCCCGGCTTGACCAAGTGCAAGCTGAAGGCGGAAATCAGGCCGCCGTGTGTTCTGGCGATCTCCGGGTCAACGGGAGCGCTGGACGCCAAGAGCGCGGCACGAGCCGCATCGTACATCGCGTAGTAAGCACGGTTGCAGGCCCCGTCGGTGTCTCCGGCATCGAGCAACATGCGAGCCGATTCCGCGGCGCGGCCTGCTTTGGCTATCAGGTCTTCCGCCTTCACAGACGGATGCCCTCGCGCTCGATGTTGCGCAGCAGCCTTGGGTTCGAGTATGTCTCCGGGTGCTCCCACTCCTCCTCCCAGATCGGGAGAGGCTGGATGCGGATGCCGGTTTCGAGGAGCACGTCGTAGGCGAGGTCGGCCATTGCGAGTTTCGTGGCCACGAACCTTCCGGGGCGACCGTGCAGCAGCACCGCAACATCGGCGTCGCTGTCCGGGCGGTGCGATTTGCGGGCGCGACTGCCAAAGAGAATGATCCCGGCCAAGTCGTACTGAGCCGCCACCTTCTCGATAAACGCGCGGACAGCTTTTTCGGTTTGAGCGTCGATATCCCCGGCGGAGCCCATGGCTTCGATGCTAGACCGACCAAACTGCCGCGTCAATTACGCCTTCTACGCGCTTATTTAGTGTCCGTCCAGAAACTGTTTCTGAACGGACACTATTTACGCTCGGTAAAGCGGACCCCTGAGTC
>QIHI01000009.1 GCA_003230915.1 Kiritimatiellales bacterium | reverse complement strand
AAGACCACCAAAATACCGTCATCGCCTTGGTTGATGATTCCGGCATAGTCGTTGAATCCTACGAGTACGATGCCTACGGCAACACCCAAGTCTTCAATGCCACCGGCACGGAACTCACCGCCTCCGCCTACGGCAACCGCTACACCTTCCAAGGCCGTGAGATCGACTGGCACACCGGCCTAACCTATTTCCGAGCCCGCTGGTACGACCCCAGCACCGGCCGCTGCTCTCCAAGGATCCGATAGGGCTTAGTGGGGATTCAATCTCTATGAAGCCTTCGGGAATAACCCAGTGTATTACCGCGATCCATTTGGTTTGTGTTCAAAAAGTGATATTAATGACCCTAATATGCCTGATTACGTAAAAAGAATGATTTTAAATAATATGAGTATAGAAGAGCTTGTTGCAGGGCTTGCAACGGCTGATAAGGCCGGGGATAAGAACCTGATCACGGCGATAATATCAGAGTATTCTTTCAGGCATACTGGAGGAGGTGGAAATGTTCAGTCGGTGGTAAGAAGGTACTATCGGCCAGTTCAGCAAAATTGCGGACCAGGCTCTTGGTGTTTTTTGGGTATGCCAAAAATGTATTTGATGTGTGGAACGGGGTTCAGGATATACATGATAACGTCGATCCCTTTTAATGAATGAAAGCCCTCCTCCTAATGAATGGGATCAGTTATTCGCCGATGAGGGTCTGTATAGAAGACTCACAGGAGAGGAACCTTCTTGGTGAGACTAACCACTTTGTTGTATCTGATAAAGTTGTAGGCAGAAAAACTGTGTCCAAGAGAACCAACAACCAAGGAATTCCGTTGATGTATTTTCAATATGCGATCCCAGAACGGCTGGATGTTATTTCTCTTTCGTGCGTTTGTGCCGAAGTTTGTAGAGAAGTGTATGAGCCTATTTTTAATAGTGTTGCGAAATCAGTAAAGCGCGATGGTGATAAAGGATGAATAAAAAAACTATTCAATCAAAACCAATCAGATCGATTGGGATTGGGCTTCAGATAATCACAGGAATTTATCTTGCTCTGCTAGTTGTTGTTCTTGTTGTGATACCGATCCCAGACGATCTTGGCCATGGAGAGTTAGCCCAAAAATATAAAGAGGTGGTGTCATCTATTGATCCATACGATGGGTTAATCTGGGTAGGGATGTTCTGTCTAGGTCGGTGGATGCAGAAAACGTGGAGGTAAACAGAAAGGGGTCAGAGTGAAGTAACCCCCGTTTAATGGACACCCTAAAGGGGTAACTCATGTTCATCGCCCGTGACGTTGGCGATTTCGCCAACCAGCACTCCTTCACCGACCACACGCCATCTAATACCTACTTATTGCTCCGGCACGAATGGGTTGTGATTTTGCAGTACCGTTCATGCTGAACTACATACACCGTGGAAAAGCATTCTGCCTATAAAATCCATGCCGAGAATTTAGGCCGAATAATTAAGGAAATCTCTCCATGTTTAACGACCGAATCTGATCGTTAATAAAAAATGGCGAGCCAGATGGTTTTCTCGGTGGCGGAGGTGGATTCGATGCGGTGGCGCTGGTGGGCCGGAATGAGCAGATAATCGCCTGGATTGAGTTCGATCCGCCCATCCCCAACCGTAAGCACGGTAGAACCCGCCAGTAGCAGCACCCATTCATTCTGCTCTTGGTCATACCAAAATCCTGCCGGCGATGCATGACCCTCGGAAACAATGCGCTCAATTTTCACGTTTTCATTTTCCGCCAATATCGTGGAAATCTCTTCCGGTAGATCGTCAGGAATATTTTTGAATAGGTTATTTCTCATGGGCAGATCTCCACATCGATTCTAGGAGCTATAACGCATGTTTGAATGGGTAGCAATTTTTGTAGGGATTGAAGAAACGGAAATCGGCTCTGTTAAAACTTCCGAATTAATCTGCAATGCGGATGATAATGGCTTATAAAATTCAACTTTATTTCACGGATTGCAATTGAGGAGAAAAGTTATGCTGAGTGATACCCATTATTATTTCAACAAGGCGGCGGATGTGCTCGGACTCTCTGAGATTGTGCGGAAGATTCTACTGACGCCACAACGGAGCGTGAAGGTCGAAATCGTGATCGAAAACTGCGAGAACGAGTTGAAGTACTACACCGGCTATCGCGTTCAGCATAACAATGCCCGCGGCCCGATGAAGGGAGGCCTTCGCTACCACCCCAGCATGAACGAGGATCATGCCTCTGCCCTGGCTGGGTTAATGACCTGGAAAACGGCGGTGGTGGATGTTCCCTTCGGCGGGGCGAAGGGCGGGATCGACTGCGATCCGCATACGATGTCGGACAAAGATCTAAGTCTGGTGACTCGGCTTTTCGTGGCCCAAATGAAAGACGTGATTGGCCCAATGACCGATATTCCGGCTCCCGACATGAATACCAATGCAAAGGTGATGAGCTGGATTATGGATGAATACTCCAAATATGAAGGTTTTTCGCCGGGTGTTGTTACAGGAAAGCCGCTACATCTGTTTGGCTCGGAAGGTCGCGAGGAAGCCACTGGGCGCGGAGTTATGCTAATCCTGCGCGAAGCACTCAAGGATCGGGGGACAGCTTTTTCGGATATCACGGTGGCCATTCAAGGGTTTGGCAACGTGGGTAGCCATGCTGCCCGCCTGATCGCCGAGCAGGGAGCGCGCATCGTTGCGGTGGCCGATCATACCGGCGGAGTTTCCAATACTGCCGGGCTGGATGTTCCCGCCCTGTGTGAGTGGGTGGTGGAGACCGGCGGCGTGACCGGGTTTTCGGGCGGAACCGCTTTCGAGGGTAACGACATTATCACGTGGGAAGCCGATGTGCTGATTCCCGCCGCGCTTCAAGATGTGATTACCGAGGAGAACGCAAATGGCGTTAAGGCGAAAATGATTGTGGAGGCGGCCAATGCCCCCACCACCCCGGCAGCCGATACCCTTCTCCACCAGCGTGGCATAACCATTCTGCCGGATATTCTGGCCAATGCCGGCGGCGTGACTGTCAGCTATTTTGAATGGACGCAAAATATCCAGCAGTTCCGCTGGGAGATAGATCGCATCAACGACGAACTCGAAAAAACCATGTGCAAGGCCTATCGCTCGGTCTGTGATATGGCCGAAGAAAAACAGGTGGATCTACGAACCGCCGCCTTCATTCTTGCCATCCACCGCGTCGGGCGGGCCACGCTGGCCCGCACACATATTGAATCAACTATGGTCCCGTAGTTATCCTTTCCTTGTGCTCGTAAATCAAGCTCCCGGCCGCGAAATTGGAGAACGAACCCTGCGATAAAACGTATGGTAAAGCCCGAAATTTTCATGGGCACGGTGGGTTTAAATCCGCGCGGTATCTGCTAGCTTGGGTTCATGTTTCGTAGATTCCCCATTTGCATCGCCACGCTCCTGTTCGCTTCCTCCGCCATGGCCCGCAGCTGGACGGATCGGCAGGGACGGACGATCGAGGCGGAGGTTGTTTGGGTCAACCCGAACAGAACCGTGGCGCTGAAAACGGCGAATGGCCGAACCGTCACTGTTGCATTCGATACGTTTATTGAGGCGGATTCCCTCTATCTAGAAAACCGGCTTGAGCGGCGCATGAGCGGGCGTGGCAAACTGCACCCCGTGCCGTGGAGCGAAATGAACAAACTTTTCGAGGAGGAAATCTGGCAGGACGACTTCTTGTGGGACGACTCCACCGCCGAGACCGCCCGGCGCATGGAAATGGAAAAGGAATCGAAAACCCTCTTCATGGAAAACCACCGCGCCTACCCCCTCGGCAAGAAAACCATCCTTAGCGAGCCGGTCTATACCACCGCGCTCTATGGCGGAACAGAGCACGTCAAAAGCCTTTCAATGGTCTTCCTCAACCGCGGCGACATCCCTCGATCCGGCGGGCGCGGTGGATCGATGGCCGACCAGATTGAAGCCAGTGGAATGCACGTGCACGACAGGCTTATTCCTCTCCTGGGGAAACC
>QIHI01000074.1 GCA_003230915.1 Kiritimatiellales bacterium | reverse complement strand
GAACGCAATCCGGCACATACGAGTATGCCGAAGGCTGGATCCGCCACCTTCACCTCGGCCTCGGCTCAGAGGATTTCGATCCGATGGCCGACCTGAATCAGGAGTCGTGATCCGTATCACCATTGCAGGTCGTATCTGCCCGAATGCGGGTATGGGCGGAACCCTTCAAGTTGTCTTGAACCAAATAAAAAGATGAGGATAAAAATATGAAGGCTCTGGTCAAAAGTTGCGCCGCGCCGGGTTTGGATTTGCAAGAAGTCCCGATTCCTGAATGCGGGGCAAACGATGTTTTAATAAAAATAAAGAAAACGTCCATTTGCGGCACAGATGTACATATCTATAACTGGGACGAATGGGCTCGAAAAACCATTCCGGTGCCGATGACCATCGGACACGAATTTGTCGGAACCATCGAGGCGTTCGGTCGTAATGTACACGATGTCCGAGTCGGGGATCTGGTTTCCGGTGAAGGACATATCGTCTGCGGGCATTGCCGTAACTGCCTTGCCGGCAGGAGACATCTGTGCATGAACACCAGCGGGGTCGGCGTAAACCGCCCCGGTGTGTTCGCGGAATATCTGGTGATCCCGGTAACCAACGTCTGGCACTGCAATCCGGAAATTTCCGAGGATGTATTGTCCTGCTTCGATCCGCTCGGTAATGCCACCCATACCGCGCTTTCATTTCCGATACTTGGGGAAGACGTCTTGATTACCGGTGCCGGACCCATCGGGATCATGGCCGCGGCCATTGCCAAACATGCTGGGGCGAGACATGTGGTCATCACTGATATCAACCCGTACCGTTTGGAGCTGGCAAAGAAAATCGGTGCGACCCGAGCTGTGGATGTCTCGAAGGAAAATCTTGAAGACATCCAGCATGAACTCGGGATGAAAGAGGGGTTTGATGTCGGACTTGAAATGTCAGGCAATCTGGCGGCCTTCAACGGCCTGATTAACAGCATGTGCCACGGCGGGAAAATTGCCTTGCTTGGAATACTGCCGGAGCAGGCCGCAATCGATTGGAACAAGGTCGTATTCAACGGCTTGATACTAAAAGGCATCTACGGCCGCGAAATGTACGAGACTTGGTACAAGATGACTGCCATGCTCGAGTCCGGACTCGATATTTCACCCGTGATAACCCATCAGTTTCATTACACTGATTATGAAAAAGGGTTCGATGCGATGCGTTCCGGGAATTCAGGGAAAGTCGTTCTAAATTGGGAGGAATAAACCATGTACGGAAAGCTTAAAGACTATTTCAATCAACAACTTGACGAGATCAAGGCCGCCGGATTGTACAAATCGGAAAGAATCATCGTTAGCCCGCAAAATGCCACCATCGAAGTGGGGACCGGCCAGAGGGTTCTCAACCTGTGCGCCAACAACTATCTGGGTCTGTCCGACCACCCAGAGATCGTCAAGGCAGCGCAAGAAGGAATGGAAAAACGCGGCTACGGGTTGTCTTCCGTGCGCTTCATCTGCGGCACCCAGGATATCCACAAGCAGCTTGAAAACGAGTTATCCGCATTCTTGAGAACCGATGACACCATTCTTTATAGCTCTTGTTTCGATGCCAACGGCGGCTTGTTCGAGGCTCTGCTCGGGCCGAACGACGCAATCATTAGCGATGCGCTCAACCACGCCAGCATCATCGACGGTATTCGCCTGTGCAAAGCCAAACGCTTCCGCTACACCAACTCGGATATGGTAGATCTCGAGTCGAAACTGCAGGAAGCAGACGCGGCCGGTAGCAAGATCAAGCTTATCGCCACCGACGGCGTCTTCTCTATGGATGGAACCATCGCCAACCTCAAAGCCATCTGCGATCTGGCAGATCAATACGAAGCAATGGTCATGGTGGACGATTCACACGCTGTCGGCTTTGTCGGTAAACACGGCGGTGGCACGCCTGAATACTGCGATGTTATCGGGCGAGTCGACATCATCACCGGCACCTTTGGAAAAGCCCTGGGCGGTGCCAGCGGTGGCTACACCAGTGGACGCGCAGAGATCATCGACATGCTACGCCAATATTCTCGCCCATACCTATTTAGCAACACCGTCGCTCCCGCCGTGGTATACGCTTCGTTGAAAGTATTGGAGCTGGTGCTCGGTTCTCCTGCCCTTCGGGAAAAACTCCGAGAAAATACCGTTTATTTCCGAGAAAAGATGACGGCAGCTGGTTTCGATATCCCTACTGGCGAACACCCGATTGTACCGATCATGCTGGGCGACGCGGTGCTGGCGCAGAAGATGTCAGAGCTCCTGCTGGAAAAAGGAATTTATGTGATCGGCTTCTTCTATCCGGTAGTGCCAAAGGGACAGGCGCGCATCCGCACCCAAATATCGGCGACCCACTCCCGCGCAGATTTGGATTTCGCCATAAAATCATTTATCGAGGTAAACTGTAGCATCCAGAAAGAGGCCGCCCTATCATCCGATCCTGCGGAGTAAGGTTGTTAAATACACATAAATGAGCAAGGAGAATAGACATGCTTAGAATTGCCCCTTTTTGCGTAGACTGCACCCCGCCCGTGGGACACCCCATCGGCCTTACCCCCGCAGATTCCGCCACAAGCGTGCGTGACCCACTTTTCCTGCGCGGCTTCATCCTCGATTCCGAGAACGAACGCTGCGTGTTCGCCAGCCTCGATTACGGCCTTCTCATGAACAGCGCCTACGACCAGCTGTGCGAAGCCCTAGCCGAAGCCGTCGATACCTCACCCACCTGCGTCGTCGTTCACTGCATTCACCAACACGACACGCCTATGATTAACTTCGAACTCGACCCCATCCTCGGCATGACCACCTTTCCTAAAGATACTTGGCATCGGACCGTCCAGCAATGTGCCGAAGCCGCGCGCGAAGCCGTTCCGAGCCTGAAACCCGTCGCCGCCGTGGGACACAGCGAATGCCGCCTCTATGGCTTTGCCTCCAACCGCCGTATCATGGATCCAAACGGAAAAGTGAAAGGTATGCGCTTCAGCCGATGCGCCGATAAAAATCTCCGCAACGAACCGGTCGGACTCATCGATCCCATGTTGCGCACAGTGGCATTCAAAGGAGACAACGACGACCTTCTGGGGTCGCTGAGTTTCTACGCCACGCATCCACAGGTCTCCAACGGTCGCCACATGTACAGTGCCGACGCACCGGGGGAGGCCGTCCGCCTGTTCTCGAAAAAACAGGACAAGGGGCTTCATGCCTTCTGCACCGGCGCAGGAGGAAACATTACCGCCGGAAAATACAGCTCTGCTGACGATCTTGAAGAAAATCTACTCACGTTCGGTCGATGTATTGCCGATGGAATGGCCCAGAACATGAAATCGATCCACTGGGAACCAGTAGAGAAGATGGAATGGCGCACTACCACGTTCCCCTTCCCTGCCAGGCCCATCTCCCGTCCGGAAACAGAAGCCCTTGTAAAGGATGAATCTAGTGCTGGAACGGGAAAATCGCTTGTTGCCGCCGCGCTACTATCGAGTTCTGAATACCCGAAAAACGTGGAATACACCATCAATTTGCTCAAGCTCGGAAACACCCGCATCCTTTTCTGCCCCGGCGAACTCTTCGTGGAATATCAGCTTTTTGCACAATCCGTAATCCCCGATCAGTTCGTTGCGCTGGTAGCCAACTGTAGCGACAACTTCCTCTATCTTCCCTTGGCAGAACAACTACGGCAGGGCGGATACGAAGTCTCTTCCTTCTGTTGGTGTACCAAGGCATTCGAAGAACGCTTCAAAGCGGCGATTAAAAATATTTTATCCTGAACACCGTGTTACAGACCAGTAACCAGCGGATAATATTCTTGCCGATAAATTCTCAGCCAGGGCATCAACCCGAAAAAGAGGCTTGTGAATCAGGGAAAATACCCCATGCGCTGGATCTCTTCGCGCAGAGCCATTCGGTACTTTTTAGTCCCTTTCCAAGTGTCCGTCAAACTGGGACCCCGCAACTAAAAAAAGGACAGATGCAGGGCAATACTCACGACTTCCGCGCTTGATTTTGAATGGTCTGTGAGGAAACCCTTTATATAAGTTATTTTTTCTGGCTCTTCCCGCTTGGCATCAACGATGCCACTTCCGAGAAGGCTCTATACCCTCATCATGCTATTTTTTTGCCGATGTTTAGGGTTATTCCC
>QIHI01000105.1 GCA_003230915.1 Kiritimatiellales bacterium | reverse complement strand
GAGTTAAAAGTGGATGAGCACGCTGATACTTCCCAAATTTCTAAGCCGAAAATCCATCACCAGTTGGTCGCTTGCGAGGGAGCCGACGCTTCGCTTGGTTGGAAAGCTGGCGACGAGCAGGTGGACACCCGCGAAGAGTGGCAATTTGAAAAGCAAAGACGCTCCGATTTTTGGGATGGTATCAGGGGCGACCGAAAGAATTTCAGCCAGACACAGCTTGACCAACGGACTGCGCTTTTTGAGGCGAAGGAAGAGCAGATTTTGAACTCGCGCCAGCTCATCAAAGATGCCTACAAACCCAAATGGGCGGAACTGTTTTCCGAGCATCGAGAAGAACTTACAGAACTGGCAAAAACTACCGATAGTGTCATGGGGCGTGTTGCCCGTATTCTCACTAATCGCAAAGATGCTCTAGGCGAGAAAGCGGGTCTGAAGGACTACTTCAACGCCGTCTTTGACAAGGACGTGATGAAGTCGGCCGTCGAGACCCAACACCAATCGCAGAAGAACGATTTATCGACCCAACAGGGCAATGACACCCGCGACCAGATGAAGCTCGTCAACAAGGGTTACAAGGTCGATAGGATGGCATTGCTTGACCAACAGCAAGACCAGAAAACGACCTTTAGTTCCCAGATGGACGACAGGGTAAGCGAGTTTCGAGATGCGACCTATGGAATGGACGCTACCCTTTCAAATGATGATGATATGGAACGGGAGAGAGAGCGGACGATGCCACCGCCAGAGAACAAACCTGACTGATTATCGGTCGAATAAGGGGTGAAATAACTTGCGTATCGTTATTATCAATCAAGATATTAAAGAACCTAGCAAGTGGAATTTTTTAACTAAATTGTTTCCAGTAACCCTATCTTCTGTAGAAATGTTCATACCATCAGTTCCATAGTTACTAGTGCTACTATCGGTTTCGTCGACACATTTATTTTTATTTTTGCAGTACAAATAAATAATAGGATTAGAAGAAGATGATTCTGTCAAACTTAGGTCCATATCGCTCAATTTTGCCCTTGAGGTTATGACGGTAACTTCATTATTGCTACCTATATATGTCCATGAACTGAATACTGAGCTTCGTGTAAAGTTCTCCACTTTACACCTTCTGGTCCATACTTTCTCAATATTAGACCCTGCGAAACTCAAAACTGTATCGACCAAGCAATCATTTTCAAATTTTCTCCGACTAGATGCACCGCCTACGTTTTGTGATGAAGAGGCGGGAACATCGCGCACCAAAAGCGATATTTCAGTTTTAAGGCTTTCTATTTTTTCGGCAGCGGCTCTTTCGGCAGCGGCTCTTTCGGCAGCGGCTCTTTCGGCAGCGGCTCTTTCGGCAGCGGCTCTTTCGGCAGCGGCTCTTTCAGCAGCGGCAGATTCAGATGCCTGAATATCCTCCTCGACGTAAGCTTCTTCTGCCTCTCCATCGCTATTCTGACTTCCAATCGCTGCATAAATAGCAATTCCTCCTAGCAAAATGCCAAGCAGAAAAATTGAAATAACTGTTGTCTTGTTCGATTTCATCATCATTCCCCCTCTTCAGCTGTCTATGCATGAGGGGTTAAATAGATTCAACAAAAACCACTCTGTTAATAGAACCGTAGGTTCGGGTTTCCCGCGTCCTCTTTTAACAGGGAGGTTTTGTTCCATACTCTTCCATGCTACCGTTCTAATGGAAGGAGGCGGAATCTCTAGCGAATAACCGCTACGCCATTTGTAGAGACGAACAAGGGGCCGGTGCCATTCAGCAACGTGATCTTCGATTATCCGCTCGCCCGCGCGATGGAGGATGGTTTCGTCAAGGAACCTGCGGTTGTCACCCGTAAGAACTTCAATCCGGCGGGCAAGTCGCCTGAAGCAATCCAGACGATAAAGCTGGAGGATGGCGTTCGCCTGCACGAAAGCGTGAAGGTCGATCTGGAAACCTACGCCCGTGAAAATGGCGTGCGGATCGTCAAGCCGTTCGTCCTCGTCATCGCGCGCGATACGACCCATGCGGCGGAATTGATGAGCCTGATCCAGTCCGACGCTTTCTTTGAGGGCCGCTACGCTGACAAGGTGATCCAAGTGGATTCGAGCGTGAAGGAAGAGGAAACGGTTCAGAAGCTGTTGACCGTGGAGCAGAATGACAATCCCGTGGAGATCGTCATCCACGTCAACATGCTGAAAGAAGGTTGGGACGTGACCAACCTTTACACAATTATTCCGCTGCGCGCTGCCAATGCCCGCACGTTGATCGAGCAAAGCATCGGGCGCGGGCTGCGTTTGCCTTATGGCAAGCGCACCGGCGTCGCGGCGGTGGACCGGCTCAACATCGTTGCGCATGACCGTTTTCATGAAATTGTCGATGAGGCCAACGACCCCAATTCGCCAATCCGGCTGAAACAGCTTGTGCTGGATGAGGCCGATTTTTCACGAAAGACCGTGACTGTCGTGGCCTCGCCAACGATCCTTGGGAGCCTTGGCCTGCAAGCCGCGCCGAGCGTGGATGCGGCCACAGCGTCTGGTCCGACACCGACCCCGGCCTTTACCGACCCCAATGAGGTTAAAGTGGCGCAACTCGCCTATGATGCATTCCGCAAACTGGCGCGTGATCCCGACAAGGTGCCGAGCGTTTCCTATTTGTCGCGCGTGGATGTGCAGGAACAGGTCCTGCGCGAAGTGCGCAGCCAGTATCAGGCACCGCAGCTCGAACTTGACGGAATTGCCAAGCCCGCGCCCGATATGGAGGCGGTGATTGCCGCGACCGCGAAATTGATGGTTGAACGCACCATCGACATTCCGCGTATTACCGTCATGCCCAAAGGCGAGGTGAAAGCAGGGTTCAAGCCGTTTACGCTGGAATTGTCGGGAATGCGCTATCCCGCGCCGAGCGACGAGCTTTGGGCCAAACATCTGCGCACCGATCAGGTTGATATTATCGGCCTGTCGCAAGGCAATTTGCTTGAAACGAGGTTGGAGGATTATGTCGTCAGTGGTCTGATCGACTTTTCCGACATTGCCTATGATGAACATGCCGATTTGCTCTATGAGCTTGCCGGACAGGTCGTGCAGCACCTGCTCTCCTACCTCTCCGAAGAGGACGCGGGACAGGTCTTGTCACTGCATCAACGCGAAATTGCCCGCGCGGTTCATGCCCAAATGCAAGATCATTTCTGGCAAGACGATACGGTCGAATATCATCACGAGATCCGGCAGGGCTTCACCGAACTTAAGGAAACCGCTTTTACGGCTTCACGCGAAGCCCCGCTCGATTTCCGTGTAGCGCCTACCGACAAGAGCAATATGGCGCGTTATCTGTTTGGCGGTTTCGCCAAATGTCTTTCGACGGTGACGAAATTTCATTCGGATTCGGAACGCAAACTTGCAGTAATTCTCGAACGCGAAGCTCTCAAATGGCTGCGTCCGGCCAAGCACCAGTTCCAGATGTATTATCGTAGCGGTAACGATCATCTCGAATATCAGCCTGATTTCGTGGCCGAGACAGAAGAGTATATCCTTATGCTGGAGCCGAAAATGGCAACGCAGATGGAGGACAAGGATGTTCTGGCGAAGCGCGGTGTTGCGATCCAGTGGTGTGCCTGGGCAAGTGAACATGCAGAGTCCTATGGCGGGAAACCTTGGCACTATGTGCTGATTCCCCACGATGCGATTGCCGAAAATATGACGCTGGAGTTTCTGTTGAAGCAATTTGGCTAAGGTATGAGCGCTGCCTGACGGCAACCCGCCCTATACGCTGCGCGCACCAAGCCCGTAGTCTTGGCCCTTCGGGTGACGATCAGGAGCGCGGGATAATGAGCGGGAGTTTTTAAGGTCGCACTCTTTCCCGCTTCGCTCCTTGAGGGTGCGGAGTTTTTGAGCTGACCCGCTGGCACTCTTGCCTCTCGACTGGCCGGACGCCCGCTGGCCCACAGGTCCGCGCGCAAGGCGTCCGGCTGGCGCCGCGCCGTGCAAGGGTGCCGTTATTGTTGCCGCGTTGCGGCTGATGGGAGCCTGACCGGCTCCATTTCTCTGATTGGTGGGAACGCCAAGGGCTTCGCCCTCTCATTTCCCAAAGCAGAATAGTTACCCCCGTGTGGCAGTCGCTGCGCGCCCGCTGGCCCGCGCCAAGGAAACGATTCAGCTTTCCCTCCCCCTCCTACCCTCGCCGGAAGGCAGAGCCGTATGTCGCATGTCGAATGCGGCTTTCAGCCCAAGAGGAGGCAAGAAATGTGTGATTTGATGTTGATGTATCGTGAGTGCGGGGCCGAGACCCGCGATGATT
>QIHI01000073.1 GCA_003230915.1 Kiritimatiellales bacterium | reverse complement strand
ATCAGATCCATGGCCGGGTTCATGTTTCGGGAATAGTAAATGTCGTAGAGGACGGTATCGTTGAAGGTGACGCCGTCTTTTGTGGCGTAGAGTTTCCATAGGCCGGTGCAACCTGGGCTTATGCGGAACCGTCGCTGATGCCATTCGTCTTCGTGTTCATATTCGCTTTGAGGAACGGGTCGCGGCCCCACCAAAGTCATGTCGCCCTTGAGTACATTGAAAAGCTGGGGCAACTCGTCGATGGCCCACTTTCGAATAAACTTACCGATGGAGGTTACGTAAGCGGTATTAATAACTTTCCCCACTTTCTCGCCTTCCTGCTGATTCTGGATAAATTCCTTGATTTTCTCGTGGCGGGTTTCATCCTGATCGGCACCGATGGCCATGGAGCGGAATTTGTAGAACGGGAACGGTCGGCCATTCCGTCCAACACGGTCGCGGATGTAGAAGACTGGGCCGGGCGAGGTGAGTTTGATGGCGATGGCAGTGCCGATGAGAATCGGGGAGAGTACAACAATTCCAGCCAGAGCCGCGGTGAAATCAAAGAGGCGTTTCCACGATGTGAGCAGCAGGTTGTCTGAAATGCCGTGCATGCGGATGAAGGGGATATCGAAATACGCGTCGGCACTATCAGATTTTTGTAGTGCGGAGGATTTATCGGAATGCACATCGACCCACCCAAACAAGCGAATGCATCGCTCGATGAGGTTGATTAGCTGTTGATGCGACAGATTAGGGTTGCAGATTACGGCTCCTTCCAAGTGGTAGAGGTTGACCACGTCGGGGAGGGTACTAGAGTTCCCCAGGAAAGGAACCGTATCCACAATTTCGGTTTGCTCGGCATCCTCCATAATGCCCACGATAGCCATGCCACAGTTTTGATTTAACTGGCATTCTCCAATAAATTTCAAGGCCAGATCAGTGTCACCAATGATCACGACGCGGCGGCGTATATCCGTCTTCGATAGTAAGGAGAAAAGAAGACGAACCACCAATAAGCGGTGGATGGCGAGGCCACTAAATAGGAATATGCCCCATTGTAGCAGAACCAATCGAGACGGGATAAATAGATCCGACTTTAGGATGCTCTTGACGAGCAGATAGATCAGTACGGAAATCAGAGTGACCTTTACGATTCCAAAAAGTTGCAAAAGTGGGCTGAGCAATATCTTGCGCTTATACAGCTCAAGCGCACTGAAAACTCCTAGCATGGTGAAGGCATAGAGCATCACCATGCTCATTTCCGGAATGATGTGGTAGCGCGAAACAATGTTCATGCCGGGACTGTACTGCCGAAAGTATAAGGCAACCGCAAACGAACCAACCAGAATCAGCCAATCCGTAAACAAAAGGTATAATACCGTCCTACTCCGCCTCATATTTTCCATCCTTCACGCAACGAAAAGGAATAGTGTAATAAAAATTACTACTTGTAAACGCTGAGTGTAAGATGATATTTGGTGAGAATGTACTCAAATTAAACGTACTTAAGGTGCATAGCAGTGTCTGTCATAGAGTGCTTCTATCTACTTTTTACGTTATAGAAGTTGCCTTCAATGTTCATCATTTTTTAACATGATTCAAATTTTACAGAAGCTAATTGGAGTTTTATGAAGATACCATTTTTGGACTTGTCGGCATTGTCGGCCGAGATCGCCAGCGAGGTTTCCAACCGCTGGAAGGTCATTGTCGATCAATCCGACTTTGTGCTGGGTTGGGAGGTCATCGGATTTGAGCAAGAGTTTGCGGAGTACTGCGCTTGCGATTATGCGGTCGGCGTTGCATCGGGCCTGGATGCATTGAAGCTGATCCTCCGCGCCATGGATATCGGGCAGGGTGACGAAGTGATCACTGCGGCTAATTCCTTTATCGCAACGGCATTGGCGATTTCATCGGTTGGTGCAGTGCCGATACTCGTTGATATGAATGATCGCGATTTTTTAATGGATGTCCAAGCACTGGAAAGTGCCATCACTCCGCGTACGAAGGCCATCATACCCGTCCATCTTTATGGGCAGGCTGTCGATATGAATCCCATCATGGAACTGGCTTGCAAACGCGGACTCAAGGTGATCGAGGATGCCGCGCAAGCGCATGGTGCGCTCTGCAACGGACGTAGGTGCGGTTCGCTCGGTGATGCTGCGGCATTTAGTTTTTATCCGGGCAAGAATTTAGGGGCGTTTGGGGATGGTGGTGCGGTGACCACGAATGATGCCGTGTTGGCGGATCGGATACGTATGCTTCGCAACTATGGTTCACACCGCCGCTATCACCATGACGAGTTAGGTGAAAACAGCCGATTAGACACGGTTCAAGCTGCAGTGCTATCGGTAAAACTCAAAAATCTTGAAGAATGGAATGCAACTCGCCGCCACATTGCTGGCCGCTACGCCGCTGGGTTGGCGAATGTGGCAGGACTAAGACTTCCAACCACGAACGAGTATGCCGAGCATGTGCATCATCTCTATGTGATCCGCACCATGCGGCGCGATGCCTTGATACAATATCTGCAGGATCGAGATATTGGCTGCATTATCCACTACCCAATTCCGATCCACCTTCAGAAGGCCTATGCCTACCGTGGCTGGATGTCCGGCGATTTCCCAGTGGCGGAACAGGCGGCGAATGAAATCCTTTCCCTACCTCTTTTCCCTAGCATGACCGACGCACAGGTGGATTATGTGGTGGACACTATTATAGAATTTTTATCGGAAAGAGAATAAGGGTAAGAGTGCATGAGAGGTAATGAGAACAAAAAGAAGTCGATACGATTCCACCAGTTTTGGAATTCATTTTGGCTACTGTTGGTAGACGGTGTCATTCTGTTGTTGGCACTGTATCTTGGCGATTTGATTGTCTATCATATGCATGGTACACCGGTTTCACTCCGGTATTCTCTTTTGTTGCTTCCGGCATGGTGCGCGGGGGTAGTTGTGACTGGGCAGGCTCCGGGCTGGGGGCTTGGGGCGGTCGAGGAACTGCGCCGGATTCAACTTTTGTTACTGACGTTGTTCTCCTTTGCCGGTATCGCGGCCTTTTTGATTGGTGGTCTGTCTAGCCGTATCGTCTTTCTGTTTACATTCGTTTTCAGTGCAGTATTGATCCCTTTCGGGCGAGTTCTATGTAGAAAGGTTTTGGATCGCTATGGTTGCTGGGGCTGCGGGGTTGTCTTGTATGGCGATCAAACCACCCTCGAACGGATGACACAGGTTTTCACGAGTGAGTCGACCATTGGCTATCATCCGATTGCAGTATTTTCCGATGATCTGAAAAAAGGCGAAGACTTTAATGGAATTCCTGTTTTGGGTGGACTACAAGATGTCCTAGATGGAGGTTCGATTGCGGTTGCGTCTATTGCCCATCTTCGTGAAAAAAACTTGGTTGAATTTATCGATCATACTTTATCAGACTATCATAAAGTGGTTTTGTTGCCTGGGATTGAAGGAGGAATTTTTTCATGGGTGATTCCGCGCGATTTTAATGGAATGATTGGACTAGAATTATCGCGCAATCTACTTAATCCCGTAGCAGCCGGGGCAAAGCGAATATACGAGATGAGTTTGGTTATTCTATGCCTACCACTCTGGTTACCGCTCATCCTTCTTTTGGCATTATTGGTATTCTTGGGAGATCGAAGAAACCCGTTTTACCAGCAGGTGCGCGTTGGCAAGAATGGACGGCTGTTCAAAGCCATCAAACTTCGAACTATGGTACCCAATGCTGACAAGGCTCTGCAACAACTCATCGATACAGATGCTGCATTGAAGGTGGAGTGGGAAACCTTCTACAAGTTTAAAAAAGATCCGCGCATTACGGGAATAGGGCGTTTCCTTCGTCGGTTTTCACTCGACGAACTGCCACAGCTCTGCAACGTCTTAGGCGGTGAAATGGCGTTGGTCGGCCCTCGCCCATTACCCGCCTATCATCAAGAGGGACTTACCGAACAATCCCGCCATTTCCGGAGCCAGGTGCATCCCGGCATGACCGGCCAGTGGCAGATTTCGGGACGGAGCGACTGCGGTCTTGAAAAGATGGAACAGTGGGATAGTTTCTATGTCCGCAATTGGTCAATTTGGATGGATGCCTACATTATAGCCCGAACCTTTAGGGTGGTTCTATTTTCACATGGAGCGTATTGACCGACGGCCGGATAACAGAGGACTGAAGTTGGAACGAGTCAGGTTTCTACCGCCCGCTTGCGCCAGAGCTAAACAGTCCAATGCCCAATTATAAATGGGGGGTCAAAAAACTTAGAATATGGAGAGTAAGGGAGTGTGGGTGAGATGACGGATGGAAAAATGAAAAAGGAACACATCCTGGTATTCGAACCGCTCTCCGGCGGGCATCGAGCAGAGTTCATTTCCCATTTACTAGATCATATCCGACGAGCGAGTGTCAGTAATCGACACTATACCTTTGTGGTTGGAGTTGGGGTGCCGGACGAGGAGGAAAGAATCCCTTGCGG
>QIHI01000083.1 GCA_003230915.1 Kiritimatiellales bacterium | reverse complement strand
CTTCATGGTGGAGATGCAGGAGACCGCTAACATTCTCAACAACGCAACCCCAAAAAGCCTGATTGTGCTCGACGAAATCGGGCGCGGCACCAGCACATTCGATGGTATTAGTATTGCGTGGTCGGTCGCGGAATATCTCTGTAAAAACCCCGCAATGCAGGCAAAGACCCTGTTCGCAACGCACTACCATGAACTGACCGACCTCGCGCTTACGTTGCCGAATGTGAAAAACTTCAGCGTGCTGGTAAAAGAGAAAGGCAACTCTATCACCTTCTTGCGCAAGATTATTCCGGGTGCAGCGGACAAGAGTTACGGCATCCAAGTGGCGCGCCTTGCCGGTCTGCCGGACGAGGTGATCGAACGAGCGAACGACATCCTCAACAATCTTGAGGAAGGCGAGTTCGGCGACACGGGCCAACCGAAGATTGCCAAGAAACGACCCCACAAACTCAAGGCCCATATTTCCCAACTCAACCTGTTTTGATTTTCGGCAATCGCACTTGCATGCGATTGCGGTTGGCATTAACTTATTTCGAGAACTAAAAGGGAGAAGTTATGAGTAAGAAGCCGTTTGGTGCATCCACCCTCTGTGTCATTTTGGGTCTCGTTTTCATTGCCCTGCTCGGTATTCGAACCATCAGCACTCCCGAAATCTGGACGCATCTTGCGCAGGGTCGAATCAATGCTCCAATCTCGTATCTGACCACCGACACCGCCGTCAACACCACCCACCTCTACGACAAAGTTTCGTATGCTCTCTGGAATGCCGGCGGCGCACCACTGCTCATCATCGTCAACGTCATCGGTCTGCTACTCGCCTTTATCCTGCTACTGCAGGTTTCCA
This sequence comes from Kiritimatiellales bacterium, assembly GCA_003230915.1. Taxonomy (GTDB): domain Bacteria; phylum Verrucomicrobiota; class Kiritimatiellia; order Kiritimatiellales; family Pontiellaceae; genus Pontiella. The sequence goes on along the minus strand of QIHI01000083.1, from coordinate 3,632 downwards.
AGAAATGGGGAGGTGGAATCAGCCAGGGGTTTGCCTTGCTCGTCTCTGGGCATCTTATTTTCCAGAATGTGGATGTCTCGCCGCAAACCATGATGATGCTTTTCATTGCCCTGTTCGTCTACCTGCTCTCCACCGCTATAAAACCCGTCATCCTGTTTGGTGCACTCATTCCGCTGCAGATTCTCTGGACCAATACCCATGGCTCGTTTTTATTCGGCCCGTTCATCGCCGTTCTGGCCGCAATCCAAGCGGCTCAGAACGCCAAGGGAACTAGGCGCAAAAAACAACAGGGGGGACTTCCGGCCGGACTGCTAGGCGCACTTTCGGTCGCCTTGCTTGTCGCGACTGTGGTCAATCCCTACTTCCTCAAATTACACGCCCAAGTGATTGCCAACATTCAGATGCCCTACCCAGCCTATTGGTCCTCCCTCTTCAACGAATATTTCCAGACCCCAGCACGCGATCCGCTCATTTTCTTCGTATTCATTCTGGGCGCAAGCGGACTGATCACCCTCAAGAAGAAGCTACCCATCATGCTCACCACGCTGGCGATTCTCGGCGCTTTTATCGTTATTCGCTCGGTCTATACCGCGCAGCTCTTTGCCGTGCTCGCCTTCCCATTCATGATATTGAGCTTCACCGCCGTCGGTGAGTACCTATCCGGCTCGTTCAAGACACTGTTGGAAAAACAAGAGAAGATATTGGAACCTGCCACCCAGGCCGTATTCGCTCTATTGATCCTCCTCTCCATCGTTCCCGTCGTTAGCAACTGCGCCTACACCAAGTTCGGCAGCGCATCCTCGTTCGGCCTTGGTATAGAAGAGGGACTCTACCCTGCCGGTGCCGAAGCCATCATCGGGCATCCCGCCTTTCCTGAAAAAACCATCAACCTAGCGGCCGACGGTGGCTATCTGGCATGGACGTATCCGAACCGGAAAATTTTTATCGACTACCGCCTCGGCCGCTACGACCGCGAGCTACTCGAAAATCTCAACGCGATGCTGCTCGGCAATGCCAAGGCCTACGATGTCATATATGAAACCTACCGCCCCGAAGCCATTATCATCAATACCCTGACCCCAGCTGCCGCCCAAGGCATCGTCACACTGCTCGCTCGGCCAATCTGGAAACTGGCCTACTTCGACGGAACCACCGCCATCCTCCTGCTGAACAAGAAAGAGTTCGCCGCCATCCTGAATAATACGGAGGCGCAAGCCGCCGGACTGGCCAAACTCGAAGCGGCCCGCGCGGACTATGCCGCACAGGTCGGCAAGGGATGTCCAGGAAATCCGGCGGAACTGATTGGTTCGGGCAAGGTCTTCCTGGCACTCAATCGTCCGGTTGAATCGAAGGCCATCTTCGCCTTGCTGTTGCAAGGCAACAACACCATCCCCGGCGCATGGATCGGATTAGGCAATAGCCAATTGATGCTGAAGGAATTCGTTGCGGCGGAGAAGTCGCTGGGCAAGGCCACCGAACTGACCCCCAAGAACCTGCTGGCCTGGATCAGCTATGCGAGAGCCTGCGAAAAGACCGGTAACATGGCCGAGCGGGATCGCGCCATCAAAAAAGCCAAGCAGCTTGCCCAACAACAAAAAGACGATGCTTTCGATGAGGAAGAAGCCGTGCTGCCAGAAGCCGTAAACGAGGTTACACCCAAATCGATTCAGAACATGCAAGTCCCGGAATAATCCCTATCCGGAAGAACGAATCAGGGCCGGATCTTTTCCAGAAGGATCCGGCCTTTTTCTGTTTCAGAATGTTCCTCGTCGAACAGGAACGAATAGGAAAAGAGGGCATAGCCACGACTGCCGGAAGCCAATGCCTTATCGATTTGCACGGCCACCTCACTCACATCGTTCTTGCAATAGATACCCATCACCACCGACGACCGGAACTTGCGGCGCCCAGTGGCCTTCCGCATCGCCTTTAGGTAGCGGTCGAAGGAAGTGGTTCCATAGTTCATCTGCACCACCCAATCGACTAATCCCTGCCGTACCCACGAGCCCGAATCCTGGTAGGCATGCGCCCTCCCCGCCACCGGGTTTCCCATCACACTGGCCGTCAGCAGGCAATCGTCCGGCCGCGTGGCCTGCATGGTATATGAAATGTCGCGAACCAGGTGTGTCACCGAATCGCAACGGAATTGGGTGATCTCCCGCTTGGATACCTCCCATCCATATTGCTCAAACAGTGCAGACTGCGAAGCCGGGTCGTATGAGAAATCGGCATGCCGAAGAATCTCCTCGTCGCTCGCATCGGGATAGCGCTGGGCCGCTACCAGGCGGTAGTCCTCCGGATAGCGGATATAGTCGAGGTGGATGCCTGCCACATCGTACCGGCACAGCTCGGCCACGATGCCACGCAAATGGGCGCGTACCTCGGGCAGCACCGGGTTGATGAACGAGTACCACCCCGATGTCGGCAACATTTTCTGCCCGAGCGAATCGACCATGAACCAATCCGGATGCGCCGTCCATAGTTGCCCGGCGGATTCGGGCGGCTCCACCAACCCCTTCCAGGCCGGCAACACATTCATATAGGCATGTACACGCAGGCCGTGCGGCGCGGCGGTGTCGATCGCGAGCTGGAGGGGATCCCAGCCGGGGTCGGTTCCGAGCAGGGAAGGGCTTTCCCCGGAAAGCTCATAGGCCCAGGGTTCGAGTTTGCTCCGGTAGAAAACGGTGGCGTTCCCTCGGATCTGAAAAAAAACATCGGTAAAGCCTGCTGCGGCGACATTGTCGACAATGCGGCAAACATCTTCGGGCGTGGTATAGTCGAATCGTGTTACCCACAACGCACGAACGGGCGGCTGAGGGGGCTGGAACGAGCTTAAAACCACCCATGCCACGGACGCAAAAACCCCGAGACCGAGCACAACCACCCACAACGTTTTAATCCACTTCATCGACTCTCCATTTTAATGCAATTTCCATACATTGGAAATTTACACGCACCGCTTCATGTTCTAATCTTTTCGGACGATTACATAAAAGGAATTTATGAAGTATAAGCGAATACTGGTAAAGATTAGCGGCGAAGCGTTGCAGAACCAAGCCAAAGGGCTCAACCACGACCCTGACATTCTCGACGGTGTTGCCGACCAGTTCAAACAATTGCTGGCCATGGATGCCGAAGTCGCTGTTGTTGTGGGCGGTGGAAATATTTTCCGTGGACTCGCTGGAGCCACCAAAGGAACCGACCGTACCACTGGTGACTTCATGGGCATGCTCGCCACCGTTATCAACTCCCTCGCCATCCAGTCCGCACTTGAAAATGCGGGTATCCAAACTCGCGTCATGACGGCCGTCTCGATGCCCTCCATCGCCGAACCCTTCATTCGCCGCAAAGCCATCCGCCATCTGGAAAAAGGTCGGGTCGTCATCTTTGGTGCGGGCACCGGGAATCCCTACTTCACCACCGATAGTGCCGCCGCGCTACGCGCCTCCGAAATCAATGCCGACGTACTCATGAAGGCCACCAAGGTCGATGGCATCTATACCGCCGATCCCCTCACCCACCCCGAAGCCACCCGCTTCGATCGGATCACCTATCAGGACGCACTCTCCAAGCAACTCAAGATTATGGATGCCGCCGCTTTTTCGTTGTGCATGGAGAACAACATTCCTATT
>QIHI01000134.1 GCA_003230915.1 Kiritimatiellales bacterium | reverse complement strand
AATGAGAGCCAGCAGATTCATCGCTTATGTCCGCCTAAACCCCAGCCTCGCAGGGCTCCCAGGGCCTTCTGCACGGCCGACGAAAGGAGGGTCCGCTCCGAAACGGTGAGAATCACTTTTTTAGCCCAGAAAATCCCGCCAGAAAATAAAATCATAAACACAAGGAGGGCACCAACCCTGGATGTTTTTTCGATATATAGTGCGACGGCTACCGGCACCGAGGCCACCAAAAACATCAGCGCGGCGCAGGTATAGTTCCACCACACGGTTTTATAGGGCAACTTGAACTCGCGACAGACCCCTAGTGGAACCGCCAAGGCCGAGGATAGGATCGATGCGATCGCCGTTCCAATGGCAACCCCTATCGCACCGAAGCCGGCATAGATCAACCACATAGAAATCACGATGTTGACCACTCCCGTCGTCACGCTGACGATCCCCGGAAAATGCACCTTGTTCAGCGTGATGTAGATTTGCCAAAGCACCGCTTCTCCGATAGTAAACACTAGGTAGATCATCATGATCCGGAAAAGAAGCACGTAAGCTTCCGCACCGGCGCCTAGCCAAAGAACCAACAAAGGTTCAGCCAAAACAAATAACCCCCCCACCAACATCGCAATGAAACTGCCCAGAAGTTTGGACGACGAAAAGCTTAGGCTCGCCACCCGAGCCATGTCGCCGCGGGCATAGTCAATCATATAGACGGGAGCCAGAACCGAGGCCAGTTGCTTACTGATCTGCCGCAGGAAGTTTGGCCAAACCAGAAGTGCGGCGTAGATGCCGGCCATTTCCTTGTCCACAAAACGGTTGATCATCCATATGTCCGTTTTCAAGAACAGGCAACCGCCCAGCGCGGTAATGATCGCCCAGCCCGCCATGTTCATCACCGGGCGAATCCACTTCCGGCTCACATACCTCCATTTGAACACAAGATCCCGTGCCAGCCGGCGATACAGGGCATAGGTAACGACGCTCCGGCATAACGTCAGCCCCAGATCCACCACACCAATCACCCAGAGCTTGGGGCCCACCGTTAAAATCAGCGTGAACAAAAGGATCAACCGAAGAATGATGCTCACACTCTCCACGGTTGAGCTGAGATCCAGCCGGTTGGCCGCCTGAATCGGCGTTTGAAAGACCCCGCACAGCATCGAAATACAAAACGAAGCTATATTGCAAACTACTAGAATTCTAAAATCAAAAGCAATCTCGTCTGGGAAATCGATCAACCAATCCAGTTGCCAAACGCCCAGCACAAACAGGGGAATCTGCACGAGAATAAACCCCGCATTGGCCACCAAAGCCGTACTGAAAATCTCGTTGGCTTGTTGCCAATCGTCCCGATTCAACGCCACATTTAGGAAACGGGCAACGGAGTTCCCCACACAACGAGACACGAGGCCAACGTATTGGGTCAGAAACCCGGCCAAAGCAATCAACCCATAGGTTCCCGAACCGTACTGCCGCACCAAAAAGGGGATGAAAAGTACGCCCGACAAGGTGTATGTCGCAAATTTAACAGCCGTAAATATTCCATTTTTGACCATACGCCGAGCGCTACTATCGGAATGGAATTTCATAATTTTGGTTTAATTTTAAACAGGCGATGCCAAATGAAAGACAATATAAAGCGCACGATATCCCTGATCCTACGCGCGACCAGAAACTTAAAACGACTCAAAGTCGATTGCGCTTTCCATACCTCGTAGGCGGGAAAAATTTGTGTTCTAAATACATCCGCCCAAAGCGACTGAACCGCGTTAATCGTGTGGAAATCGGATTTTCGGAGACCATTTTCAATAACCGCTTCCCGGAATTCAACATCTTCTTTCAGCCGTTTAAGGCCCGCCACCGCTTCATCCACAGACTTAACTTCTAGATAGTCCAGATGGCTATATCTTAGTTCACGATATCCTTCCTCGCAACCCAACAGCGCAGGGACTCCTGCTCGCCAGGCATTGGTCAACTTCTGGGCCGGTTTATGCGAGACCCTCTTCCCGAAGTTTCGCGCGGCTAAGATAGCGTCTATTTCAGAGTAGTCCGACATTTTATCTGGGTCATTTATGATCCTAAATTTCATGCCCAATTCCGCGACCCGATCTTTAAACTCAGACGTTCTAAATTCAGCTTCCAGATTTTTTTCTGCGCCAACAAAAGCCACCGTCTCAAACAGGCGCCCACGTTCGGGGTTGCGCGAGGTAAGCTGCGGATGCATCGGCGGCGGGGCGAAACACCGTAGGCCACTAAAACTTAATCGATCCATCCAGCCCGAGGCTCCTGGGCGGGTTTGATATACGCTGGAAACCAAATGAACCTGCCCGCGATCATCCCGCTTATGATCCCATTGCATGGACACCACAAAAAGTTCGGGGTTCCAGACAAACTTCTGCGTGTAGGCCTTATGGATCATCAAGATCCCTGATGAAGGATATTTTCTGCAAATTTGAACGGAAAACCCTTCCCCTTTCAGCATTAAATAAAAGATCCAGGCCGACTCAATTTTATAGTCTACGGACATGTGGAAGTCGCCGGATAACGACGTCGGGTATGCGGTCGTGTCCAGTTCCGGAGACAGGTAAATTTGAATGGGTGCATGCTCCATAATCATCGGCCTAGCAAAGTCATCCTTACTTGATGGGATCATAATAAAGATCCCTCAATCGCTTAATGGCTTGAATTCGATAAAATCCGCGTAACGCTCCTCTTATCGCCTCGGCAGACCAATAGAGTGCTAGCTTTAGCCGGTACCGGAGTACCTTGGCCGGTAAAACCTTCCACGCTTCAAAATTTTGGGCGATCTCCCCTTCCATTGGCTTTTGCCACAGCTGCGTGATGGTATCGAACGTATGCTCAGCGGCTCGCTTGTGGCCAATTCGCACCATCCATTGATATAAAACTGGATTGTTTTTCAGTTCGATAATTTGGCGAATCATTTCCTCATGAGAGGCCACGCGCAGGTAGTCCTCCCCCGGAGTTCCAATCTGCGAATAAGCCGAGTCCCACCCACCAATGAAGGGAATGCCCGCATGCCACGCGTTGACCAGCTTACTAGGAGGTTTGCGTTTATATTCCTGCGTTCCGAAGTTTCGGATCCCCACCAATACATCCACATCAGCCAGATTCCGCCAGTGGGTTGCATCCAACAGCTCGAAGCTGATTCCTTCCGACTGCAGGTCCGCGTTGATTCGATTTTGGTCGAGACCAGTAAAGTTCAGCGCACCTTGATAGGCCACTCGGGTCACGGTCGTTCGGTTTGCATCCCGCGATTGCTGTCCAAGTTGCGGCCAACAGGGTGCGAAGGAGTGGTGCTTGGAAAGCTGGGCATAGTTTTGGACGATATGATACTGCGCCAACGGGAAGTGAGGATAGTCCGCCTGTAGCGAAATGCAATAGCAGTCCGCCCGCTTCGGCAAGTCCTTCAACAAATTTCCGTGTACTAGATTCACGGCCTTCGGATCCATATCGTGCGATAACGCCACGGGCATACCTGTCCGTTTCAAGACGTGATAGGTTTGAAGAGCCCAAGTAAATTCCCCTTGGCAATAGAGTTCACAAAAGTCGGTGAGATCGCCTTGGCGCATCTCGTCCAGAGAATATTTAGAGGTATCCGGGATGATAAAATTATATAGTATGTCATTCATTAATCGGGTGGAGGTTCACTCCAAGCTATTCTGCAAACCACCGCTCTCGGTCGATTAGCAATCTCTGCCCAAACCATCAGGCCTACACTAAATAGTATTTCTCACATATTTGGATGTTTAAACGCCCCCAACACCAAGAAAAACCCACGGTTGGCAGGAATGGGAAAACATGTGTCGTATTCTTTGAATCGTATCATCCCTAATCACGTCCATAGGCTTGATAGCTCGCACCATATCCATAGGTATACCCATCGCCTCCTCCAAACATACCCGCAAGGGAATGTCTCACATCGTTGGCAATACAACCGAATACCGGTGCGCCAATCTCATTGAACCGCGACAAGGTAAACTGAAGTGCCCGCCGGCGTGTTATCCCAATCCGAGAAACAATAATGACAGAATCAGATAAATCGGCCAGCACCTGAGCATCGCCGACCGGGCCACGGGGCGGAGAGTCTATAATAATTCGATCATAGTGCTCGCGAGCCCAGACGATCAACTCGGCCAATCGCCCGCGGCGGAGCAGCTCGGCGGGGTTGATCTCCTTGAGCGGACGGCTACTAATGAGGTCTAGGTTTTTAATAATGCCCGTGGAAACCAGCTGTTCATGGTCCAGCGATTTTTCATCGCTCGAAAGCCATTCGAGCAAAGAAGGGTGCGACTCGTCGACATCAAAAATATTGGCGAGTTGTGGCCGGCGCAGATCGCCGTCGATCAACAGCGTACGCGAGCCATTGAGTGCAGAACTGATTGCGAGGTTGCATGAGGAAATAGTCTTCCCCTCTCCCGGCATCACGCTGCACATAAGCAACACCTTGGTTTGGTCGATAAAGTTGTCGGAGGTCATCAAGGCATTGATTCCGGAAAAAATCTCGACGAGGTGGTTGAAATTATCTCGCAATCCGATGGTGGC
>QIHI01000142.1 GCA_003230915.1 Kiritimatiellales bacterium | reverse complement strand
CGCGTCGGGTTAATAACGCCGTCACATGATTCCGCCCCCTCACTCCAGTGCGTCGGGAGTCACAAGCAGATCCGCGATTTCAATTTGGAGCGCGCCTGCCATCATCACCAAGCTGTAGAGTGTCGGCGATCGGTCGCCGGACTCGATCTGCGCAATCCCGGTGTAACTGATGCCCGAAAGCTCAGCGAGCTGGCGCAAAGAGTAACCTAACTCGAGCCGCCGGGCCTTGAGTTTCTCCACGGTAGCCTCGATGACGGCTTCAGCATGTTTACCACGGTGCAAGGTGAAGAATCGCCTTGCATTCGGTCGAATGCTTGTTCACTATAGAGAACAAGCAGGCATCATCTCTGACGTTTCCAAGAATGAAGACCCCAGCCCAACATCCACCTTGGAATTCGTCCGTTTCAGGAGTATCTAGAACGTCGATGAACGCCATCCTTTCGCTCGTATTTGCCTTAGTTTGCAGCATTTCTTTAAGCGCTCAAACGCAGCAAACGAAAGCCAATATCGAAAAAGAGCCCCTCATTCCAAGCCGCGTCTTCACTCCCCCGCTGCCGAAGGAGGTTCCGCCAATCAAAATTGAGGCAGCGACCACACGCAGCCTGCCAACGCATGAGATCACCATCTTACGAGGCGACGCTTCAACTTTGCCGGACATCCCTCCTCCACCGGAACCAAAGGCGAAGGCGAAGGCGAAGGCGAAGGCGAAGGCGAAGGCTCAAGAGCCGACTGGCGAACCGTCTTACCTATTTTTCATCAATGCGACGGTCTATGACCACCGTGTTAGCCATGTGAAGTGGCATAATCCACGAACGAAGGAGTATTTCGAGGCATGGTGCGAATGGGATTGGGCACTACTTTCTTCCATTCCTAACATCAAATTAGGCGACCGTGTAGGATCGTTTCATCTTCTCACCTCGAACATCAATACGGACGCGAACCTTCACTTCGGCAGGAAGTTCAAGATACCCGATCATCCAGAGCTTGTAGAGGGGGCTTTCTCGATCACCAAGGGCAACGAGAATGATCCCGAAGCGCTGAAAGCATTGATCAGCCTCCGCGATTACTACTTCAATCACAAAGAACGGCTCCTCCTGATTCAAAAGGCAAGAGAGCGCTATAAAACGGCGGCCGCCGCATGGGACGCCGCCAACCCGCCGAAACCGAAAAGCCATACCTTCTGGATGAAACCGCATCGCGGCAGCCGTTACCTCAAAGAAAAAGGGGGCAACCGATGAGACTAGGGCTGTTTATTTGCTTTTTTGTCGCGCTGTTCATGGCGGCTTCTCCGCTATTCGCTGATGATCAGAATTGCGAAGTAATCACAGTCGGAAGCGACAAATTTCTGCGCTGGCACGGTCATGCGGGGCGCACGTATTTCATTCAAATCTCCGACCCGAATGACCATCTCGCGAATTGGACATGGGCACCGTGCATCGAGATCGGCAACGATGAAATCATCAGCTACGAGGTCGATAGTACTGCCGACAGGGGCTTCTTCCGACTGCATTATACCGATGAGCCGACGAACGACCCTGACTTTGATGATTTTGATGACGACGGGCTGACCAACTGGGCCGAGGTTCAATCTTACCAGACCAATCCGCTCGATCCGGACACGGACGGAGACAGTATTCCGGATGGTTGGGAAATATTTCACTCGCTCGACCCTCTGAATTTTTTGGATCGTTTTTTGGACTTCGATAATGACGGAATTTCCAATCTCGATGAGTTTCTGATCGGAACCTATCCGACCATTGCCGATACGGACGGAGACGGGGTTTCCGATGGAGACGAGATCGCACAGGGCACGGATCCAGTCTCCGCCACGAGTTTCATCTTCCAGTGGCATCGTGTGACAAGGAATTTAGAGTATAATTATAACGATTATCCTCCGCCGAACAACACGGGTTCAGTAAACAATAGGTCAGCATGGGATTCCACGATCGATACCTTTGAAGTGCTCACGGAGACCATTCCGTTTCCCAACTTAAAGGCTCGACTGGAAATAATTACGTTTCCAGCATCCCCACCTGCGGAGGGTGGGACAAAGGGACTAGATTCGTCGAATGGGCAATCGGATTTGCTGCCCAATCCACCGTGTTTCCATGCAAATCTCCTTCATCAACGCCTTTGGCTTCGCAGAGCACAAGCCGAGACCAAGGCGTTTCAGCAACGGGCATTCATCGTGACAGAGCGGAATATCGACAACGCGCCCCAACCGCTGACCTTTGAATCCATTGACGTGACCATTCCTGCCAACGGCACCACCTCCGGCCACGTTGACCTGAACAAGGGCTTCACAAAAAATTTCACCGAGAACGCCTTTCACTCAGAAGTTTTCACCAGCCACCTGTGTCCGCTAGAGCTACGCCAAACCAATATGCCGAATATCGGGGTGCCCGAGAATTCGACAGACCTCGGTGGTCAGAGAGGGGAACGGATGATCGGTGTAGGCGGCTACGCCTACATTACCGGAGAGCCTGCCGTCGCGCAGCTTCGCGCGCGCTTCCGCAACATGCCCGCTGACATTTCAGTTGAATGGCGCTTGGAAATTCGCACGGAACGTCCCGCAGAGCGATTGGCCTTGGATGATATGAACTTCCCAGCTGAAGATTGGGTAACACTTCCCGGCGATCAAGAATGGGACATCACCGCCGCAATGAGCAGCGAGTGTGTAGGAGGAAATTGCACCCTGCATTACCGCCTGAACGGCGACAACGCGGGAAGTGTAACCTTCCGGATTCGCGGAAAAAATCCACTGGACGCAGATGCCCGTGCGCGCATCGACGCTTCCGTCGGAGCGGCATTCCAACCTTACGCGTGGGCCATGGCCAAGCACGAAAGCCGACAGGGAAACCGCATTTACAACCAGTTCAACACGCAGCAAACGATCGAAGGGACACTAAACTACGGAGGCCCGAACGGCTGGGGCGTTTGCCAGATAGATCGAACTGCTGCAGAAGGTGGCGTAACCACGGCAGAGACTTGGAATTGGCATGCGAATGTTGGGGCGATGAACGCGAAGCTTGTTGAGAAGCAAACTACCTACAATCGCTTCATCGGCTATTTCCGTGATTCTTATGGGCAGCAGGCAAACTGGTCGGATCCGCCTGCAGCTCATCAGATCGGAAATACCACGCTTCCGGCGGAAGCATGGGGTGTGATGGTTTTGTATAACGGAACCGGTGGAGTTCCATGGCTTGAGGTGCCGGCACACAATGGAGAATTCCGGAGCCCTTGGGTCTTCAACCCCACCACCGGAGTGTGGATTTTCCACGACAACCAGAATCAGTATGCCGGAGGGCCGACTAGGGTTCGCGCAGAACTCGAGAACACAAATCCAACACAAGAATGACATGAAAAAAATACTCATCCTACTCTGTTACTTCACAAGTCTTGCAGAAAGCGCCGAAATTCCTACACAGGAAGAAAAGATAGCCTTTGTGGAATATTATCGAGAATGGTGCTCGCTTGCTAAGGAGTTCCCAAAGAATCAAGAAGTTAAGGTCATATTCGTTGATTTGGATCAAGACGGAATTTGCGAAGCTCTCGCAACCAGCAAGGGAGGAAAATATGAAGACGGATTAGCCTGGACCGTTTTCAGAAAGACCGGGAATTCTTGGGGGCAGATTTCCGGATTCAACGCAACCACAAGCAAGCCAAAAAAAAATGCCACTTTGTTTGCTAGGCCGGGTGAGTTTTTTCTAACGAGAAAAAAGGCCGATAGTTTCGAATTCTGCATTCTATCGGAAAATTACGACATACTGGCTCCACAGGGCAAAGGACGACTGAAGAAGACAAGGTTCTATTTGGATGAAAAAGGCGTATTACACCAAAGTGACATACCCGATCTTGAAAAATACTTGGCCTATCAAGTTTCAGGAGCCAAATGGCCAGATGATTCCCTGATTAGAAGCTTGGAACGTCTCACCGTCGAGGTCTTCAGCGAAAACGATGCCGTTAAAAAATAACACGCGCAGAAGGCGCGGCATTCAACATCCGGATATCAGACCGACGGGTTTCCAATCCCCCTTGGGTATTTAATCCAACCACTGGCGCTTGGACCTTCCACGATAATCAGAATCAATATGCGGGAGGGCCAACGAGAGTGCGCCCAGAGCTTGAAAACACAATCCTAACACAAGAGTAATATGAAAATAATAATAACGCTAATTTACTGCTCGATAGCTTTTGCAGTTCAAGCCAAGGATCTGACAATTGAACAGAAAGTAGCATTTGCCGATTTTTACAGAAAGCAGGTCGACCTTGCTCAGATTTATCCGGATAGATTAGATGTAAAAGTTATTTTCGTGGATTTGGACAATGACAATCAACAAGAGGCAATTGCCACGAGCTATGAAAGTTTCTATGAGACGGGATGGCTTTGGTCAATATACAAGAGAACAGGAGATAAATGGGAGCCAATCCAAGGATATGATTCGGAAATGAAAATTATTCATTTAGGTTCTGGTGTCTACGCTAATCCCGGCGAAATTTTTCGCCTCGTGGATAGCGAAGATAAGGTGCAGTTTGTGGTTTTGAACCTTAACTACGACAAGCTAGCTCCTGAAGGCCTTGGCGCTATTAATAAATCGGTGTTTTTCATCGATGAGAAGGGGCTTTTTCAG
>QIHI01000024.1 GCA_003230915.1 Kiritimatiellales bacterium | reverse complement strand
TTACAGGCGTTTCAGGACGGAGAATGCAGGATCAATGGAAGCGACTTCTGCAACCAGTTGCAGTTGTTCGACTAATACTGGGACACTAGTGCTATTAACTGTTTAAATAGGCGTTATATATAGCGAATACGCTATATATAAAAATCAAGGTTGTGAGGCCGAAATCTGGGTTTTATCCGATTCATATTTCCTTAAGATTACGCATATCCATGCGCGACTTCCGGTGATCGATTTAGGTTTTTTCGGCCAGCCAGATGGTGTGCCGGCGGCCTTTGGTTCCACGCGCGCGGACGGTGACTTCTTCCATTTTGAATCCCGAACCGCACAGTCGTTTTGAGAAGGATTTATCGGGTTCGGCGGACCACACAGCCAAGATGCCGCCGGGCTTCAGCGCGGCCTTGGCGGCGGCGAGGCCGCCGTGGGTGTAGAGCCGATCATTGCCTGCGTGTGTTAGTCCGTCGGGGCCGTTGTCGACATCGAGCAGGATGGCATCATATGCGGTGCCCTGCTCTTTGATGACCAGACCCACATCTGATTCACGAAGGGTGACGCGCGGATCATCCAACGGTCGTCCAGCTAACTCGGCGAGGTATGTGCGGTTCCATTTTATGACGGCGGGGACGAGCTCGGCTATGACGACTTCGGCGGTTTCCTCCAAGTGAGCCAGTGCTGTGCCGAGCGTAAAACCCATACCGAGTCCGCCGATTAGCACCCTTGGATTTTTTCGATTCGCAATGCGTTTGCAGGCGAGCTCTGCCAGCGCATCTTCCGACCCATGCATACGACTGTTCATCAGTTCCTCGTTTTTGACGGAAATCGAAAACTCGAACGCTCGCTGGTAAAGTTTCATCGTTTCGCCCTCATCAGGCACCTTCACGGCATCGAGTAATACCCATGGATTCATAATGACTTCCTGTTTTGGCAAGAGTGCGGATAGCGTATTGATCTACGTAGGAACAATGACGTTGAGCGCACGAGGGAGTACTTCGATGTGGACATGGGTTTCGGCCTTCATCAGCTCGCCATCGATCTGGATGGGTGAGGCGTTTTCGCGCTGGACGGTCATGGTTTTAAATTTTCGGTTGGTGACCAAGGGATGTTGGTGGAATGTTTTTTCAATAAACCGGTGGATGTGGCTAATGACTAACGGCATATCCTTTTTCTCGATTGCGATGAGTTCGAGATTGCCGCTGTCGGCCTTAGCATTGGGGGCAACGAGTACATCGCTGCCGTACTGGGAGAGATTGGCTACGGTGAAGATGAGCGGGTGTTTAAAGTCAAGGTGTTCCCCGTCGATCTCGATATGAAAGGGCTGTGCTTTGTATTCAAGCAACTGTTGTGCGCCGGCCAGAATATAAGGGGCTAGTCCGCCGCGGAACGGAAGCTTTTCGAAGCCTTCCACCAGAGCACCGTCCCACGCCATGGAGCAGGTCACGAAAAAGAGCCGATCATTGGCTTTCCCGACGTCAATGCGCAGGGTGTGGCCATCGAGCAACGACTGGGCGGCGGCATTGGGCTGGAGCGGAATCTGAAAGTGGCGGGCAAAACCGTTGCCACTTCCACCGGGGATTACGCCTAACCGCGCATCCGTTCCAACCAGTGCGCATCCAATGGAGTTGACCATACCATCTCCGCCGACGACGAGAATGGTCTCGGTACCGCGTTCAATCGCTCGCTTTGCTTTGCCCACGCCATCCTCAGTCGACTGGCTAAACTGGAAGGAGATATCGTGATCGGGCGTATCCCAAACCTTTTGGATGGCGGAGATGAAGCGGTAGGGATTGCCGCTGCCGGATTTGGGGTTGATGAGTACAAGAATCTGCTTCATGAAAATTTTGTAGCACATGGAAATGTCTTTGTGAATCGGCGAGTCATTGTAATTCAAAGATAAAACGTTGCTGATCATCATCCTTTTTCTTAATCTCCTCACCTTATTATCCATATGAAAAATTTCGCCGCCAAAATATACGCCTCTAGCGCCCTTGTCATGACCGTGGCTCTCGTCACTTCATGCACAAAAATCGGTAATTATGCGGAGAAACGGGCAGACCACGCCGCCTATGGAAACATTCGAGGGGCACAGCAGATTGCTTTGGGAAGATCCGCCCCCTTCACGATTGACGACGAGGAATCTCAGCGGATCCGCGAACTGTTAGAGATGGACTATGCGGCGGCAGAGGCGGAACTCTTTTCGTTGGCGGATACACTGGCGATTGCAATGGTCAACAGCCGATCATACCAGACGCGCAAGGAAGTACTCTTTATTCAGGCTCTGGATCTAACAGAGGTGCAGAAAGATTTTAATTTGAACTATAACGCATCGGCAGAAGCGGGAACCTCCTTTACCTCCTTTAAAGATGGCACCACTGAAACCTTTGGCGACAACGGGGTGGATGCAAATGTTGGCCTTGGGGTCAGCAAGCTGCTGGCGACAGGCGCACGGGTGAGCTTGAACTTCAGCCAAAACATATTGAACTACTACACGAATCCGGATACCAGCACGGCGAATAATGCGCTTACCTTCAGCATCGTCCAGCCACTGCTCAATGGCTTTGGCCCGCTGGTCACGAAAGAGCCGTTGCGCCAGGCGGAGCGCGACATGGTCTATGCCATACGCGACTTCAAACGCTTTCAGCAGGGGTTTGTGATCAACGTATCCGCGGAGTACTACTCGGTGCTACGTTCGCGCGATAGGTTGTTCAACGAGCGCAAGAACTACGAGAGTACCATCGCCAACCGAGAGCAGACGGAGTCGTATGCCAAAGCGGGGCGCATTGCCGATTTCGAGGCCGCGCAGGCGCGGCAAAGCGAACTCAATGCCGCCGACCGCTGGAGCTTTTCGCGGGTGGACTACCAAGCGGCGCTGGATGATTTTCGCTTTACGCTGGGGCTTCCCATCGAGCTGAATATAGAGCCTGATCCGAATGCATTGAAAAACTTGGAACAACGCGGCTTGGTTGAGTTGGACATTACATTGAAGGAAGCTATGGCATCAGCGGTTTCCAATCGGCTGGATCTGGTCACTCGGCGTCAGCAGGTGGAGGATCAGGCTCGGCAATTGGAGATTCAACGTCGCGATTTTTTACCAAATCTAGATGTGAGCTATGACGTGCAGAAAGAGTTTGATACGGACAGCGGGGCCGACGTGACTCAAAACTTGGGCGTACGGTTGGATCTCCCGTTCGACTGGACGGAAAAGCGCAACGACTATCGTATTGCGCAGATTACGTATGAACGCGAGAAGCGGAGCCTAGAAGAGGATGAGTCGGACGTGCAACGAGATGTCCGCGACTTCTGGCGTAATTTAGGGCGCAACCGATCCGTCTATAAAAACCGTTTATTGAGTGTGCGGCTGGCGGAGCGGCGAGTGGAGAATACGACCTTGCTACTCAAGCAGGGCAAGGCTCTGACGCGCGACCTCCTCGACGCACAGGACGATTTGTTAAGTTCGCGCAACGAGGCCACGGCTTCGCTGGTGGATTACACCATCAACCGGTTGCGATTCTGGGACGCCATCGAACGTTTTGAAATCGACCCGAAAGGAATGTGGTATGAACAGGCAGATGGAAATAGTGAAGAACCTATGGCAACGCCGTAACGTTAAGATTGGGGTAGGGATCGCCGTCGTGCTGTTTGGCGCACTGGCCTTGAAACCGAGTAACGATGCGAACCGTGTTGACCCTGACAATGCGCATTTTTGCCGAGTGCAGCGCGGCGACCTGGTGGTGAGCATCTTGCAAACCGGGGAGCTGCAAGCCAAGACGAGCCGCGAGATCATGAACGATGCCTACCGCGATGCGAAGATTATCGAGATTGTTGAGGATGGCGATTATGTCACCAACGGCCAGCTAATCGTCGAGTTGGAATCCAGCGAACTGATGGAGCGTTTTCTTGACCAGCAATCCGATGTGGCCGAGGCCAAGGCGGGATTGATGACCGCCCGAGAAACCCAGGAAATTACCAAGCTCAAGGATGCCACCGATCTGGAAAACGCAACACTGAAAATCGAAATCTCGAAGTTGGATCTGAAGAAATATACCGAGGCTGAATATCCGCAAATGATACTCAAGGCGGAGTCGGAGATCATGCTGGCCGAAGAGGAGCTAAAAAAGGCTCGTAGCACGTTGAAGGGTACGCAGGAGCTTTTTAATAAGGGCTACTCGAACCAGCAGGATTTGGATTCGGATATGCTTGGCGTCCAACGCAAAGAAATCGAGGTGCGCAACAAGACTACAGACCTGAAAATTCTCAAGAACTACACGAGCATAAAACAGCTTAAGGAATTGAAGAACGAGGGAGCCAAGGCGGAGTCGGAATTGAAGCGGCTCAAGAAAACAATTTCATCGAATACCCTGAGCAAGGAAGCTGAAATTGAGTCGAGAAAAACGCGGCTGGAGATTGAAAAAAACCAACTGGTGATCCGCGAAGAACAGTTTGCCAACACCAAGATCTATGCCGACTTCGATGGGCAAGTTTTCTATCCCAATGAGCGCCGCAAGGTGAAGATCGAGAAGGGTGCGAATATTAACTTTCGGCAAAAAATCCTGTCGTATCCAGATCTAAGCGCATGGAATATCAAGGTAGGTATTCCTGAGGCGATGATCGATAAGGTGGAGGTCGGGCATGAGGTCGTGGCCGCTCTGGATGCCGTTCCCGGGGTACTGTTACGCGGCCGAGTGGAGAAGATCAGCGCC
>QIHI01000023.1 GCA_003230915.1 Kiritimatiellales bacterium | reverse complement strand
TAGCTATGCCAGAAGAAATCATAGATCGCCATCGTGGTATCATTGAATCGGTAGCGCTCTAGATTATCGTTGGTGGTGGCGATAGCTTCGTTCAGCCTTGCCAGCAAATGCTGGTCGTCCGGGCTAAGTCGAGCGGAGTCGAACGCCAGATCCTGCACATCGAAGCCCTCCGAGTGCATCTCCATGAATCGCGCGGCATTCCAGATTTTGGTACCAAAGTTCCGGCCAATCTCAAATTTTTCATCCGAGATATAAACATCTTGACCCGTTGCAGTAATCATCAGTAGCGAAAAGCGCAAGGCATCGGAGCTATACTTTTCGATGATGTCGAGCGGATCGATGGAGTTGCCGAGGCTCTTAGACATCTTGCGCCCTTGGTCGTCGCGCACCGTACCGTGGATGTAGACCGTATCGAACGGAATATCATCCATAATTTCCAGACCCGCCATCACCATGCGCGCCACCCAAAAAAAGATAATTTCATTGCCGGTCACCAGCGTCTTCGACGGATAGTAGAATTTCAGATCTTCGCTCTTTTCCGGCCAGTCAAATACGCTGAACGGCCAGAGCCACGAAGAGAACCACGTATCGAGAACATCCTCATCCTGCCGAATGTTTGACGACGAGCATTTGGGGCAGCTGCTCGCAGTTTCCCGCGCAGCCCACTCGTGGTTGCAGTCGTCGCAATAGAAGATTGGAATACGGTGCCCCCACCAAATCTGACGCGAGATACACCAGTCGCGAATGTTCTCCATCCAGCTCATATAGGTCTTGTTCCAGCGCTCGGGAACAAACTTGATACGGCCATCGTTCACCGCCTCGATCGCCGGGCGTGCCAGCGGCTTCATCTTCACAAACCACTGCGGTGAAAGGCGTGGCTCGACCACCGTTTCGCAGCGATAGCAGTGACCGACCGCGTGGGGGTGCGTATCGATTTTCTCCACCAGCCCACTGTCCTCCAAATCCTTCACCAGTTGTTTACGGCACTCGAAACGATCCATCCCCTCATACGGCCCAGCATTTTCGTTCATCATACCAGTATCGGTCATCACATTGATCTGCGGCAGGTCGTGGCGTTGCCCCATCTCAAAGTCGTTCGGATCATGCGCCGGTGTGATTTTCACCAATCCGGTTCCGAATTCTGGATCGACATAATCATCCGCAATAATCGGGATTTCGCGGTGGGTAATCGGCAGAACAATCATTTGGCCAATCAAAGCCTTATAGCGCTCGTCACGCGGGTTGACGGCCACGGCCGTATCTCCCAACATTGTTTCCGGTCGGGTGGTCGCCACCACGATTTTCTGTTTCTTGCCTTTTACCGTGTAACGAAGGTGGTAAAGCGCACCTTCGACATCAACGTGTTCGCTCTCCTCGTCCGACAGCGCGGTTTTGCACCGGGGACACCAGTTGATGATTCGATTGCCTCGATAGATCAGCCCCTTATCGTAGAGGCGGCAGAACATTTCCAACACCGCCGAACTTAAGCCTTCATCCATCGTGAAGCGCTCTCGCTCCCAGTCGCAGGAAGCGCCCAGTTTCTTCAGCTGAGCTTGAATCGTCCCGCCGTATTGTTCCTTCCACTCCCATACACGCTCAAGAAACTTTTCACGGCCCAGATCATCACGAGTCTTGCCCTCTTTCTTCAGTGCACGCTCTACTACGTTCTGCGTAGCAATACCGGCATGATCCATGCCCGGAACCCAGGTCGTATTCTTGCCCTGCATGCGCGCCACACGGGTAAGCACATCCTGAATATTATTGTTGAGCGCGTGGCCCATATGCAGGATGCCCGTCACGTTCGGCGGTGGGATCACGATGCAGAACGGATCGCCCCCGTCACTACTATCGCCATGGAAGCGGCCATCCGTCATCCACTGCTGATACCACTTGTCCTCAACGCACTTCGGATCGTACTTTTTTGCTAACTCACTCATATATCTCCAAACAATTCTCCCAGAGGCGCTATGGATCTAATTCTCTTCATCCAAGAACAGCTTGTATTCCACGCCGTCGACAAGAGCTTCCCACGAGGCTTCAATAATGTTTTCCGAGACACCGACTGTGCACCATGACGATTCGCCATCGGATGATTCGATCACCACGCGCGTCTTCGCCGCCGTGGCCTCTTCGGGATCGAGGATGCTCACACGGTAGTCTGCCAAATGCACGCCGTCGATGCTTGGATAAAACTCCGAGAGCGCCCGACGCAGCGCCATGTTGAGCGCATCCACCGGCCCATCCCCTTCGCCCACCGTGGAAACTCTCTCGCCGTTCACCTTCAGCTTAAGCGTTGCCTCCGAAAGGCAGCCTTCGTCCTTGCTCCGCTTTTCAACAATCACACGGAAGCCTTCCAGTTCGAAAAAGCTCTTGTGCTCCTTGAGTACCTTCTTGATGAGCATTTTAAAGGAGGCGTCGGCTGTCTCGTAGACATAGCCGCTCTTCTCCATTTTCTCCAAAGCCTGAAGAATCTCGCGCACCTCGGGCGACTTGCGATCAATGTTATCCATGCCCATTTCAAGCAGTTTTTCCATCACATTGCTGGCCCCCGAAAGCTCGGAGATCAAGATTCGGCGTTCGTTGCCCACCGAGTCTGGCGGCACATGCTCAAAACTCTGAGATACCTTTCGCACACCATCGACGTGCATGCCGGCCTTGTGCGCAAAAGCGCTATTGCCCACAAACGCCGCACGCGGATTATCCCGCAGGTTGGCCTGCTCGTTCACAAATTTGGATAGCTGTTTCAAGCTGGCTAACTTCTCTTCATCGGCCAAGCAAGTGTGGTCTGTTTTCTTAAGTAGGTTAGCCACTACGGAAAGTAGATTGCAGTTCCCGCACCGCTCGCCAAATCCGTTGATCGTGCCTTGCACTTGCACTGCTCCGGCACGGATTGATTCCATGGCGTTAGCCACGGCAAGCTCTGAATCATTGTGCGTATGGATGCCAACGGCAATCCTGAATTTTTCGCGGACAAGCGTTGTGATCTCAAACATTTCATGCGGCAGGCGCCCGCCGTTGGTATCGCACAGCACCAGCACATCCGCTCCGCCCTTCGCAGCGGCTTCCAAGGATTTCAACGCATATTCCGAATTATCGCGATAGCCATCGAAGAAGTGCTCGGCGTCGTAGATGACTTCCCTGCCATTTTCCTTCAGAAAGCGGCAGGTATCCTCGATCATTGCCAAATTTTCTTCCGGTGTAGTCTTTAGCACCTCGGTCACATGCAGCAACCAACTCTTCCCGAAAATGGTACAGACCTTCGTGCCGGCCTCGAGTAGCGCACGGGTTCCTTTGTCCTCTTCCACGGCGATGTTTGCGCGGCGCGTGCTGCCAAATGCGGCGATCTTCGCATGCTGGAGGTTTTCCTTTTTGATGTCCGTGAAGAAGGCCATGTCCTTCGGATTCGAGGCTGCATAGCCGCCCTCAATATAGTCCACCCCGAATGCATCCAGCATCTTCGCCACATGAATTTTAGATACCGGAGAAAAGGTTACGCCTTCCGCCTGCGCACCATCGCGCAACGTGGTATCATATATAAAGACTTTATTATTAGCGCTCATGGTGATTCACCTGTTTTTTAAAGGCAGGAACATACCCCACTCGATTCGGCGGAACCAAGTCCGAAGCCCGTTTATTTGGGGATCGTAAACCGGATAAAACAGGGCTTATCCACTTCCAGCTGTACCTCTTCGGATGGCCTATCTATATTCGTCTGCACCTGAAATACCGCCTCAAGCACCTCATGGAATATCCGGACCGTAGCCGTCATTTTTTACAAACCTCCTTCCCTACCATCTCGCACTGGTCGGAGGAGCAGGCATGTTCATGGATCGCCTTCAACTTACCGTTGCGGGTCATTGTGATGGGCGGGCAATAAAAAACCTCTAACTCGTTATGAATTAGAGGTTTAAGATGGTGGCGACTCCCAGAATTGAACTGGGGACACGCGGATTTTCAATCCGCTGCTCTACCAACTGAGCTAAGTCGCCGTAAAAATTGAAGCGCGAAGTATACGGAAGTGCGCTCTTCCGTCAACTGAATTTACGGTAGGCTGTAAATTAAAATGATCCTTTTGAAGGAGTCGCACCCCATGCTAGACACGTAGTGAGACGGGTGCACCGTAACGACAGCAAAACGGTAATGAATCGTTCTTCATAGGCGCATCGGCATGGAGAAGCTGAGTCGTTGATATATTTAACTGCTGAATTAATAACTAAATCTTAGCCCGCATGACAAGATTCACAGATCTACTAGTAAAGAATCCCAAACAATCCCTTCCATCCAAAGAGGTGTTACCCTATGTTTTCGCCTATTCTAGAGGAGAGCCATCATGAACGTCCCAGCTGCCATCCAGAACCGCCGCGCTGTAAAGAACTTTGACCTCGATCATAAAATGACGAAGAAAGAACGCGAAACACTACTCGCGCTTGCCTTACTCTCCCCCACCGCGTTCAACATTCAAAACTGGCGCTTCGTTGTGGTGGATGATCCAGAACAGCGAGAAAAAATTCGCGCGGCATCCTGGGATCAAGCTCAAGTAACCGATGCTTCGCTACTCATCATCCTCTGTGCCGACCTCAAGGCGTGGAAAAAAGAGCCGATACGTTACTGGCACTCCTCTCCCGAATCCGTGCAGAAATTCATGGTGCCTGCCATCCAGCAATACTACGACGGCCTCGTCCAGGTTCAGCGCGATGAAGCCATGCGCTCCTGCGGTATTGCCGCCCAGACACTCATGCTTGCCGCCCAGTCCATGGGCTACGATTCCTGCCCCATGGACGGCTTCGATTTTGAAGCCGATCGGAAAAGGGGTCGGAGATCCCCACCCGCGCGGCGCTAAACTCCCCGTGGACGAAGTGATCATTACGGATCGATTTTAGAGAATCTAAAATCGTCACTCCGCCCTCTATTCTGCTACATTTTTCCGAATGCAGCATAAACCCGTCATCCAGCTATTGTCCGACCAGGTAATCAACAAGATTGCCGCTGGCGAGGTGGTTGAACGCCCAGCCTCGGTAATGAAAGAGCTGTTCGAAAATGCGCTCGATGCCGGAGCAACGCAAATGGATGCGGAAGTGATCCGTGGCGGGCGGCAACTCATCGCCATTACCGACAACGGCTGTGGAATGGATCGTGACCAAGCCCTGCTAAGCGTTGAACGCCACACTACCAGCAAGATCCACTCGGAGGCCGACATTGAGCATATTCATACGCTCGGCTTCCGCGGCGAAGCGCTCTCTTCCATCTCGTCGGTTTCGCGCTTCACGCTCATCACTCGTCCAGAGGAAAACTTATCCGGCACGGAGATCCAAATTGCGGGCGGAAAGATTCTTTCCGTCGAAGAAATCGGATGCCCTGTCGGCACGCGCATGGAGATCCGCAATCTCTTTTTCAACGTGCCTGCACGGCGCAAATTTCTGCGTGCCGAGCAGACCGAATTGGCACATATCCGTCAGCTCTTTCTCGTGCATGCCCTCGCCCATCCAAGCATTGGAATGAGCCTGAAGGTCGATGAACGGATGGTCTACAATCTTCCTATGGCTGGAAAGATGGAGGATCGGATTTCGGAGCTATACAACGCCGGATTCCTAGAGCAGCTACTGCCGATCAACTATTCCGACGGAGAACACACGGTCACCGGGTTCGCCGGCTTACCGCAGACCGGACGCAAAGATCGGCAAGATCAATATATCTTCATCAACGGTCGTCCCGCCGCCGCTCCGGTGGTCTACCATGCGCTTAACGAAGCTTATCATTCACTCATCGCCAAAGGCCGCTTCCCTGCTATTTTTCTCTTTATCGAAATGGAACCATCGCTCGTCGATGTCAACGTCCACCCGACCAAAAAGGAAGTCCGCTTCCGCCACCCCAACCAGCTTCGTGATGCCATCCTCGCCTCCCTGACCAAGACCCTTACCTTTTCAGAAACAGAAAACAGCGGACAGAGCACAGGGGCCGGTGGTAATGATGGTGAAACAGTTGCTCTCCCGCCTATCACTCCTGTCCGCCCAAGATTTGAAACCCAGAAACAGATGGATGAATTACTGGTACGGCCAGAAGTCGTGCAACGCCAAACTCCGAAAGAAGTAACCGCTCTTAAAACTCAACACCAAGAACCCAAAACCCCAGCAGGCACTGCGCCACAGAGCCCGTGGGGCTGGTGTCGGATCATCGGGCAAATTGGTGAAAACTATGTGGTGCTCGAAACAGAGGATGGCTTTGTGCTGATGGAACCGAGGGCGGCGCACGAACGGGTGCTCTTCGAAAAATTCATGGCCGCCGTCCACCAGCATGCCATTCAGCAGCAAGGATTGCTCACACCCGAAACCATCGATCTACTACCATCGGATGCGCACATTGTGCGGGAAAATATCGAAACCTTGCAGGAGCTTGGCTTCGGCGTTTCGGAATTTGGTGGCGATACATTCATTGTTGATGCCCTGCCAATCTACGTCCAAGACGGCCCGGCAGAATCGCTGCTAGTAGAGATCGCCCGCGAACTAGAAAAGGCGGGCAAAAAGCGCGGTACCCGCGAATTGGTGCAGGAAAAGATTGCGCAAGCCGCCTGCCAGACGGCAGTGCGGATGAAGGATCAACTCTCGGAAAAGGAAATCGAAAAACTTGTGGCCGATCTGGCCAAAACCGAAATGCCCTACACCTCGCCGCGCGGCCGCCCCACCCTAATCTACACCAGCTTCACCGAACTCAACCGGAAATTTAGTCGGGACTGAGCCCCCTCACTGGTGCACCCGGTGAGATAGCGATGCGAACCCATTCTCTGCGAACTTTTAAAATCAGGTGTTCAATCGGTATGGCGATACAAAAAGCGAAAATTTGGAGTTAAACTATACCGCGACAAAGGCTTGCAGAATACCGATCCTCAAATTGTCAAAAGTGAGACGAAATTCGCTTTCCGAATCGCTATCCAACAAGGTACTCCATTCGAGATGGCGACGCGAACCTCGACCCTCACTAATCCCCTGTTTGAAAACCCTCGGATCGGATCTTATCGAGCAAGTTTCTCCCCTCCAAAACCCGGCTTTTTGGTCGCTCATATTCCCGGGTTTGAGTAGATTTACGACTTCTTTGATTTTCCGTGGGGTACGAAAACATATCCACCGGGTTAACCTGCTGATAGATATACGGATTTGATAGATGGAGTGCTGAGATAGATGAGTGGTTATTTGAGGGTATTTCAAACTTTTGAACAGCTTTTGGAGTCGAAATTCAGACCTAGATACGATGCTCGACTCCAGTTGTTGGCGTTTCAGGTCAATATGCTGCGTTCTCGGATCTCCGAGGAACGGATCTATACAACACCGGAGGAACGCGCTGAGTTGATACGACTGGGTGCTTTGCTTGATCATGACGTTGCCGATGCGATGCGGATTGTTAAACCCGCGACCTATCGACGCTGGCTTAAACCCAAAGAGGCCCAACAACGGAAGCCGGGTCGCCCAAGAACACCCATGGCCACGGTCGATCTTGTTATGCAGTTTGCCAGTGAAAACCTGTTGTGGGGCTACGGGAAGATTCATGGGGAATTGAAGAAGCTGGGCATAAGAATCGGCATGACTACCATCAGCGATATTTTGAAACGGGCGGGTCACCATCCGGTGCCAAACAAGTCGATACGAAATCTGCCAAGCACGTGGAAAACATTCATTGGCTCCCACATGGACACGCTGGTTTCTTGTGACTTTTTCAGCAAGCCGATCTATTCTCTCAAAGGCAAGGCTGACGCCTACGTGCTGGTCTTCATCCATCTGGGCAGTCGACGCGTCTTTATGAGTCCTCCGACGTTTCACCCGTGCGATGAATGGGTGATTCAACAGGCGCGAAATGCGACCATGTGGCTGGAGGACATTGGTGTTAAAGCGACCGGTTTGATTCGTGATCGTGACACCAAATTTACGGCGCATTTTGATGCCATTTGGACAAGCGAGGGTGCGAAAATCCACAAGACTCCCGTGCGATCCCCTATGGCGAATGCATTTTGCGAATGCTATATCGGAAAGACTAAAAGAGAGTGCCTTAACCATTTTATCTGCTTTAGCATGGATCATCTGAACTACATCAACCATGAATGGTTGGCCTACTACCATACCCAGCGACCGCATCAGGGAATCGACATTGGAAACAAGGTTCTTGATGTTGATTTCAAACCTACCGACAAGGGTAAGATCAAGCGGGGGCAACGCCTCGGCGGTGTTATTTCGTGGTACTACCGCGAAGCTGCTTAGTTCTGCATTCACCAACATGATTAAAACGTCCCCTCCTGTTCAACATGAACGGATATTTCGCTGCGCTCTGATGGCTTGAATTTGACTGTTTTCCGGTTGTTCATCGCCTGTTTTTTCTTTTCAAGTTCCTTGTTCGCACATCTTTTTCTGCAATTTTAACGACTCCACCTTTTGTTTTCAGTCGATTCCGACTTGGATTAGTTTCCGGAGGGTGCATCCTGATGGTTTCCGCGACACATCACGTGATAGGTCGCCCCCGCAAATTCAACTCGTGGTTTTCTTGCCATAGTTTCGCAGTAAAGCTGAG
>QIHI01000002.1 GCA_003230915.1 Kiritimatiellales bacterium | reverse complement strand
TCCTTCATAATCTGGTCCATTTATTTATATATTTAATTATATAATATTTGGTTAAAATTCGGTTTATTCGCATAAAATATATAGTATACTATATAAAAAGAGGTGGATTATGAGTGAGCAGACAACGCATAAAATCGGGTCTTTACTGAAGATGGAGCGGGGAAAAATAGGGATGTCGCAGGGCGCGGTTGCCATCGGGGCGGGGCTTACGCAGACGACGGTCAGTCGTCTGGAAAGTGGGGATTCCAATTTTACGATCAATACGCTGGGACGCTATGTCGACACGCTGGGATTGAAGCTCAACCTGATCGCGAAGGATGCCGAACTTTTCCACTACACCGCGCATGTCCAGTCGGTCTATGATGGCGATACCTGCCGAGTGGATATCGATCTGGGACTTGGCATTTGGATCCGCAATGAAAAGCTGCGGCTCGTGCGCATCAATGCTCCGGAAATGACGGGACCCGACAAGGCGCTCGGCACGGCGTCCCGCGACTTCCTGCGCGGGCTGATCGACGGGCGGGAAATCATTATTGAAACGGTGAAGGATCGGCGCGGGAAATATGGCCGCTACCTCGCCGAAATCTGGATGGGGCAGAAGGGCGTATGGATCAACGTAAACGATGCCCTTGTCACTGCTGGCCACGCGGTCTATCGGGATTATTGAAGCCGCTGGGAGGCGGCTTGGGTTTAAGTTTTAAGGGGGCTACTGGTTCTGGAGGATCATTGCGAGGAGGTCTTTGAGCACGACCCGGGCAAACCGCGAGCCGAAGTCGGAGTAGGCGTAGGGGATGATCAGGAATTCGTTATGGATCACCGCTCCGCAGGAATAAACGACATTGGGAACGTACCCTTCTCGTTCATCATCGAGGGGTGTAATCAATGGGGTTCGCAGGCGGCCAATGATTTTGGAGGGATCTTCCAGATCCAGCAGGAACGCCCCGATGCAATATTTGCGCATGGGGCCGACGCCGTGGCTCAACACCAGCCAGCCCTCGTCGGTTTCGATGGGGGAGCCGCAGTTTCCAAGCTGCACAAACTGCCACGGAAAGGTGGGTTGCGAGATCCGCGTGGTTTCGTGCCAAAAGTGGATGTTGTCGGAGGACATCAGGAAAATATTTTCATTATCCTGACGGGACAGCATATAATATTTATTTCCGATTTTCCGAGGGAAGAGAGCCATGCCTTTGTTTTGAACCGCTTTGCCATTCAACGTAATGATACGGAATTCTTGAAAGTCCTTGGTTCCCAGCATCTGGGGCAGGGTTATTTTCCCGTCATAGGCGGTGAACGTTGCGTAGTACATGATGCTTCCATCTTCGTCTGTGAACCGGCCAAATCGAGCGTCTTCAATGCCTCTGCTCTGGCTGGGTGAGTGGGGGAAAATCACCTTTTCGGATAGCTTCAACGTAGGGTTGAAGGTCACCCGGAAGTTGGATCGAGCCAATACTCGAATGCCTTCGGCGGTGGCCTCGCAGTCGATATCAATACCTCGGCGTTTAAGAACCTCGGTATCGATGACACCATCGAGATCCTTGCAGGTGAACTCCTCGTTTAAACCTTTCATCACCCGTGCGCTGAAATCGCCACTAAGCCCCAATTCGAACAGCTTCATTGAAAAGGTTTCTTTGTGGTAGTACTGTTCGCGGATCGGCTCGGGGCATTCGACGATCTTGGAGGTCGGCGTGATTTCTATGGAGCCCTTCTTGTCGATGACGCAGCCGCGAAATGAGATCGATGAGATATGCCCTTCGCCGGTACTCCGCAGGCTGATGATATATCGGGAACTACCATCAGGTAGGTCGCTCTGGTCGGGGTGCAGCACCATGGATGGATTAAAAATCGCTGCTGCTTCCAAGGCATACTCGCTTAGGAAATAGGAGCCGATTAATCGTTTCCGGTTTTCGGAGGGTTCTTCGTCCAGCAGGGAAAAGCGTTTAAATTCCTTGTAGCGGGCGAGTAGCATCTCGTCGAACCTGAAATGGCGCGATGAGAAGGCCTGGACTACGTCTTCAAGCACGACATCGACTTCGCTCTCGGCGAGTTGCATTACTCGGGCAATGATTTTCGACTTGCGCTCGTCGGTGGCGGGGCTGAACGGGCGCAGCAGGACCCGTGTGATATCCGGTTTGATGAGAATAGGAAGCCGTTCGATTTTGATGTCGGTATTCATCGTGAATTCCTTGGGTTAGAAACTAGCCAGAATATCCTTAATGGAGCCTGTGGCCAAGCAACAGGTTTCGTCGGAGGCCCCATAATACACCATCAGGATATCGCCGTTAACAACCATGCCGTTGGTGAAGACCACATTGCCGAAGAACCCATCCGTTTCATACGATTCTTCGGGTTGTAGCAGGGGGTGTTCCGCCTGCTTGATCACCTTCCATGGTTCGTCCAAATCGAGCAGAAGCGCGAATAGGCTGTAGCGTTGATTGTCCCCTTTGGCATGGTAGATCGTCAGCCAGCCGTCCTCGGTTTTGATGGGGGCGCATCCGCCGCCGATTTTCATAGATTCAAAGGGTGTGCTGCGCGGCCGAAGCAAGCACCGGTGATTTCCCCAACTGACGAGATCGGGCGAGTCGGCATACCAAATGGACGCCTTGCCGAATCCGCTGTTATTCGGGCGGTGCAGGGCGACATATTTTCCGTTGACCTTTTCGGGGAACAGGGAGACATCCTTGTTTTCGGGGGGGAAAATAATACCTAGGCGCTCTACCGTCACAAAGTCGTCGGTTACGGCCAGCGCAGTACACCAGCTGTCGGGGGAAACAATGGAATAGTTGATGTAGTAGCGACCGTCTAGTTGGGTCACTCGAGCGTCTTCGATCCCAAAGCACTCGCTGGAGGAAGTGGGTGCTAGAAAGGGCTTGGGATCAACGGTGAAGTGTATCCCATCCGAACTGCGGGCAATCCGGATATGGCTCATGGTCGACAGATACTCCATACCGTTGACCTTCACCCCGCGTGTATCCTTTAGTTCTACATGGGGATCGCTCAGCTTGAAGGTTTGCACCGTGGGTATCGCGTTTCCATCTTCGAAAACATAGGTCGGCACACGAACAAACCCGTCTGTTTGCTCGCAGGATTCGGCCACGCGAAGTAGCAATAGGGTTTCACCCTTGAACCGAATGGCACCGGGATTGAAGGCGCCTAGAACCTGGAAGCCCTCAGCAGAGGGGGGTACATCTGCGGGAGTAATGAGCGGGTTTTGGCGAGCGCGCTTCAACATGGAAAATCCTCGGAAAGGGGGCGAAAGGAACTCATCCGAAATAAACATAACGCGTTGAGCATTCGTGTTCGGGATTAAACTTCTGATAGACCTCGAAGGTCTTGTCCGCAATCCGATCCCAGGAAATCGTGTTCTTGACATAGTTCAAAGCATTGCTGGAGTACTGTTCGCGACAGGTATCGTCGGTCAACAGTTTGATCATGGCCTCCACATACTCGTCATCGGTGGTGGCCGAAAAACCAATACGAGACTTTCTCACGATATCATAGAAGGCAGGCAGCTCAGAGGTGACTACGGGTTTCCCGAAGGTCATGGCATGAGCCATAACCCCGCTCTGGGCACCGGCGGTGTAAGGGAAGAGCATGATGTCCGAGGCGCTTAGTATGGTGTCGAACGTGTGTTGTGGGAATTGCCCCCGTAAGACTTCAATGTGGTCTTTCGCCGGAGAGTTGCTGATCGACTCAAATAATTGCCTTCTATATTCGCCGTACTCCAGCAAACGCATCTTCCCAGAAACCACCAATAGGGCATCAGGCACCTTTTCGAGAACTCGTGGGAACAAATCTACCATTCGGTCAAACCCCTTAGAAGGCCTGAAATAACCCGCCAGCAAAATAACCTTTTTACCGATAAACCCGAGCTTTTCCTTGGCATCCGGAACCAGCGGCATATCCCGTGCGCCATGTGGGATCAGATGGATTTTCGATTTCTCCGCCCCATAGACTTTGATCAAGTTTTCGAGATGGCTTTCTTCATGGACAATCACCGCGCTCAACTCTCGGCACATCGTGGACATGATTAAGTGCTGAACCAAGTTGGGTTCCGGCAGCACCGTGTGAAAAGTCGCCACCACTGGGGTTGCACTGGCTTTGTATCGATAGATCAAGTCCAGCACGCTGATCCCACAGGTTCCGCCAAACAGGCCAAACTCGTGCTGGATATGCACGAGGTCCGGCGTAACTTTCACTGACATATCAAATACATCCCGAGATAGGCTCCCTGAATCCTTGGTGTAGGCCGGATAGACATTGTGCCCCTTGGCTCCCTCCTCGCTAATAATATGGACTTCATGCTCTTGGCGAGCCACCGCCTCGGAAAGAAACTGGGTATAGGTGGCTATTCCACATTCGATGGGCGGAAAGGTAGATATGTATGCAATTCTCATAAGGTCTCCTGCGAATATTTTTTTCAGGGAATGTCAAAACTCCACCATAGGGACGAGTTTGTATAAAATCTTTTTCTGGAGAAATCATACAGGTTTAACACTGGAGGTTAAATCGCAATCCGTATTCTTTCAGGTGCGGATCCTAAACCGAGTCGCCGGATATAGGGGATCCCAATTGAAGGGATAGGATGGCTACCTTCGTGCCACGAGGAATCCGCCAGTGGCGACCACCATAAGAAGTAGTGTGGAGGGGTTCGGGAATGGCTTCACTGATTTTTATTCCGAACGATTTCATGGTGACCTCCTTAAGCTATATTGAATTAGGTTCAAGACAACTTGAGGGGCTACCACTTAATGACGTTCATGGTGCCGCGCGAGACGCGCTGGGCATCGTGGAATGGAACCCAACGTTCGGCGTATTCAGACCCCCAGCTATCGGAGACGGCGATTTCACCAGTCTGCTGATTGTAGCCAATGACGAGGCAAATATGCCCGCCGGAGCCCGCGCCGAATGCCTTCTTTTCTGGATCATTCCCGTTGCGCCGGGCGGAGGTATGGTGGATGGCTTTTCGGAAATCGGAATCGGTGATGAGCCGCCACATGATCGGTAGGCCTT
>QIHI01000021.1 GCA_003230915.1 Kiritimatiellales bacterium | reverse complement strand
ATGGAAAAATTTATTTTGGCGAGTTCACCTTTTTCCCCAACGCAGGGAGACCCGACTTTGTCCCCGCCGAATACGACCGGATTGTTGGCGACATGCTGGAACTGCCTCCCGCGTTAAATTCCGACGAAGGAATAGAGTGAGCATGCAGGTGAACGTACTTTCCGGCGTCTCCCGCAACGAAGGGGGACTATTCTACTCCGTGCGCTGGCTCTCCCAGTCGCTTCAGGCCGCAGGAACAGACATTCGTCTCGTCAGCCATATCGATGAATTCACCCAAGAGGATCTGCCGCTGTGGAATCCGCTGGAGGTAAAGCTTCACCCGGCTCATGGCCCATTATTGAGCTCTTTTCGATTGCGGACCCTATTGCGAGAAAGCTCTGCGGATCTATTGCATGTACACGGCATTTGGCTCGACCGGCAATGGGCCGCCCTGCAATGGCAGAAACGCACGGGGAAACCAGTAATCCTATCCCCGCGCGGCATGCTCGACCCCTGGGCCGTAAAAAATGCCGCATGGAAAAAGAAAATTGTAGGCGCATTATTTGCCAATGAATCACTCCGCCGGGCCACCTGCATCCATGCGCTGTGCCAATCCGAAGCCGACTCCATCCGAGCTTATGGCCTAAAAAACCCCATCGCCATCATTCCCAATGCGGTTCAACTCCCCTCCCTCCAACATCCCAGAACCCAGCCTACAACCGACCGAAAAAAACTCCTCTTCCTAGGGCGTATCCATCCCAAGAAAGGATTGGCCGAATTGCTAGCTGGCTGGGCAAAATTCGCCCCGCAGGACTGGGACCTTCTCCTTGCGGGCTGGGACGATGGCAACCATCTCGCTGGACTTCAGCAACAGACCGACGAGCTAGGAGTGGGGGATACGGTGTTTTTTCTTGGCTCGCAATATGGTGCAGAGAAAGAGATTTTGCTACGGAACGCGGATGCCTTTGTCTTGCCCAGCTTTAGCGAAGGGTTGCCCATGTCCGTGCTGGAA
The DNA here is from genome assembly GCA_003230915.1 of Kiritimatiellales bacterium. Taxonomy (GTDB): domain Bacteria; phylum Verrucomicrobiota; class Kiritimatiellia; order Kiritimatiellales; family Pontiellaceae; genus Pontiella. The sequence goes on along the minus strand of QIHI01000021.1, from coordinate 4,368 downwards.
GCGTGGGCGTACGGCCTGCCAGTCGTAATGACCGACTTCTGCAATCTTCCCGAAGGCTTTGCCGCTGGAGCAGCCCTCCGAATTGAACCCAACCCCAAAGCCATTGCTCAAGGGTTAGCGGAGTTGGGGGGCATGTCCCACGCCGACCTTTCCACCATGGGAGCCAAGGGTCGGACGCTCGTTGAAGGAAAGTTTACCTGGAATAAAATTGCCAGCGATATGAAGGCCGTCTACGAGTGGTGCCTCGGGGGTGAAAAACCTGCAGAAATATTCAGAGCATAAACTTCGTAGTACATATCCAATACCCCTTGTAATAAGCAGTAGCACCTGATATCCCACCCACTGTGGTGGGGAGGTTGTTATGATTATGAGGAGATTTTTGTGTCACTTCATGCTCTCGGGGCTTGTGCTGAGGGAATCGTTTCGGCTCAGATTTGGCCGGACTTCCGTCTGACCAACGGAACGCATTTCACAAGCTACGGGGTCGACTCGTTTGATCCTGCCAATCCCATCAAGAATTTATTACATCGACTCCATGGCCGTCTTGCAAGCTGGAGCCACCGAACTCGACGATATCCACGACTCCAACCAAGTCTACCTGAACCATCTTTGCCACCATTAGCACACCGACCCTCTCTGGCGGCTAGAGTGGGACACACCCGAACTCTATTCTACTGGGTCGTCTAAACGTTCTCTCCGAGCCGTCCAGCGTGTTTCTCCTAACCGTTGGCATGAGAGGAATTATTTTTTATCGCCGCACCAAGCAACGGGAACAGGAAAATCGTCCGCCCAAGCGTCGTGATTTTCAATGACCGAAAAAGGTTGGTTCGGGTTCAATCTTCAAGGTTCCGATGGCGCAGGCTTTCCTGTGAAAGCCTATTATTTATAGCATAATAGCTATAATTAGACCTATAAATGGCTTCTATATCCATATTTTATAGCCTATTCGCTATAGCTAAAAGGTAGGCGCGTAGCCGGAATTAGGGTTTTATTCTATTCAACGTTCCTAATAGATAGAGTCCGGAGTTGCCATCATGGCCGAGCCAAGTGGCGGAAACAGAAAAAGCGCCCTCCCTTCCGCATAGATTATTGCCGAGGCAAGTCGGCTTGCATTCAAGAGGCTTAAAGTTTACATTTTTCTCTTTTAACGGTGAGAGAAATGGTCGATTTATCCCAATTCAATAACGAGGCTTTCAAGCGGGGCGCCCCTGTTTGGAAGGAGCTGCTGTGGCGTGTGATTCAGCAGTTCTTTTTCCATGCGGAATGGATCACGGCTTATGGTTGCAAGCGTCGCGTGTTACGTGTTCTTGGTGCGGGTATTGCTAAGGGTGTGGTGGTGAAGCCAAAAGCGAAGGTTACCTTTCCATGGAAGCTATCGGTCGGGGCGAACTCGTGGATCGGCGAAGAGGCATGGTTGCTGAATCTGGATCGGATTACAATCGGAGCGAATGTCTGCATCTCTCAGCGAGCGTTTCTATGCACGGGGAGCCACGATTGGAAAAAGGAGTCGTTCGATCTCATGACCCAACCGATTGTGATTGAGGATGGCGCATGGATTTGCGCCGATGTATTTATTGGGCCGGGCGTAACCGTGGGTGCAAACTCGGTGGTTACGGCGGGCAGTGTTGTAAACAAGAATCTTCCGCCGAACATGATTTGCTCCGGCAACCCGTGTGTGGCGGTGAAGCAGAGGTGACATGAAAATATTGGTAACTGGCACGGCGGGCTTCATCGGCTCGAACGTTGCCCACGCATTGCTCGATGAGGACCACGAGGTTGTCGGGCTGGACAATTTTAACGATTATTATTCGGTAGAACTCAAAGAGGCGCGCCACGCCCGGCTCGAAGCGCGTGCAGGCTACACCGGGATTCGCGGCGACCTTGCCGACTACAAACTCCTCACCTCAATCTTCCAGCAACATAACGTGAATCGCGTCTGCCATCTCGCCGCGCAAGCGGGGGTTCGCTATTCCATCGATAACCCATTTGCCTATGGACAATCCAATCTGTCCGGGCATCTAAATATTTTGGAGTGTTGCCGGAACTTCAAGGTACCGCGCTTGGTCTATGCCTCCAGCTCCAGCGTTTACGGCGGCAACGAAAAAACCCCCTTCAGCGAAGACGATCCGGTGGATCACCCCGTTAGTCTCTATGCCGCTACTAAGAAGGCCAACGAATTGATGACGCACGCCTATACGCACCTCTATGGATTTCAGTCGATCGGCCTGCGCTTCTTTACTGTCTACGGCCCCGAGGGTCGTCCAGACATGGCCTACTGGCTCTTTACCGACGCCATGCTTCAGGGCAAGCCCATCAAGGTGTTCAATCAGGGCGACATGAAGCGCGATTTTACCTACATCGACGACATTGTTCAGGGCGTTAAGGCCGCTCTATTCGCCGACGGCCTTGCCCCCTACGAAGTATTCAATCTCGGCAATAACCAACCGGAGCGCCTTATGGATATGATTCGAATTCTCGGCGAAGCCCTCGGCGTGGAGCCGCAAATGGAGATGTTGCCGATGCAGCCCGGCGATGTACCCATCACCTACGCCGACATCACCAAGGCGCAGGAAAAACTCGGTTATCAGCCCTCGACCAGCCTGAAAGATGGTTTAGTCCAGTTTGTGGAATGGTTCCAGAAGCAGGAAAATGTGCAACCCGCAGTCCAATGAAAATTTCGCTCATAACCGCAACCTGGAACTCGGAAGAGAGCATCCTTGAAACCCTTCGCTCGATTCAAGAGCAGGACTATCCGCGCGATCAGATTGAATGGATCGTCATCGACGGTGCTTCGGCCGACCGCACCATCGAGCTCATCAAAGGGGCTGAGTTTCAGCCCGATAAACTCATATCGGAACCCGATAAAGGCATCTACGACGCATTGAATAAAGGGGTTGAATGGGCCACCGGCGATGTGATTGGATTTTTGCATGCCGACGATGTTTTGGCTTCTCCCAAGGCACTCGATCATGTGGCCTGTGCGCTTCGTAATTCCGGTGCAGCGGCAGTCTATGGCGATCTTCAGTATGTTCGAGCCCGGGATAACGGGGAGCTTGCCTTGGTGCGGCATTGGAAAAGCGGGGTCTACTATCGCCGCAAACTGGTCTGGGGATGGATGCCGCCACATCCCTCTCTTTATGTGAAGAAGGAGGTCTACGACTCGATTCTTGCCGCCGACGGAAAAATCTTTGATACCTCTCTCACGTGCGCCGCCGACTACGACTTCATGCTACGCCTTTTTGCCAAACACAACATCGAACCAGCGTACCTCCAGATGGTGCTGGTTAAGATGCGTATGGGCGGAACAAGCAACCGGAGCCTGAAGCATATTCTCCAAAAGTCTCGCGAGGACTGGCAGGTGATCCGCCGCAACCGGATTGGGCATATCCATACGCTGGTATGGAAAAACCTAGGCAAGATCGGGCAGTTTTTCAAACGGAGTTAATGAATACGGTGGAGAGGCACAGCAAGAAAAAAACTGGGGCGGCTTTAGCGGTCTGGTTACTAATCGCTCTCGGCATGTTGCTGGCTCCGGCCCCAAGGGAATGGGGGGCGTTCGGTAAGCTGATTAATTCGTACTACGACCACACCCGCCTGATTCTGCAACCCGCCGCCCACAGTTTTCTCATGGCCATTGGCGTTGTTCTACTCATGCACTACTTCTCGCACCACCCGCCATTTCGAGCTTTCCTGATCTCGGCCGTCGCGGCCCTGAGCTGCGCCATCGTATTTGAGCTACTGCAAAACCTGCTACCCTCCGGTTTTGCTCGGCAGTGTGATATCGAAGATCTCATTCCCTCCACCGCAGGAGCGTTGGTTGGAGGAATCATCGGATTAAGACAACGTTTGAGAAATAAAGATGGAAACAAATAACCCCAATATGGAAAATCAACATGTCAGCGAGAGCTGGAACCCTACGCTAACCCCTTATCCCCAAGCGGCAGTCCAGACTCTTTTCGAAAAACAAGCCGCCGTCCGGGGTGGGTCGGTAGCGTTGATCTTTACAACGCAGCGCCTGACCTATCGGGATCTCAACGCGCAAGCCAACCAGCTTGCGCACCACCTCATCGGCTCCGGCTTGCGCCCGGGGCAGACCGTAGCGATTTTTCTGGAGCGAGGTCTGGAGCAGATTATCGCCACGCTGGCGACCCTCAAGGCGGGTGCGGCCTATATCCCCCTCGATATTGAGTTCCCGCAGGAACGTATTGTCCAGATGCTCGAAGATGCGCACCCGCACGTTATCCTCTCGCACTCCTCCATCACAGGGCGGCTGATGGATACCGACGGCGCAACCCTGCTGGCGCTCGATGAACTGGAGGAAGAGCTACAGACTTGCCCCGATTCCAACCCCAGTGTTCCGAGCGATCC
>QIHI01000130.1 GCA_003230915.1 Kiritimatiellales bacterium | reverse complement strand
ACCTATACCATTACTGGCGAACGTGGTTCCGGCGCAGTCGAACTCAACGGCCCAGCCGCACGTCTCGCTGCCGTCGGCGACAAGGTCATCATCATTTCCTACGGCAACTACGACGACGCCGAGGCCAAAACCCTCGAACCCATCGTGGTGTTCGTCGATGAAAATAATCGCGCTCGGTAATGAGCGACTATCTCTATCAAAAAACCAACCACTATTTCGGCCAGCTCGCCTCCGGCACTGAGAAATGCGGCATGGCGGAACTCAAGGTACTGGGTGCAACCAACATCAAGCCCGGCTATCTCGGTGTCTTCTTCTGCGCCAACCCCCGCACCATCTACGATATCATCTACCAAACGCGGATCTTCTCGCGCATCCTCGCGCCGCTAATCGTATTTGACTGCCACTCCGAGAAATATCTCTATAAAACTGCGCAGAACATCGACTGGTCTGACTTCCTCACCCTCACCAAAACCTTCGCTATCACCTCCAACATCGCCGACAGCAATATCCGCAACTCGCAATATGCCGGGCAAATCTTCAAGGATGCCATTGTCGACCAATTCCGCGAAAAGACCGGCGAACGGCCGAACGTCGACACTCACAACCCCGACCTCCAGCTCAATCTCTACATCCATCAAAACAAGGCACGTATCAGCGTCGACCTCGGTGGAGGCTCGCTGCACAAGCGCGGTTACCGCACCGAATCTGTCGAAGCCCCCATGCAGGAAACACTCGCGGCCACCATTATTCAATTGTCCGGATGGAACGGCGAGCGTCCGCTCCACGATCCCTTCTGCGGCTCCGGCACCCTGCTCTGCGAAGCCCTCATGAAGCAATGCAACATTCCCGCCGCCTATCTGCGGCATAAGTTTGGATTCCTACGCCTACCCGACTTCGACGCCGCCGTCTGGAACCAAGTCAAAACCAAGGCCAATTCGGAAATTAACGAAATATCGGAAGAGTCGATCAAGGGCAGCGATATTTCCCCGGATGCCCTAAAGGCCGTCCGTGCCAACCGCTCTACCCTGCCCGATGGGGGAAAGATCAAGGTACGCCGCTCCGACTTCCAAAGCTTGGAAGGATTTCAAAACACGACCATCGTCACCAACCCGCCCTACGGCATCCGCCTCGGCGACAAGGAAAGCACCGCCGACCTATTGAAAGAGTTCGGCGATTTCCTAAAGCAAAAATGCACCGGCTGCTCCGCCTTCATCTACTACGGCGACACCGCGCTCGTGAAGAAACTTGGCCTCAAGCCCGACTGGAAACATCCCCTGCGTAGCGGTGGCCTCGACGGCGTGCTTTGCAAGTACGAGCTGTACTAGTCGCTAACTTAGAGTGCTCGGTTAAAGAATGTAGCGACGGTTCTTAGAACCGATTTCGGAGGACTGGCTAAACGCACGGGAGCGTTTCTAAGAAACGCCGCTACAGCTAAATGAATGAAATGGGATATCCCAGACGTGATCCAATAGTTTCAAATTTACTACCCAAACACAGCTGTTCCATATCTCCCAACGCACTACGTTCAATACATTCGCGGCAGAGGTCTTGTCTAGTCAATCCCCATGGTTTTTATTTCTCCGAAACCCATCCTGGTTATTCGCCGTCAAGGAATCCTTCCAGCTTGCGGATACGGGTTGGGTGCCGCATTTTACGCAGAGCCTTGGCTTCAATCTGGCGAATACGCTCGCGGGTGACGTTAAACTTACGGCCCACTTCCTCCAGCGTGCGCGGGTAGCCGTCGACCAGTCCGAAGCGAAGCGTAAGCACTTCCTGCTCGCGGGCAGTCAAGGTTTCAAGTACGTCTCCGATTTTTTCCTTGAGTAGACTGAACGCGGTCATCTCGTCCGGCTTTTCAGCGGCCTTGTCTTCGATGAAGTCGCCGAAGTGCGTGTCGTCGCTATCGCCAATCGGACTTTGCAGTGAGATCGGCTGTTGGGCAATTTTAAGGATGGCGCGGACGCGCTCGACCGCCAGCTCCATTTCGTCGGCCAGCTCGTCCGGGGTAGCCTCGCGGCCAAACTCCTGAAGCAGCTGCTTCTGGATGCGCATCAGTTTGTTGATCGTTTCGATCATGTGCACCGGAATACGGATGGTGCGCGCCTGGTCGGCGATAGAGCGGGTGATCGCCTGACGTATCCACCATGTGGCATAGGTACTGAACTTATAGCCACGGCGATACTCAAACTTTTCCACGGCCTTCATCAGGCCCATGTTACCTTCCTGAATCAGATCGAGGAAAGAGAGTCCACGGTTGGTATATTTCTTGGCAATACTGATCACGAGCCGCAGGTTGGCCTCGATCATCTCGGTCTTGGCTTTGAGCCCCTTTCGTAGCCAAATGCGCAAATCTTTATGTTGCAGCATGAATTCGCGGTGTTCGATCTGGAGGTAGGATTCCAGTTCGCGAATCTCCTTGCGAACAACACGTAACTCGGTGGCCGCACTCTTGGCGCGACTCTTTTTGAGGCGTGCCACCTCGTCGAGCAGCTTCTGCATTTTTTGATGCTGTTTATCGACGGTAGGAATAATGTCCTCGATCGCCTTCTGTTTAAAGTGCAGCTGTTTGAAGTAGCCCGCCAAGCGATCCTGCGCCTTCTCGAACATTTGTGAAGCTTTCTTCTCTTCAGCACTGCCCTTCTTTGCTTTCAGCTGGTCGTGGAAATATTTCAGTTTCAGTTCGCCGTTGCGCTCGATACCCCGGAGAACCTTCGGCAGGTCGTTGAAATAGTCTTCACGACATTCGACATGCTTGTCGGAAATAATGCGGTCAAAGCGTTCCTTTCCCAACTCCAGCCGCTCAATCACGGCCAAATAGGCATCCGTCGCGCAGCCCAATCGGTAGAAAATGCCCGTCGTGGCAATCTCGGCCTCCTCGATACGCTTGGAGATTTCAACCTCCTGCTCGCGGGTTAGCAGCGGAACCTGACCCATCTGCTTGAGGTACATTCGGACGGGGTCGTCAAGCACATCGCTACGGGCGCTCTGCTTGTCGGCCTGCTCCTTTTCCATGCGGGCTTGGTATTCTTCGACATCATCTTGACGGATGATATCGATCTCCATGCTCTGCAGAAGACCGACGACCTTGTCTATATCCTCCACCACCACCATGTCTTCAGGAAAGGCTTCGTTGATGTCTTCGAACGTTAAAAACCCGTGATCGGAGGCTAAAGCCATTAGCTCTTTGATGCGCTCATTGCGTTCCTCACGGTCCATCAACGAAACTGCATTCAATTCTTCAACTGCCGCCGTAACCTCGGCATCCCCTTTTTTGGAAATCGTCTTCTTAGCGGGCACTTTCTTGGCCGACGCCTTTTTGGCTGGTGCTTTTTTGGTAGCCTTTTTCTTGGCGACTTTCTTGGCGGGCTTCGGCTCTACTTTTTTTCCGGGAGCGGCTGCTTGCTTGGTCATCCTAACGGGGACTACCTTCTCGACTGGATTTTTTTTAACAGGAACCTTCTTAGCGGGGGATTTCTTCGCTGGAGATTTTTTGGCCGGAGCTTTCTTGGCGGGCGTTTTTTTCGGTGTCGCCTTCTTAGCCGGAGTCTTCTTGGTAGGTGCTTTTTTAGTCGATTTCTTCTTTGCAGCGGTCTTTTTCTTCGCAGTAGCCATGGAGCTCCTTTTTATAAAAATATACAGTTCACCCATTATAGCGGGGAAACCGAGGAATTAACAGTAAGAGCCGCCCTATCGTCAATGCTAATTGATAAATTTATGAAAAGAGCAGGATGCTTTATTCTAGGCAAACTCCTGTGCTACATTGCGCCACCATGAATAAAGACGAAATCTATTCCGAATCGCTGGCCAACATTGCCAATTTTAACTTCGACGCGCAGGTGGCTGATGTTTTCCCCGATATGATCGAGCGTTCTGTTCCCGGCTACCGTGCCATCATCACCATGATCGAAACACTGACGGAGCATTATGCCCAGCCCGGTAGTACCCTCTACGATCTCGGCTGCTCGCTCGGAGCCGCCACCCTCTCGATGCGCCGGGGCATTGCTACTGACGGCTGTACTATCGTCGCCGTCGACAGCTCGGAAGCCATGATCGAGCGCTGCCGCAAAAATCTTAGTTTAGAGCACTATCCCACCCCCATCGAGATGGTTTGCGCCGATATCCGACACGTCGAAATCACCGATGCCTCTGTCGTGATACTCAACTTTACGCTCCAATTCATCCCGCCCACAGAGCGCCGTCAGTTGCTGGAAAAAATCCACAACGGAATGCGGCCCGGCGGTGTATTGATCCTTTCGGAGAAGGTATTTTTCGCCGACAAACACCTGAACACACTACTGGCCGATATCCACCACGACTTCAAACGCGCGCACGGCTACTCCGACCTCGAAGTCAGCCAAAAGCGTTCCGCGCTCGAAAACGTGCTCGTTCCCGAAACCATTCCCGACCACCGCGAGCGGTTGCTCCAATCGGGTTTTTCCTCGTGCGATGTCTGGTTCCAATGCTTCAACTTCATGTCTATGCTTGCCATTAAATGAAAATTGACTATTCAGAAATTTACCCTTTACTTGCTAATACTCCACTGGAGGCGTGGATCGATCTACTGCCGGAACGGATCTCCCATGGTCTGCGCTACGAACGCCATGGCCTGCTCCCGAAATGGGAAGAGAAGCTTGCGAAACTCCCAAACCTTGAGACGGCATCGGTGGAATTAAAAAACGAAGTGCGGGTTGAGGGAGAACTCGATCCCCAATTGAAAGAACAACTCAAAGCCTTCCATCCGTGGCGCAAGGGGCCGTACCATATCCACGGCGTAGACATCGATACCGAATGGCGTTCCGACTGGAAGTGGGATCGCGTTCTACCTCACCTCCAACCCCTGGAGGGCCGCACTATCCTCGACGTCGGTTGCGGCAATGGATACCACTGCTGGCGAATGGTTGGCGAAGGTGCAAAGCTCGTTGTCGGCATCGACCCCTCCCCCATGTTTATCTGCCAGTTTTTTGCGATGAAACATTTTATCCAAAACCCGCACGCGTGGGTGCTACCGCTCGGCATCGAGGATATACCCGAAACTCCCGGTGCGTTCGATACCGTCTTTTCCATGGGCGTTTTGTATCACCGAAAATCTCCGCTAGAACATATCGAGCGGCTAAAATCGTTCCTGCGTCCCGGCGGAGAACTGGTTATCGAAACACTCGTCGTCGACGGTCCGGAGGGTTATTCGCTGACGCCCAACGGTCGCTATGCCAAAATGCGCAACGTCTGGTTCATTCCCACCGCCAAGACCTTAGAATACTGGATGCATCGTAGTGGATTGACGAATATTCGAACGGTCGATATTACCACTACCTCCACCGCCGAGCAGCGCTCCACCGACTGGATGACCTTCGAATCGCTTCCCTCCTTCCTCGACCTCGCCGACCCGACCCAAACCGTTGAAGGCCTCCCCGCCCCAAAACGTGCCGTTACTATAGCATTAAATACGTAACGAAAACGGGTTACAAAATATTCCATTTAAATATATTCCATACTTAACGTCACTAGTGTCCCAGTATTAGTCGAACAACTGCAACTGGTTGCAGAAGTCGCTTCCATTGATCCTGCATTCTCCGTCCTGAAACGCCTGTA
>QIHI01000099.1 GCA_003230915.1 Kiritimatiellales bacterium | reverse complement strand
CTGCGCCAGATGCTCCTCGGTAAAGAGCAGTGGCGCGGGGTTTCCAGCCTTGGCCCACGCAGATGCAGTCTTCGAAATCGCATCGAGCGTACCGATGCCGAGATCTTCGGTCACCACCAGCGCGTTATAGTCGGACCGTTTGCCGGAGTGGTCGCCCGCCGCCGCTGAGCCGTAAAGGATCACTGACTTTAGTCCGACCGGGCAGGCCCGCTTGAGTTCTTCCACTAGTTTTTCAGGTGTCATACTACTTCTCCTTCAAAAATTACCAACCACCACTGGATCCCCCTCCGCCGGACATGCCACCGCCGAAGCCACCGCCTCCACCGAACCCGCCGCCGCCGGAACTATAACCGCCGCGTCCGCTGCTCAGTAGCAGGAGCAGGGCCAGATGGGGATGGCGAATTGCAAAAATAATGAAAAAGATCGCAAGAATCAACGTAACGATCGGGTTGCCCTTACGACCCGTGGAATGCCGGGAGGACGTAGGGTACCGCGACGAAGCCCCCGTCAATGTAACGCCATATTCCTTGGCAACCTCCTGCGACAGTGCGGCCACGCCCACAACAATGCCCTTGCCCGGCTGACCCGCCTTAAAATAAGGGGTGATGACATCGCGGCGGATACGTCCGGCCTTGGCATCGGGAATCGCGCCTTCGAGGCCATAACCGACCTCGATACGCATCTTGCGTTCCTGCATCGCCGCGAGGAACATGAGTCCATTGTCCTTGCCCTGCTGGCCGACACCCCATTTTTTAAACAGGCGGTTGGCAAAGTCGTCAATCTCCCCGCCATCCAAGGACTTGAGGGTCACTACAGCAATCTGTGCGCCGGTCTTTTCCCGTAGCTCGCTAATCATTGACGTCAGTTGTTGCTCGTCGGAAGCGGAAATCACACTCGCAAAATCGTTCACAAAACCGCGCGACTGCAAGCTATTGAGTAGCTTATCCGATGCCTGCGCAAACGGAATGCACGCCAGCATCAATAAAATGGAGAGGGTTCTTTTCGGAAGTTGCATGCGGGGGAGAGTACCGCAGAGAACGATAGATTCAATTATAATGCGCCCGTAGTTACAATCGCAAGGAAGAGGGGGCTGTATGGAGAGAGGAACTGAACCGGAGTTCTGCTTTGTTCACTTAAGGCGCCGAGAAAAATAAACTAGAATCTCCGCGTGCTCGGCGGGTACAGTTTTTCTTATTACATTCTAGCTGGCGCTGATGATGCGGATGGCATCGAGGCGGAGGCGGGCGGCCGATAGTTTTTCGTCGAGTTCGGTGATGGCGTCGTGGGCGTGGGCGAGTTCTTCGTCCCGTATGTTGTCGTTGATCTGCTTGAGGTACTCGAGCCGCTTGTAGTCTGTCCCCAGTGTTTCCCGCATGCGACGGCGTGCGTCCGCAATGATGGATTCGGCTGCCTGCTCTGCTAGGTCGCGCGTGGCTTCAATCATCGCGGGGATCAGCTGCTGGCGGATCGATTCATGCTCAAGTAGCTTCCACGGTTCGCCGTCTTTTAAATTCTGCATGATCGTTCCGTCAATCGCGTTGCCCGCATGGTCGACCATGATACTGACCGGCGAAGGCGGAAGGAATCGGTCGACATTAAGTTTTAGTGGCGCAACGGTTTCCAACACATAAATGGCCTGAAGTTTCATCGGAATTTCCTGGGTCGGATCTACAGCGATGGCGCAACTACCCCGTTCAGACCCGAGAATCAATTCGGCGGCACCAGTCACCATCGGGTGATCCCAGCTCATCAGAATAGCATCGGGGCGGATCAGGGCTTCATCTCGATTAAAGGTGATTCGGAAGCCTTCGGCAGGCAGCGGAAACCAGTCGTCGAATAGTTGGTCGGGACGGATGTGGTAGGTGGTCGCGTCAAGCGCCTCGGCATGCACACCATAGTGGTCGAACATCTGGAGCAGATACGTTTTCAAATCTGTAGACTGTTCGACCTCATGGATTTTCCGGGCGACCGCATCACCGATGTCGGGGCGAAATGAGGAGAGCTCCAGTAGCCGGTCGCGCCCCGCAGTGATCTGCGTGCGAAGCTTTTTATAGAAAACTTGAGTCTCAGTGATGACTTTATCGGTAACGGTACCCAACCGTGTGCCGAATCGCTCCAGCAGCTCAAAACCTCCAACGACTGGTTCAGCAAAAGCGTTCAGCCCTTCATGTAGCCAGCGTACAACGTGTTCCTCTGTCGCTCCCTTCAGATAGGGCACATGGATGTGGATATCCTCACGCTGACCGATCCGGTCGAGCCTCCCGATGCGCTGCTCCAATAGTTCGGGATCGCGCGGGAGATCAATCAGAACCAGATGCGAGGCCACCTGAAAATTACGGCCTTCGCCCCCCATTTCCGAAACCACCATAACGCGGGCACCATCTGGTTCGGCAAACCAAGCCGCCTGCCGGTCGCATTGTACCAACGGCATCTGCTCGTGGAAATGGGCCACATCTACACGTGATCGGGTCTTGATGGCCTGAACCACCGAGGCAACTTCAGTACGCGTCCGGACAATGACCAAAACCTTATCCTTGGGATGGCCAAGCAGGAAGGCGAGCAGCCAGTTGATGCGCGGGTCGTCTGACCCCAGCAATGCGGCTCCTTCCGGAAGATCCAGCGGAACGAGGTGAGGATGGCGTTTGGGGAAGCCGCTCACACATTTCCGGGTGTTGCGGAAGATGACGCGTCCGGGGCCGTGACGATCCAGCGCCTCGGCCAGCTCTTGTTCGCTCATCGACTCCAGTCGTTGCCCAATATCCGTAGCGACCTCGGTGTAGCGATCATGCTCAACCCGATAGGTCTCGAAGTCATAGTATCGTTGTGGGTCGAGCAACCGTAGGCGCGCGAAGTGGCTCTCCAGCCCCATTTGTTCGGGGCTGGCCGTGAGTAGCAGAAGGCGCGCAGTATTTTCGGCGAGACGATCAACAACATCATATTCGGGGGTGGTTTGTTCCGGCGACCAGTGGAGATGGTGCGCTTCGTCGACAATAAGCAGATCCCAGTCGCAAGCGATGGTCTGGGTGGCACGCTTCGGATTCTCCGTGAGGAACTCAATGCTAGTCAGCACCAGCTGGTCGTCGAGAAAGGGGTTGGAGCCCGGCTCACCGGCTTCGATGCTCGCACAACGCTCCTCGTCGAATATGCTGAACGAGAGGTTGAAACGACGCAGCAGTTCAACAAACCACTGGTGAACAAGCGCGTGAGGAACGAGGATCAATACCCGCTGAATCAACCCGCAGACCATCAGGCGATGAAGAATCAGACACGCCTCGATGGTTTTTCCAAGTCCCACTTCATCGGCCAGCAGAACGCGCGGCAAGGGGCGGTTACTTACTTCCTGCGCAATGTAGAGCTGGTGAGGTAGCAGATCAACACGTCCACCCAGCAGGCCGCGTACCGGCAGGCTACCATAACGATGGCGCGCATTTAGGGCGGCGACGCGCAGGTCGAACAGCGCATTTTCATCCACATGACCGCCCAGCAGGCGTGTTTCCGGTCGGTCAAAACTCGAGGTATCGCAGAGTTCGGTTTCTTCGAGTCGCGTGCCATCGAGCGCCACATAGCAAAGCGTCCCCGATCCATCATCCTCAATGATCGATTCAACGGTCAGCCGTGCACCCTCACGAGATCCAATCTCGTCGCCCACCGCGAAGCGCACTCGTTTTAGAGGGGCGTTGCCGATCGCATAGTGCCGCATCTCATTGGCTGCATGATAAAGCACCTGCACGGTTCGAGGCGTAACATCGACGACCAGACCCAGCCCGAGTTCGGGCTCGGGTTCGCTAATCCAGCGCTGTCCAGGAAAGTAGGTTTGCATGGCGGCGGAGACTACGGCATTCCCGCAATCGTTGGAATTCAAAAATACCAACACCAAAGAACTGCATTTTCTCGCGCCCGCTACGCTCAAGCCGCCAGCCTCAAAAGGGCTGGAACCCCGCAAGGAAAATTACTTTGGCTGAGACCTCTCACTAGGCGATCAAGCTCTTTTCGGCGTTGCGCTGGGTACGCCCTTTATCTAGGGTAGCTAGATTATGAAAACATCCTCCCCTATGATTGCATTGTTGCTCGCCGTCTCACCCCTTTTTGCACAGACGAACACGCCACCGCAGAACCGCTCGATCGAAATCGACGGCTATGCCGCTCGGGTGAACTATCACGTGATTACCCACGGGGAAGTTCGCGAGGCACTCGCCCCCTTGTTACAAGAGATCTACCGCACCTATCAAGGCAAACAGCTCGATGCTGAACTCGAAAAGGCTTTTGTGCGGGTGCGCGATCAGATGATTGAGCGCGCACTCATCATGGCAGCCTTCGACGAGCGAGGCGGGGCAATTCCCGATCAATATGTGAACGACGAAATCAAACGGATGATCAGTGGGCGCTTCAAGGGCGACGAGGCGCTATTCGAGCAGGTACTCTCCGAGCAGAAAAAAACGCGCGTGGAATATATGGACACCATTCGCGAGCAGATGGCCGTCGGCATGCTGACCAACGAAGAGGTCAGTCGCCGGGCGCGCGTGACCCCGGAGCAGGTGCGCAAGGAATACGAAACCAACAAGGAACGCTATTTCATTCCTGAAAAGGTGAAGTACGGCGTCATTGTCCTCAACCGTGGCGTCACTCTAGAGGATCGAACCGTCAAGCTCGAAGAGGCTGTATCGATCCGCAAACAACTACTGGAAGGCGCAAACTTTGGCGAAACGGCGAAAGCGGTTTCCGAGGGGAGCCGTGCGGCCGAGGGCGGCGCGTTCCCATGGATGCAGCCGAAGGATGCCCGCGCCGAGCTGCGCGAAACCCTCCATATCCTGCCCGCGGGAGAAATCAGCGAAATCGTCGAAACCGAGGAGGGGCTATACCTCGTCAAAGTCGAGGCGCGACGCCAGCCGGGATATAAAAGCTTCGACGAGGTCCGGGTTTCCATCAAAAATGCCCTGAACGCTCAAGAGCGCGACCGCTTGAAAGCCCGCTGGATCGAACGGCTTAAAGAAAACAACTATGTCATAATCTACGAATAGTCCCCCGCCCACAGCCCCAAACGCTTACGATTGCCGAAGACGGCCGCTATGTTGTCTTTGCGAGCCTGTGGACGGGTGGTTCAGGGCGAGGATCTTTTCCGAGAGCACTCCAGGGCCAACTTTAGGCGGGATTACAACCCCCCGCTTTCAAGGGAGCCACACACGATCAAGGCCGTCAGCAAGAGCGTTGGCAAGTGCGGCGACGCGAACCACCTGCATGGTATTGGAGCCCTTCCCCGCCTTCGGGAAAAACCCTCCTGCATCCGACTGAGAGCAGGAGATTCTTCGGTCTAGAACATTTCAGGGAGGTAAGGGGTTGCCACTGCCCCGTTCCTAAGTTAAACAATATCTCAATTTTAGCCTCCGAATCAGGGAGAACAATGCCTCCAACTACACCTGAAAAAAACCAGACAAATCCGATCAACAGGCTCGCCGACCTCCCGAAGCTGTCCCTCTTCGAGCGCATCGAGGCGTTCGTTTCGAATCTTTCCACCCGCAATACCTTCTGGAACCGCGTCTGCTCCCTGATCTGGCTGCCCTATGCTTTTCACTCGGGCATCAGAATGTCCTCCGATGAAAATACCCACCGAGCGACGCTCCCGTTCCGCCGCTTCAACCGGAACTGGTACAATGCGATGGCCGGAGCCGCCCTGCTGGGCAACACGTAAATCGCGGGTGGAAACTATATCTTCAAAGTCTGCGGTGGCGATT
>QIHI01000119.1 GCA_003230915.1 Kiritimatiellales bacterium | reverse complement strand
CTGGGGGAAGTCTTTCATGGGTTAACCCAGTGGCGTGGGCTGATGATCCCGGCCGGACCGGAAGAATTCTCATTGGTGAAGCCGTTATCATCGGTGCTGTGGCCGTTGCGGCCACAGCTGGTGGCGGCGGCGGTGGCGGAAGTGATAGTGGTGGTAGTTCTGGCGGTGGCAGTTCACCACCATTTGGCGGAGGGGTCCCTCCTCCTCTCCCCCCAGGGCGGTAAAAAGTAGCGCAATTATTGCCTATTAAGAAGAGGGCTTGCTTTATAGGAGCCAGATCGTCTAAGAACAGCCCGAATTTATTCAGGCTGTTTTCTTTTTGTATCTAAGGAGTCTTTAAATGTTTCAACGGGTTGTGCAGGGTGTTTTTATTGCTTTTTTCGTAGGGGTGACGGCCGGATGCGTGAGCACCGATACCACGTCGGTATCGGCGCAGGATTTTGCGCTGGGCATGCTGGATGATATTCCAGAGGCCACTGCTTTGGCTTCAGGGGATAGAATCGAAGTTTCAGTCGAGGTCGACGGAGCCATGGAGGTGTCGCTGCACCGGGCGGAACTGAGTTATGAAGGAATCGTTACGTTGCCACTGGTGGGGGATGTGAATATTAAGGATCTTAAACTCGATGAAGCTCGGGCGGTAATTACCAAAACCTATGGTGCGTACTACGTGAATCCGCCGGTGGTCATGGTTGCACGCCTCGACGAAGGCGAAGCGGGTGAATGGGGGAATGTGACCGTACTGGGGCGTGTCAACCAACCGGGGCTAGTTGCGCTTACCTCCCACCGTGGAATCAACCTTTCAGCGGCAGTTCAAGCGGCCGGCGGGTTTTCCAGCAGTGCCAAGACGAGTGGCATTCGTATTTCCAGAACCGATGAAGACGGCAAGAAGCTTCAGGTTCTGGTTAATTTTGAACAGATCGGGATGGCAGGTAATGCGGAGGCGGATCTCCTGCTCATGGCGGGTGACATTATCTATGTTCCGGAGCGGATCTTCTAATGAAAAGAATTGGGATAGGTTTTCTTACTTTGGCGTTGTCCACCTCCTTACTTCCAGCGCAGGAGCTGAATAGCGAGAAGGGGTTTGAGCTAGGAATCTTCCGAATTCGCCCAGAAGCCAGTGTTTTGGGTGCCTACGATGACCGCGTGACGATTGATCCTTCTGGAAGCGATGCGGATGGCGATACCTACGGCGAGGTGGCGGCAGGGCTTCATCTGGATAATACCGATGCCCGGTTCGATGTGTCGGGGCAGGCCTTGCTCGGATACCGATTCTACAACGAATATACCGGACTGGATAATAGTTTCTATGATTTCGGGGCGGCAGTGGCCTCGGCTCAGAACCCGCTCAAGCTGGGACTTTCGGCCTATCTGAAAAAGACGCTGAACTACGATACGACGGTCGGTGAGGGCGATCTCGCCGCTACCTTAACCCGAAACCCATCCACCCGTTTTTCGGCCAGGGGCAACGTAGCCTACGAAAAGCGAGTTTCGGATAAGACGACCATCACGCCGGGCTACGATCTTTGGTACTACTTGCAAAATTTCGATGAACCCGGCCGGCCAGATGACGAATGGATGGAACATCGGGGCGGTCTGGAGCTCGGCTATGATTATTCGAAAAAAACCGTATTTACGCTCTCGGGCTACTACAGCTTGCAGCTTACCGAGGAGGAGGATGGACATATCGGCACCGTGGTGGTCGGGGCGCGTAGCCGCGTAACCGAAAAGACTCAGTGGATTGCCCAGATCGGGGTGGCTACCGCGGACTACGAGCTTTCTGGAACCGGCGAAAGCGTGGTAAGCCGGGTTCGTGCAACCTGGCAGGCGACTGAAAAGGTGTTTGTCTATGTTTTTGGCGGCAATAGCTTCCAGCCCCGGTCGGGCGGCGGCGGTGCGCAGTTGGTCTATCGTCTGGGCTACGGCGTCAATTGGCGCGTGGTTTCCCGGTGGAGTCTGGGGGCACAGATCCTGCACGATTATGAAGAGTCGCTGACCAATCCCGTAGGCGGCGGATCGGACGAGGTAAGACACTTCTTTTCGGCAGAAACCTCCTACAATCTAACGAGGCAATTCACGCTGTCGCTGACCGGAAGATACGTCAACGACGAATTCGAGGTCGACCAGGCGGTTGTGTCCTTGGGTATTGGATATCGTTACTAAGACATGATCACGCTTCCTAATCTCGAGCGATCCTCCCTACCGATCAATCGAGGTTTGGTTTTTGGAATTTTCTTTCTTTGCGCCTATGCCGCCTGGGCCTGTGGTGGTGTTCGACCTGCTTTGCAGTGGCCCCTTCCATGGGTCGCTTTGGCACTTTGTGCGGTCACCGCCTGTCTGCCCAATGCTCGGAAGCGAATTTGGGAGGATCCTGTCTTTCGGGCGGGAGCGGCGTTTCTCCTGTTACTCGTTCTTCAGTGGCTTAACAGCAATCATGGTGTGCAGTGGGGCGAGGGTGGCCTTGCCGTGATGGAGCGCCCTCCGTTAAAATGGTGGCCATGGTCGGTGGGTGCGGGCGAGACGGTCGAAATGCTGAACTGGTTTTTTCCGGCATGGACGATCTTGCTGATTATCCGCAATATTCTGACCCGTCTCGATATCAAAACCCTATTGCACCTACTGGCCTGGAACAGTGCCGCTCTGGCCTTTGTGGGCCTGCTGCAATACATGGCTGGCGCCGAGCGGATTCTGGGGATATGGGAGGTGCCTTACCGAGTTTTCTTTGCGACCTTTGCCTACCCAAACCATGCGGCCGAGTGGTTCTATCTCCACGCCGCCCTGTCCGCCGGACTGCTACACGATGCCCTCGTGAAGCGCAAGCCACCCGTTCGAATTGCCGTCTGGATGGGATGCTTCATGCTCTGCGTAGTTGCAACCTTTCTGACTCTTAGCCGAGCCGGTGCTTTTGTTGCTCTTGGTCTGCTGCTGGCTGTGCTCTCCATATTTATGAAGCGAGCACTCAAGAGCTTGTCGGGAGTCACGGCGATCAACATCTATATGGTCATGGGCGTCATGGCCTTGGCGGGACTCACCCTTTTTTTAGGCGCGGGCGGGGGATCACTGGCCGCAGAAGTGGGTGGAAAGACCCTGATTGGCGAAGAGTCGGTGGCGGGCGATCTTACTGTGCGAATTCGGCAGATGCCCTACGCATGGGAAATGATCAAGGATTATCCCCTGTTTGGGACGGGTGGTTGGGGCTATGGATCGCTTCTTAAATTCCACCTCCCACAAGATCAATGGGCAGCGTGGATGGCCGCTGGGAAGGCGAATATCCATTGCGATCCACTTCAGTTTTTTTCGGAGTTCGGCATGGTTGGAGTGTTGTGTATGGGGTGGATCTTGGTCGCGCTCGTTCGCCCGATTGTTTTGACGGAACGCCTTGGAAAAATGCAGCGCTGGATCTTGGTAGGGCTACTGCTTATTGCGCTACACAGCCTGATCGATTGGCCCTTCCGCTGCCCTGCCATCCTGTTGAGTTGGTGTAGCCTCTTGGTTGCTCTTCCTGTTCTCATTCGGCCCCATACTTCAGATGATTCCGCTCGGTCCGATCCATAATTACGAGCGCTTAAAGCGTATTACTCGTCTAAGTGTATTGCGCGGAAAAATTCTGTTTTGGGATCGAGAGTGTTAAGCAAGCGATGGGGCGAAATAGAATTTGTGACGCTCCATGTAATTAGATTCGTAGAGACCATTAGATTTTCAACAAAAGAAATCTCTAGCTCGTCGATGTTATTGGTTTACTACGTATTCTTTTTAGAGGCTAATACATAACTCTGTGATGACAGCACAAATAGGGATAATGGTGAAAGAGCTATAATTATAGATGTTTTTCATCTGTGTCTAATCAATGATTTGTTGCCGTATTTAATTGTCATTATGGAATGAATTGCCCAACATTCCCTCTGTTTTTTTAGTAACTTAAAAAGTGTACACGTGGCATAGGCTGAAGTTGGGAATATGAAACAGAAAAATAATCTTCAATCTCAAATCGAACCGGACTCGCGCTCCGTTGCTGGACAGGTGAGGTCGCTTCCCGTAGGGCAAGCCAACCCGGACGGGGTGCCCAACAACTATAGCACCGGTTATGGCGGCGGGCAGGGCGGAGGTTCCTCGGACGGAGTGGATTTCCTGAAAGTGGTACGGGTTTTATTGCGCCGATGGATTACGGTGTTGCTCGTAATGCTTTTGAGCGGGTTGATCGGTATTTTCTATACTCAGGTGGCTACACCGATCTACAAGGCGAAGGCGGAACTCGAGATGAATGTCCGTCGGCCTAAGGTTATTAATAACGACGCCGTTTTCGAGGACGCCAGTATGGCGCGCGATACGGATGCCATTTTCAATACGCGTTTTGCCAAATTCAAATCCCCCGCCATGGAGCGCTTAGCCTCCAATGAATACCTGAAAAAATACCCACCGGAGGCCAACTCAAAAGGGGGGCTCCGCATCGGTCGCTACACGCTGGCAAACAGCATTCGGGATGTGTATTGGTCGAAAGACCAAAATGCCAATATTGTGTATGTTGCGTACGAGGACTCCGACCCGAAGTTTGCGGCGCAGTTGGTGAATATACTGAGCTATTGCGCGGGCTTGTTGATGATGCAGGAAAATCAGGCGCTTTCCGCCGAGGCGGTCAAGTGGCTGATCTCCCAGGTGGAAGAACAGCGCGTATCGCTCGAAGAGGTCGAGGGACAGCTGGCGGAGATCCGTAAAGAGCTTCAACTCGACTCGCTGGAACAACGCAAGGCCGCGCTGGGAAAAGCCTTAATTTCCGTGTCGGAGGAACGAGAGGTTCTCATCAGCCGTCTGGCTTCGCGCAAAACCATCTATGAATTTGTTCTGGAGCTGAAGGAGTCTGATCAGAACCTAGAAATGTTGCCGACGGGGCTACCCAAGGAAGAGCAGCTACAGGAGTTGATCCGGAGCTGGCGGGTCGCCGACGATCAGCTGCTTCTCATGGCCGACCGCTATACTGATATCCACCCTGAATACCGAAAGGCTTCCGAGAAAGAATCCCGGACCAGGGCCCGGCTTGAGCAGTTTATCGAACTCTCTTCCAGAGCGGTGGAGAACGAAGTTGGGCTGTTGGAGAAGCAAGTGAATCAGATGGACGAGCGTATCGAAGCGATGAAAATCGAGGCGCTAGAACTGGAAGAGCAAGTATTGTCAGGAGGGCAAAGGCTCCAGCGGTTGGAACGTCAGCGGGACGCTGCCGACAATGCCTACCAAGGGATGCTTCGGCGGATGGAGGAGGCTCGACTCTCTGCCGATGAAAACATGGCGTATACCAAGGTCATCCGCGAGGCGGAGGTGCCGAGGGAACCGATTTCTCCCCGTAAGCCTCGTGTGCTAATAGCCGCCCTCTTTATCGGGGCGTTGTTGGGGAGCCTGCTTGCTATGGTGATGGAGTTTTGGATGGACAAGGTTTCCTCCGTCAGGGATCTCGAAGCACTGGGATTGAATGTGCTCGGCATCATCCCCTCTCAGAAGAAGGTCGATTCGCGTGGCGAATTAGCCACGATTGGGTTACGGGATAATTTTAACCACCTCGTCGAGATCTTTTCTGGGATAAATGCCCTGATGACCTCTGACAACTTTATCGATCAAACCAAGGTATTGCTCATATGCAGCGTGATGCCGGGAGAGGGAAAGACGATTTGCTCGTGCAACCTTGCCATCAGTTCGGCGTTGAATGGATCGCGTACACTGCTGATCGATGGCGATCTGCGCCGGCCACAACTCGCCAATATTTTT
>QIHI01000112.1 GCA_003230915.1 Kiritimatiellales bacterium | reverse complement strand
ACTCCGCAGGGCAGGACGTTCCGTGGTTAACGCGGGAACTCCGGTGCAATATCGCCGGGGATGGAAAGTGCCACAGAAAATATACCGCCCCGATTCGTCGGGGTAAGGTTGAAAAGGTGGGGTAAGAGCCCACCGCCCCGAGGGTAACCGAGGGGGCAGGGTAAACCCCGTCCGGAGCAAGATCAAATAGGGAACGAGAGGCGGCTCGCCTCGTTTGAGTTTCGGGTTGATCGCATTAGATAAATGATCGACTCCGCAAGGAGAACAGAATCCGGCTTACCGCCCTGCCTGTCTTTATTTGTATTAGACACAGGTTCCTTCCTCCCACGGCCTCTCCGTGTCCAGATACCTAGGGCTCTCGGAGAGCCGTTTTTGTATGTTCTATGTGCAATTTATGGGGATTGAAAATATTTTTCTCCCCGAGTGTAGTTCCGGTGCATTGTGTTCCGACGAGGTCTTTCTTCGGCGTGTCTATCTCGATATGACCAGCACGTTGCCGACGCGGAAACAAACCCTCCGGTCTGCACATTGCGCTCGGCGGAACCGCCGCCTTTAGCGTGCAGGCGCTTCGGCTGGGCGGTTTCAACGGTGTAAGATCCACCTTGATGTGAAAGACCGTCCGAGGGGTTTAAAATGAGCGATCCCGCGATCCCGATCGGTTCCGGTATAACGCGATTCACCATTACCGCGCCGAGGCAAATCTCCGGGAAGTCCTTCATTCCAGAGATCACCGGAACGGCGCTGATTGGCGACGACTATGTTGTGCGTCGGCCGTACCGGTCGACACGACCAAATGCAGGCGTTTCTCTACCGCCACCTCGTTCCCGCGCAGGAGCTGGTGCTCGCACCGGTGACCAAGCCCGCACCGCTTGTGTTTGAGGTGGAGATGCCGGACTCCGGAACCATTAAGCTACCGCTCGGAGGAGAAAAAATGTTGTTTGTGACGAGACGCTTCCGTCTAGGAATCGAACCTTTCTTCAATGCACCACAAACGAGGATCGGCGGGAAGTCGAATGCGGACTCGTTGAGCTCCTTAGCAGCGACCTGACGATCAATGCCGCTTGGGTGCACGTTAGCAAGGGCTATCTTCCTCTTGCGCACCGGAAAAAATACAGGCCGGCGAAATTATTGAATCCAGCGGGTTGACTTCAAATGCGATATTCGCATAATTCATCGTTTCCTTATGAGCCGGCGTAGCTCAGTGGCAGAGCAACGGATTTGTAATCCGTTGGTCGTCAGTTCGACTCTGACCGCCGGCTCCATTTTAAACCCCCGTAAACACTATTTTACAGGGGTTTTCTTGTATGTACAGGGCATGAGGCTTTCGATTCTCTCCCATTGCTTTACCTACCTGTTTCAAGTGCGGGGCGATTCGCGATTTGAGAATATATATGCGCTTCTGAGGGTTGGCTGATTCCGCTCGAAAACCTACTTTATGGATCCAATTCATAGAAAGATGAGGTGTTTCATGGCGAAGGTAGTAGTGGCAGGGCATATCTGTCTGGATATCATTCCGGAATTTCCGGAAGGAAGATACGATTTAAGCACGTTACTGATTCCCGGGTCGCTGACGGAAGTCGGGCGATCGGTTGTGGCGACGGGCGGCGCGGTGTCGAATACCGGCCAGGCTCTGCATCGTCTCGGCGAAGAAGTGGTTCTGGTGGGGAAAACTGGGAGCGATGAATTCGGATATACAGTTCAACGTATCCTGCAGCAGGCAGGATCGATGCTGGCTGATGGATTGACTGCTGATGCGGACTCGAACACCTCCTACTCATTGGTGATCAATCCGCCAGGGGTCGACCGGGTCTTTCTGCATTCCCCCGGGGCAAACCACACGTTTTGCGCGAACGACATCGGCGACGCGGCGCTGGAGGGAGCCGATCTGTTGCATTTTGGCTACCCGCCGTTGATGCGGAAGATCTACGAGCAGGACGGAGCCGAGTTGAAAAAAATCTTCGACCGAATGAAGAGTCGAGGAATAGCGACCTCGCTGGATATGACATTTGTCGATCCGTCATCTGAAGCTGGGCGGGTCGATTGGAAGGCATTCTTGGAGAATGTACTGCCCTCGACGGATATTTTTCTCCCTAGTCTCGATGAAATCCTTTTCATGATTGATCGTGAAAAATATAACCAACTGGTTGCGGATTTTGGTGCAAATATTATCGAAGGGGTTGATGCCGAATTAGTTGAAAAAACAGCGCAGAAGCTCATTGAGCTTGGCGTGCCGGTGGTTGTGGTCAAGCTGGGCAAAGACGGACTCTACCTACGGACGGCAGCCTCGGTTCCCAACAGGGGCGCCGCTTGGAACCACATCAGTCGGTTCCAGTCGTGCTTTTCCACCCACGTGGTGGGAACCACCGGAGCTGGGGACTGCACCATTGCCGGTTTCCTCGCAGCGTATGTGGGTGGAGCTTCTCCCGAAGAGGCCATGGTTGCCGCCGTTGCAACGGGCTCCGCCAGTACGGAATCACTGGATGCGGTTGGCGCGATTCCCCACCGAAGCCAGCTCCAGGCTCGGATCGATTCAGGGTGGGAAGATCTTCCCGGAAAGTTCAGCTAGGCAAGTGGGTCTACTTCTTTTTCCGGTGATGGGGTGAATGAAAAACGGCTCGTGTCATTTTGACGGGGAAACATATTCCATGCCGTTGCACGGCTTTGCTTGCGCCAGCGAGGGATTCGATTTATCTTTTCACTATGCAAACCGAGCAACCATTGAAGGTGGGGCTATTGAACGATCTCCACTACGACGGCGGAGTTGAGGCTTTGAACCGCTTGTATGAATCGGTGGCGACCCTCAATCGTGGAGAGGCGGAGTTGCTGGTGGTTATGGGCGACTTGATTGATTCTGACAACGAGATGAATGCCAAGCGGATGCTACGAGAGGTTTCCGCGTTATGCGACTCGTTCTGCGGCCCGGTGCGCTACATGCCTGGCAATCACGATCTGAACCATCTTTCAAAAGCTCAATTCTACAGTGCGCTCGGTTGCGCTGGCGATGCACCGACGTTTGGGTTTCGACAGAGGGGTGTTGGTTTCATTGGAATTGATGGGAACTTTTCCCCGGGAGGCTCGGAATACGACTGCGGAAATTTTGATTGGAAGGCTTCTTCAGTTCCGGAGGAACAGCTTGCATGGCTGGGAGAAAAGTTAGATGCTGCCGAGGCTCCAGTCGTCCTCTTTTCGCATCAGCGCATCGATATTCCCAGCGAGTTCTCCGTCCAAAACTATGCGGCCGTGCGTGAGGTTATCCGAGTCTCCGGCAAGGTGGTGGCCGTCTTTCAGGGGCATCAGCACGCCGATGATTTGCGGAAGATTGATGGTACGATGTACTACACACTGGGAGCCCATGTAGATGATGCCGGCCCAGCGATGGTGGATGTTGGTTTCAGGACGATTCACCTTGCCCGGAACTTCAGTCCATCAGAAGGAGTTTCGGTGTGAAACGAATCTTTAAATACATAACAATTTTGATGACGCTCACAATACTCATCGGTGTCGCCGCAGCGCTGTTCTACGGCACCAAGACGGTGCACGATCTGCTCGGCGATAATAAAAAGCTTAAGGCCGCCATCACGTCCCTCACCCATGAAGATCAAATCGGCTTTGCGAAGGTGCTCCGGCAGGAGGAGCGCGATGGCAAG
The DNA here is from genome assembly GCA_003230915.1 of Kiritimatiellales bacterium. GTDB lineage: Bacteria > Verrucomicrobiota > Kiritimatiellia > Kiritimatiellales > Pontiellaceae > Pontiella. The sequence goes on along the minus strand of QIHI01000112.1, from coordinate 2,288 downwards.
CTCTACACCACCCTCAAGTTCGTTGAAACCGCGCGCGGTGATATGCTCACCAAAGTTCTTGAAAAGGAATATGAGATTGAAGGTGACGTTGTTCATTTCGACACGCTTATCATTACCTTTTCCGATCAGGCAGTGATGGATGGAAAAGCACGGTCGCTCTATCTTTGGAGGCGAATTTATGGCGAGTACATGAACCCGTCTGAAGGCTATCCCATCGAAACGTATGGCAGATCTCCTGAGCGCTACACCGGGTTGTTGCGCGATCTCAGGCAACCCGACCAGCAACTGTTTTGGGAGGCTATCTGGGACTTGGCGAACGACCCTTCCGCCCTTCGCCAGCACGGGATCAAAGCCGTTTACGGCAACGCGGTCTACAAGAGCCTCCGCCCTGGCCTCATCTACGTCTTCAAGATCGGTGCCGACGGCCACGTCTATCCCGAAACCGTGCTGGATATGTAGAGAGCATCGCCTGCAAGAATACCCTGGGCATCAAAAAAGATCCGGCAAGAGAACCCCAAAAATCATCCCGCCAGTTCTGTGACGGGATGATTGAACGGATCATTTTAAAACCCAATTAGGCCATTATCGCATCAGCCGTTTGCGAATGTAGAGCCCCGCTCCGCCCGCAAATATCAAAAGAACGACATTTGGTTCGGGAATCACATCGAGGGCATCCAGATTATCGCCGGGTGCCAAGCCCAAGGCGGCTCCGGGAAGGTGAAGCCCTCCACCGCCGACAGTGGCAACCAGAATATCTTCAGCCCCGAAGCCGGCATATGCCGTGCCACTTCCTATACCGAGCGATGCCGAGCCGGGGGTCAATGAAAACAGGATATAGTCTGCTCCATCGAAAACACCGGGGGCTCCGCTGTGCTCGAACACGACCAACGCGTCGATATCATCTGTTCCCACACCAAGCAGATCGAGTCCGAGTGCGGGTGCAGCGGCATAGAGTGCTGCCCCCAGATCGTAGGCCGGAACCGGAGGAGCAATCATGACATCCGCTCCGGCAAATCCCGTCAATGGGGCAGTCACCAGATCCAGCGAATAGAAGATCGCCAGACCCGAGCCAAGGCGATTGTCCCATCCGTCCACGTCGTCGCCGGGTACGGGTTCAACCAGTCCCAAGGCAGGGGCAAGCCCGGGATTAGCCACACCGTTGCCATCCCACAGCAGGGTGTTTCCACCCGCGCCTATTGAATTATAGATATCTGCTGGATGGTCTCCGGGGCCAGGGGCACCGGCGCCGGCGATTTCCAGCCCCGCCGCACCGATCGCACCCACCGATGCGGGATCGATGGAAAACGGGTAGTCGGTAATAACAAAGTCAGTGTGATGCCCCCACGAAAAAGCATCCACTTCGAGAGCCGGAGACAACGGCGGACCCGCGACCGAGCCAACCAGCACGGGAATCGGGCCGGGATTCAGGATGTCATCGCCGGGAGCTGGGGTGGTGGGGCCACCTGCTACCACGGAAAACGATTGTCCGTGGGCTAGAGTGGCTACGAGCATCAGGACGATGCCCGCAATGAAGGTTGCTGAGTATTGTGTTACTACTATTTTGTTTTCAGCCTTTGGAATCGAATGGGAAGGTGGAATCCGATATGCCTTTTTGAATGTTGGAAATCATACATAACGACGCGGTTTTTTTAGCGGTGAATAAACCAACGAGCCTGCTCACCGTTCCGGGGCGTGGAGTGGATAAGCAGGACTGTCTCTACCATCGCGTGCTCGAAAGAATTCCTGATGCGCTGGTGGTGCATCGCCTGGATATGGACACTTCCGGCTTGACCCTCTTTGCCCGTTCACCAGAGGCACAGCGGAACCTTTCGTTACAGTTTGAAAAACGTGAAATTTCTAAAACCTATATCGCTATCGTCGCGGGCGTTATCGAAAAGGATTCCGGAATCATCGACTTTCCGCTACGTAAAGATATGGAGCAGCGGCTTCCGCCCAAACACCTCGTTGACTGTATCCGTGGCAAAAAAGCGTTTACGGAATGGAAGGTGTTGGAGCGTGGTGTATCCACCACGCGCGTTGCACTATTCCCCAAGACTGGGCGCTCGCATCAGCTGCGTGTCCACATGCAGTCCATCGGCTTTCCCATCGTTGGAGATCCCATCTACGGCACGCCAGCCGAGCGGCTCATGCTCCACGCCCAATCCGTAGAATTGCGCCAACCCGTCACTGACGAGTCGATTAGACTTGAATCTCCCTCCCCGTTTTGAAGAATGCGCGGGCTATGAACGATCTACTCTATAAAGGCCATTTTAAGGGGCTCGATATTG
>QIHI01000125.1 GCA_003230915.1 Kiritimatiellales bacterium | reverse complement strand
CCGCCGGAGCCCTTGAAGAAGCCCTTTTCGGGCTTCCTGCGAAGTCATAAATTATATATTAAACTATATAATTTAAGATAATTAAGGGATAATTAATCTAATTTTATATTATATACTATATGGAACGTTGCCCGCCACAGCCGACTCCAACACCGGCTTGAACATGAACATCACGCTGTTCAAAGCCTGCTTCTGCGTGCTCGCCGCCACCCTCCGCTTCAGCACCCAATATTCAAGATAGACCTTCACAGAATCCGCCGAAAGCCCCTCCGGCGACCCGCACGAATGAAACCGCAGAAACTTTTCGCACCACAATAAATACGCCTGCTCCGTCCTCACCGAATACCGCTTCCACCGAATCGTATTGCGAATCCGCTCCAATTGTACCCACCATGCCTGCCAGCGCTGGTGCGTGTTGATTCAGGGTATATTCCGAAAAATCCAACCAGTAGCCGCATAGCATCGATCACCTGCTGAAGCTCCCAGTTTTCCAGTCTATTTTGACGGCCTAACTCCGTAATGATTGCCAACAGGGAAATGATTTGAACCCCATGCCGTGAATAGGTATTCTGTCAAAGCTTTCTGCGACTGTGCCGAGTGCACGGCAACGGGGTGTAACAAACAACTGAATTGCAAGGAGAGGAAAATGAAAAACGTTCCCATCGATAATGTCCGCAACTTCGCTCTTATGGGCCACACGGGTAGTGGGAAAACTTCGTTGATCGATAGCATCCTATTTAAGCTAGGCCAGGTTGATCGGATGGGTTCTCCGGAAAACGGTACTAGTGTAGCCGATTGGACCGACGAAGAAAAAGCGCACGAAATCTCTATTTGGGCCAAACCCTTCGACGGCGTATATACCGCCGCTAGCCGCAAGATCCGCCGCCTTGTTATGCTAGATACTCCCGGCTTTGCCGACTTTATCGGCCAGATGGTTGCCGCCGCTGAAATCACCGATGCCGGCCTCATCACCGTCGATGCGAGCGCGGGTATCCAAGTCGGCACCCAACGCGCTTGGAAAGCCTGCGAAAAACGAGATCTCCCGCGCGGTATCGCCATCACCTGTCTCGACAAGGACGACACTAATTTTGACCATACCTTGCTGGAAATAAAAGAACGCTGGGGCGAAAATCGTTGCATCCCGATGGTTCTCCCAACCGCCGACGGTAAGGCCGTCGATATTCTCAACACCCCAGCCGATCAGGTTCCAGATGAACTCAAAGTCCGCGTAAAGAGTATCAAGGATCACTTGATCGAGCTAGCGGCCGAAACCGATGACTCGCTGATGGAAAAATATTTCGAGGGCGAGGAGCTTACCGCTGACGAGTTTTCTGAAGGCCTGCGCAAGTCGGTTCACGACGCACACCTAATCCCCGTCTTCGCTATCTCCGTGAAAGCGGATATGGGTGTAAAAGAAACCATGGACTCCATCAGCCGCCTGTTCCCCTCGCCGCACGATTATCCCGTACACTGCGCCGAAGGCAACGAGATCTCTGCCGAGGAGGATCAGCCCTTCTCCGGACAAGTTTGGCGCTGCTTCAACGATGCCTTTATCGGGCAACTAACGTTTGTGCGCATCTATAGCGGCGTGCTTAAGCCGGGTATGGAGATCTACAACCCAACCAAAAACCAAAAAGAAAAGGTCAGCACAATTCTCTATGTGGACGGCAAAAAAACCACCGAAGCCACCGAGGCAAAGGCGGGCGATATTGTTGCCCTGACCAAGCTCAAGCACACCTATCTCAACGACTCTCTCTGCGCCCCCGGCGCAACCATCCAATTCGAACCGATCGTCTTCCCCTCCCCTGTCGCGGCCTATGCCGTCGAGCCAAAAAACAAGGCTGATGCCGATAAGATCGGCATGGCTCTGCATCGCGCCACCGAAGAGGATCCATCCACCCGGCTCGAACACAATACCGAAACACACGAGTTGATTCTTTGGGGCATGGGCGACATGCACCTCGACGTCACCCTCGAGCACATCAAGAACCGTAGCAACGTCGAAATGACCCACCACACTCCGAAGGTCTCCTATCGCGAGACCATTACCGGCAGCGGCGAAGGCCACTTCAAACACAAGAAACAGTCTGGTGGCCGCGGCCAGTACGGCGAATGCTACATCCGCATCCGTCCAAAGAATCCCTCCGACGAGAAATGGTTCCTGAATAAGATCGTCGGCGGCGCAATCCCCGGTGGCTTCATCACTGCATGCGAAAAAGGCTTTGTCGAAGGTCTTGAAAAAGGGCCACTGGTCGGGGCTGAAGTGATCAATGTGCAGGTCGAGTTATACGATGGCTCGTACCACGATGTCGATTCCTCTGAGGTCGCCTTCAAGATTGCCAGTTCACGTGCGCTACACCTAGCCATCGAACAATCCAATCCTGTATTACTCGAGCCGATCATGACCATCAAAGTGATTGTTCCCAGCCTATTTATGGGCGACATCAGCGGCCTGCTCAACACCAAGCGCGGGCGGATTCTCGGTATGGAACCGGAAGATGGACTCCAGGCGATATCGGCCGACGTGCCGCAAGCCGAAACCTTCAAGTTATGCTCCGAATTACGCTCGATTACCAGTGGACAAGGCTCCTTTGAAATGAAATTCAGCCGTTACGAGCGGGTGCCTGCACGCCTCGCCTCAAAAATCGCCGCAGCGGCGAACGCAGGGTAATGCCATCAGTAAAACCCTTCCAGCAGAAATAAGCGGAGAGAACTGAAGGAGTGATGGAGCAACTGTGTTTATCAGGAAAATGACAAGGGCAGGCCGCTGAGTCTGCCCTTTTTCTATCCGGTCAGCATCATCGTGGCAGTGGCTTTTGCCACAAGGTCGCCGGCTTCGTTTTCAATATGGCCTTCGACGAAGGCGGTGCGACGGGTCGTGTTGGTTAAAATTCCATAGGCCGTCAGCCGCCCCGCCACGGTGGTTTTGAGATAGTTGATCTTCATCTCTAGTGTTACGCCGGTGTGCTTGTCTGGCGGCAGGGTATCGAAGAACGCGCGTGACATAGCGGTGTCGAGCATCGTGAAGAGCACGCCGCCGTGCACGGTGCCGTATCGGTTGTGATGCCGGTTCCCGACCTCCAACTCTACGACGAATGGTTCGCCGCGGAATCCCACGATATCCAGCCCGGTGTGTTGATTGAAATCCATCATGCTTCCTCGTTCAGTTTCACGGTCTCTTCCTGCTGCCTGTCGATGAACCGGAGAACCTCGTGGAACACCTCTTCTCTACCCTCTTTCTGAACAATATTGTGGTGGGCGGCGTCGATGGTGATCTGCTTCTTGATGGCCGACCCGATCTTGGCATACACCACGTCGGCGCTCTGCGGATCGGCGACCGGATCCTCGCTTCCGTGGATGATCAGGCACGGAGCCTGCACGGCGGGCAACCCGTCGCGACAAACCTCCATGAGGTTGCACAGCTCGCGGACGCCGGAGAGGTAGTGGTGCGGATAGTTGATCTCTGGGGTTTCAGAATCGTTGACGATCTCCTCTTCGATCGTGGCGGGCAAGTGCACTTTTTTCATGAGCCGATTCCAGCCCAGCGCGGCGGGGGTGAGCGTACATGCGCGACGATCCATTAGGATCAGCGGGGTATCGATGCAGAAGATGGATTCAATCCCGTTTTTTTTGCGGGATGCATTCAAGAGAACGAGCAAGGCTCCGGCAGAAAAGCCGCCGAGGACGACTTTTTTGCAACTGTTCCGTAAAATGGCGTAGGCTCGGTTGAACGACACCACCCAGTCTTCCCAAGTCACATCGAGCAGTTGTTCGGGACCGGTCCCGAAACCTTGTAGTCGTGTGCCGTATACCGTATAGCCAGCGTCATGCAAGAAGTCGCCCAAGGGTCGCATCTCCTCGGGTGCCGCAAGATAGCCATGACAGAGCAGAATGCCCGTATCGCTGGAGGATGAACGGAGGAAGAACGGACGACCAATGGAGGGCGCCTTGGAAAGGCCTTGCTCATAGTAGAGTTCATAGTCCTGTTCAAAACGATCCACATCCAGCGCGTGGAGCCGCTGGACGATCTCCGCGCGCAACCGAACGGAGGATCTATTGACATAGTGAGCCAGCGTCTTGACCACGAACGACATCGGTTCGACTTCATTGGCTATCACCCGCGTCGTACCTTCCAGCCGTACGTTCGCGAAACTAAAGGGCCGCGCCAGATTTTCCCGTATAATCCGATAGCAGCCACCTTCGCGGCGCACCATCCCTTCCTCCTCCGCCAGATGGAAGATGTCTTCGAGCGGCGGATGGGGTTCGTTAGCGATCAAGTTGATCAGAGTGTTGTGCAGGGAGGCGTGAACCCGCCGAGGCTCACTCTCGCGGATCGTCAGAGCCGAAAGGTAAAGTGCACGATGGAAATCCTCTTCCGGAATAAAGTCGGACTTAAGCTCCCGCAACCCAATGCAGAACAGATGATCTAGATTAACTGCAGTCGTTGCATAGATCGTCTTCATGAACTCCCGAGTCAGCGGCCACCGCTGGCTTGAGAGAACGATGCTCTCCCGCTGTGTTTCAGGAAGCAGAGGTAGCTTGCGACAGGCGGCAAGGGGACGGTCGAGATAGTTCTTCACCTCGACCGGCGGACTGAAATAAATCGTCATATCGGTGTTCTTCAGTAGCAAGCTTCCCTCGGTCTTAAGCTCCTCCATCAACCGTTCATCAATATTCGACCGGATGCCGATGGCGATGCGCGAGACGACGTTGTCGTTCGGTCTTAGTGGGTAAAAAGTAATGTTGACCGGCGTGACGACCAGCTCCGGAAAGCTCTGGCATTGATCCACGGCAATGCCGTACTTCCGCCCCAGCTCCTCCATCGTTCCGATATCTCCCGCATGGCACGCCGCCAGGAACCGCTCCCGAACCAGTGCTGCTTTCAGAGCCAGCACGGCGGCGCCGGTATGTGGGCGACCGCCCCGCGTGGGGTGGACAAATTTCAACTTGCCGTGATGTACCACTTTCTTGCTCTTGACCATCACGCCTTCGGGAAAGATGACCCAGTCGTGACGGCCAGTGACCAGGTCTCCTATGATCATCCGGTTGCGTAGCGGCTCGTGCGTGGAGCGCGCACCCATCCGTTTGAGGTATTCTCCAAACAGCCCCTTGAACAAGCTATCGTCGGCCAGCGCGCGGAGTTCCTTGTCGGTATGTTTGTGTAAAACGTAGGGAATGATGAACGTTTCCATGCGCGTGAAATGGTTGACGACGAAGAGGGTGGGCCGGTCGGAAAGATGGTCGAGACCCTCCACATGGATGGACAGCTTAAGAATTCGATGAAGCACATCGATCATCGCGGTTGTTGCTCTGAAAACTCGGCTGGCCATAGCCCTACTCCTCCATCGTTTCACTCATCGGGACCCATCCAAATGATTCCCCGTTCCAGCCACTTGGTGGAACCTTCCGAGACCTGCTTCGCCACGTGGTCGATAGCGCGGTTATCGTTGCTGCGCAGTGCGGAAAAATGATCCGCGATCCTCCGAGCCGCCTGTTTGCAGAACAGATCCGCCAGTTCGATCGGCATGGCACCGTCGCTCTTTTTGTCGGTGGAAAGCGCATAGCTGCACGTCGCCGACATCGCAAATAGCTCCGTGCCGATATCCATCAAATGCCCAAGCACCATCTGCCTCCGGTCGAGAGTCGGTCCGTACCGAACCATGGCGTGGAGCAACGCCCGCGCCAGACGGCGCGACGTACGGATCACATAGCGGAAGTGCCGGGCAAGCATGCTGCTCCCGGTCGGGATCGACCGCGGGAATAGGCTCAGCCATTGCCGCGGATACCAGATCGAATAGAATCCCAGCAGGCTGAACGCCGTCCCGATCTTCTTACCGACCGGCACGTTTGGCTTAAGCAAATTGGCCGCTCGCTTCAGGTGCGGATCCAGCGCCTCGCGTGCGAGAAATAGGCGCATGACCTCCGACGTGCCTTCAATGATCGTATTGATCCGCGCATCGCGCATCATCCGCTCCACCGGATAGGGAACCTCGCC
>QIHI01000111.1 GCA_003230915.1 Kiritimatiellales bacterium | reverse complement strand
CCACACGTTGGACCAACAAAAGCTCCACTTCCGCGGGCAAGCCCGCTACAGTTCCGCTTCTATTGGTCAACGCGCACCCCGTTAGAATCAACAAATCAGAGGGTTGACAAATTATACCTTTTCGGTATATTTTTTACTCATGATCGAGTTCGAGTTCAACAAAAGAAAAAGTGAGTCAAATAAACGCAAACACGGCATTAATTTTGTTGAGGCGCAAATTCTCTGGGAAGACCCTGACCGGATTGAGGTGCCCGCAAAAACCCAAGTTGAAAAGCGTTTCGTGCTGACTGGAAAGATTGGCAAAGCTTATTGGTCAGCCGTTTTCACGATGCGTGGAGAAAATACTCGAATCATTTCAGTGCGCTGTGCACGAAAGCAGGAGGTAAAGGAATATGAAAGCTGAAGAATTCGATATGAAATTTGATAACGGTGAAGATATCACGAAGCATCTTGATTACTCTAAGTCTAGAAGGCCTGGGAGAGAACAGAAGCGAGTCAATGTCGACTTTCCCGTCTGGATGATTCAATCATTGGATCGAGAAGCTGAGCGCCTTGGTGTGCCAAGACAGTCAGTAATTAAAGTCTGGATTGCCGAGCGTCTCGATCATGCACACGCTTAATAAATTCGAACAAAACACCCCACTTTACGGTGAACAACGCCCGATTTTGAAAGCAACATTTATGCGCACCGAAAGTGAGCTTGGACGCGGCCTACGGCGCGTCCGAAGAATCCGTCCACCGTGTCGCCCTGCGGCTCCGCCGCAGAACCACACGTTGGGCCAACAAAAGCTCTACTTCCGCGGGCAAGCCCGCTACAGTTCCGTTTCTGTTGGTCAACGCGCACCCCGTTAGACACACTAGGAGATGAGACAAGAGATGCGTATACGAATAAGTTCATGCCCTATTGTTGCGGCGGCCATGCTGGTTCTCGCCCCCAGAGCACTGGCTCACGAAGGCCATGGCGATCCGAATTGGTACGACTCCATATTGCACCACCTCGAGCCGGTGCACCTGCCACTGACGCTTGCCGTGCTCGTCGTACTGGTCCTCCTCGCACCGAGGTGGGTGTCTAAGAAGGCGATGCAGACGGACGGCGCTTCGCGCCGCTGCTGATCGCCACCCCGTTCGACAAAACAAATATATTGACTGGCTCAACATCTGTACGTACATTGTACGCATGGACGGAATCCAATTTACATGGGACGAGAATAAATCCCGTGAAAACAAGCGTAGGCATAAGGTATCCTTTGAGGAGGCTCAGTCTACCTTTTTGGATGAAAATGCAATTCGATTCTTCGACCCAGATCACTCCGAAGATGAGGATCGTTTTTTATTGCTTGGCATGAGCTTTAAGCTCCGTGTCCTAGTCGTCAGCCATTGCTACAGAGAAAATGACTCGATTCGAATTATTTCTGCACGCAAAGCCGATAAAAAAGAACAATCGAAGTACTGGAGATAAGACCATGAGAGACCATTACGATTTTGAAAACATGAAAGGGACAAAGAACCCTTACATCAAAGAGTTGAAGCAGCCTGTAACGATGCGCCTCGACAAGGCGACCGTTTCCTACTTCAAGTCGCTTGCCAATGAACTGGGCATGCCCTACCAAAGTTTGATCAACCTCTATTTGCGTGACTGCGCATTGAATCACAAGAAGCTGTCACTCAAATGGGCATCATAACTCGTCGAACCAGTCAAGTGAGCTGACACGGTACAACGCCTGATTTAAGGGCAACGTACAAGGCCGTGTCAGCTCCTCTCAAACGTTCTTCGGACGCGGCCTACGGCGCGTCCGAAGAACGGGGTGCGCGTCGACTCCGTCCACAGAAGTGGACTGGAGAATCTGTACCATCGGTTAAGTTAGGTTTTTACTTCCCTCTCAGAATATCTGCGAAGAAGTTGTGGCCTTTGTCGTCGACAATGATGACGGCGGGGAAGTCGACGACTTCGATCTTGCGGATGGCTTCCATGCCGAGTTCTTCCATGTCGACGATCTCGACGGACTTGATGTTCTTTTCAGCGAGCAGGGCGGCGGGGCCGCCGACGGAGCCGAGGTAGAAGCCGCCGTGTGTTTTACAGGCCTCGGTGACCTCTTTGGAGCGGTTGCCTTTGGCGAGCATGATCATGGAGCCACCCTGTTGCATGAAGCCATCGACGTAGGGATCCATCCGCTGGGCGGTGGTGGGACCGAAGGAGCCGGAGGGCTTGCCCTTGGGTGTCTTAGCCGGGCCGGCATAATAGATGGGATGGTTTTTAAAATAGTCGGGCATGGGTTCGCCGTTATCGAGCATCTCCTGAATTTTGGCGTGGGCGATGTCGCGCGCGACGATGAGCGTTCCGTTGAGGCGAATGCGGGTGCAGACGGGATATTGCGAGAGCTGGGCGAGCATTTGATCCATCGGTTGGTTGAGGTCGATGATGGGGGCGTCGTCTTCTAGTTTCCCAAGGTTGGCGGGGGCGTATTTGGCGGGGTCGTGTTCGAGTTGTTCGAGGAAGACGCCGTCGCGGGTGATCTTGGCTTTAATGTTGCGGTCGGCGGAGCAGGAAACGCCGATGCCGATGGGGCAACTGGCGGCGTGGCGCGGCATGCGGATGACGCGGACATCGTGGCAGAAATATTTTCCGCCGAACTGGGCTCCGATTTTGGAGTCGCGGCTCATCTGGAGCACCTTTTCCTCCCATTCGAGGTCGCGGAAGGCTCGGCCGGTTTCATCGCCAGTGGTGGGCAGGTCGTCGAGCGCGCCGGTGGAGGCGAGCTTGACGTATTTCATGGTGGCTTCGGCTGAGGTTCCGCCAATGACGACGACATAGTGATAGGGCGGGCAGGCGGCGGTGCCGATGTTGAAGAATTCGGCCTTGAGAAATTCGGCAAGGTTGTCTTCAGTCAGTAGCGACTTGGTCTTTTGGTAGAGATAGGATTTATTGGCGGAGCCGCCGCCTTTGGTGACGAAGGTGAGGGTGTATTCCATGCCGGTGCCGCTGTAGATATCGATCTGCGCGGGCAGGTTGTTGCCGGTGTTCTTTTCGGCGAACATGTCGAGCGGGGCGATTTGGGAATACCGCAAGTTATAGTCCTGGAAGCAACGGTAGACCCCTTTGGAGAAGGCTTCCTTTTCATCAAAGTCCGTCCAGACCTGTGCACCCTTGTGGCCGACGACGATGGCGGTGCCGGTGTCCTGGCAGGTGGGTAATTCGCCGATGGCGGCAATGACGGAGTTTTCCAGAAAGCAACGGGCGACGAACAGGTCGTTTTCGCTGGCGTCGGGATCGTCGAGGATGCTGGCGACCTGCTTCATGTGGCCGGGGCGTAGGAAGAAAGAGACATCAGCAAAGGCCTCGTAGGCGAGCCGTTCCAGCACCTCGGGTTCGATGATCAGCACATCTTTTCCGTTGAACTGTTCGACGTGGACGCCGTCGGTGGTGATGAAGCGGTAGGGGGTGGTGTCGCCTTGATGTTGAATGGTTGGGGTGTAGGTGTAGTTGCTCATGGGTTTCTCCGTAGTTGGGTATGTCGTACCGCGTATTTCCGATACATAGATTTTCTACCATAGAGACTGCAGAGGAACACAGCGGATTTTTCTGAAATTCAAAACCACTTGAGCCTATTGTCAGATGTCACATGACTTTTGCATAAAAACGCCCGTCCATAGGGGGAGGAACGGGCGTTCGGGTGTTGCGAGGAAAGAAAACCTACTTGTAGATAGCTTCGACTTCAATGCTGATTTTAACCTCATCGCCGATTAGGGCGGCGGCGGAATGGGTGATGCCGAGGTCGCGGCGGTTGAGGACGATAAAGCATTCCATACCGATGCGTTGGTTTCCCCATGGATCATCGACCGGACCAGCGATGGTGATAGGCAGGACAACTTCGCGGTCGATGCCGAGCACATTCAAAATTCCGATCATCTCGAACGTGTCATCACCGGTTTTTTGGATAGAGGTACTCTTGAAGGTCATTTTTGGGTATTTGGCGACATTGAAGAAATCTTCGTTTCTGAGGTGATCGTCACGTTTACCGTTATTGGTGTCGATACTGGCGGTCTCAATGGCGCATTCGGCTGATTTGAGTGTTTTGGTGGAGATGTCGTAGTCGAGCGTTCCGCTGAACGTGGCAAAGTTCCCCTTGGTGTTGCTGAGCATCAAGTGCTTTACGGAAAACCCGATTTCAGCGTGGCCGGGGTCGATGGTGAAGGTTTCTGCCTGAGCCGTGAGGCCAATGGATAGTGCGATCAATCCGAGAAGATTTTTGTTCATGTGGTAGGGTTCCTTAATTTAAGGGTTAAAATAAGTTAGACGGAAAAGGTACTGAATTTGTTCAAATTAATAGGTGACTAATGCGTGGATTGGTTGGCCGGGGAGTTTGTCGCGCCCGTTGAGGAAGGTGAGTTCGATGAGGAAATCGATTTCAATGAGCTTCACCTCAAAGTTATTTTGGATTAACGCAATGGTAGCGGCCATGGTACCGCCGGTGGCGAGCACATCATCGACGATGAGGATCCGCTGGTCGGGAAGAAAAGCATCGGCGTGGATTTCTACGGCATCGGTCCCATATTCGAGTTCGTAGGTTTGCTGGTGGACGGTATGGGGCAGCTTGCCGGGCTTGCGCACGAGACAGGTACCGGCGCCGAGGGCATAGGCGAGGGCGGAGGCAAAGATGAATCCGCGCGCTTCGATCCCAACGACCATATCGATCCCGTGGTTCTCGTGCCGCGCTTCGAACCGGTTGATGGTTTCGTAAAACCGGGCGCCGTCGGCCAGCAATGGAGTGATGTCTTTAAATTGAATTCCGGGTTTTGGAAAGTCGGGAATAGTACGGATGGCGGCTTTGATCTCTTCCATATTCTCTCCTCGTAAGATTTCGCGCAGTATGGGTGAACGAAGGGGTTGTTAACAATTGAAAAAAATGGATGTTCTTTTTTTTCTGTTCTGGCATGATTTGGGCGTTTACTGCGGATTAAACGCGGTTGATATAAACCCTCGGCTGATCGTTCCGCCGAATTAGTAGAAAGGATGGATTATGGCGAAGAACGTAGCTTCACCGCTCAGGACATGGCTCTTTTGGGGGATCTCGGTACTTGGAGTCTTTTTATTGGTTACGTGGGAGTATTTTGTGGCGGGCTTTAGTGCCGACTCCAGCAAGATTACCTATTTGATCGTAATTTTCTTTATCTATGGTTTTTTTGCCTCACTCAAAATAGCCTGGTATCTGGAGGGGGAGTCCAAGGCTCTTGTGGTCATGGATACCAACCAGCGCATCACCGACCCAAACATCTCCGATGCGGCGGCTCTATTCGATGCGGCACTCGAGCGTATTCGCCGCGGCGACCGGATCGAGGTGCGGAATCTGGTCTCCTCCTACAGCATTCGGATCAAGGCTCAGGTGGATAATATTGGTGTGATCTCCGGCATGCTGATCACGATTGGCCTGCTCGGCACGGTGGTTGGCCTGATCATTACAGTGACGGGACTGGGCCAAGTTCTTTCCGCCAGCGGGTCGGACCATGCGGCCATGAAGGCCGGCCTAAACCAGACCGTATCAGGAATGGGCACAGCGTTCTACACCACCTTCTTCGGCGCGTTGCTCGGCGGCGTGGTGTTAAAAGTGCTCGGTTCCGAAATGAAAAAATCGGCCACACAGCTCGTTGCGGACACGCTGCGCTTTAGTGAATTATTTGTGGTGCCGCAGCTTTCGCAACATTCCTCTGAGGCTCTGGAGGGGCTGGAGTCGCGCATTATGGTATTGGGCAATCAGTTAGAGCGGTTAGGAAGTAGTTTTTCCTCCATTATCGATGTGATCGACTCGAAGCAGGAGACTCTTGCCACCGGTCTTGCTGGGCTGATTACCGCCGTCGAGGAAAGCAACCGTAGATCTACAGAACGAGTGGAAGTACTGGTGGAAACGGTTGATAGGACCGTGGAGGAAACCAACCGCCTTGCCGACGAACGGCTGGGTGCCATTGTTTCTTCTGTCGAGTCGGCCAATCGATTGGCCGACCAGCGGCTGGAGACGGTGGCTAGTACGGTTGAGCAAAGTGTGGTTAACACGAACCTCCAAGCCAGCGAGCGCGTAGAAGTGCTTGCGGCCTCTGTAAGGGAAGCCGCCAAGGAGACCCAGCGTCTGGCCGACGATCGCTTGGGGACACTCACGAACACGATCGATAAAACAACGGAAGAAATGCTCCGGTTGGCCGACGAGCGGTTGGCCGCTTTGGTTGGATCGGTGGAAAAAACCACCCAGAATACGCATCAGCAGGCTAACGAACGATTGGTCGATCTGGTCGATACCGTAGGACAATCGATCGATCAATCCCGTCAGCAGGCCGAGGCTCTGTTGGGAGAGAAAACCTCCGATCTCGCTCAAAAGCTGAACGAAGCCGCCAGCGCGCTTGCATCACTGGCCAAACCCCCAACCGAGGAAGAGTAATACTTTGATTGACGATCTCATAACCGAAGAAGAGCAGAGTACCATTTTCGAATCGTTTTCGGATGTTGCGCTCTGCACCCTTGCCGTGGCGTTGTTGCTGGTGACCCTGCTGGCGATCAATATTACTCAGAATCTTAGTGTTGAAATCAACCGGAATACGTTTAGCGGCGGGGTGATGCGTCCCTCGCTGTATTTAGAATGCACGGTTCCCGATTTTTCCGCCACCACGGCGGAGAAGTTTGCGATCGAGCGGGTCTTGTTTGCCAACAGCCCCTTTGTGGCGGTTCACCTCTTCAGCCCCTCGCTGGCACTCATTGCAACCGACGTACGCGAAGGGGGAACCGTGGCGTTGGGTGAAGACCAAACTTTTGCTCAACAGCAGGATTTATCGCTCTATCAGTTCATGCAGCTCGTTCCCGGGATCGATCCGGGATCGTTCGAGGCCGACGGTCAGTTGACGGGACTGTTGCTCCCCTCGATTCTCGACAAAC
>QIHI01000066.1 GCA_003230915.1 Kiritimatiellales bacterium | reverse complement strand
CGGCGCGATCGAACGCGAGTTAATTGAGTCGCCCGATCCTCTCTTCCGCTTTCACAGCGGCGTCCCCGAGCTAGAGATGGTGAGCGGCGGGTAGGCTCAGCCGCGGGCCTTCTTGATGGTGTCGTAGGCTTCGTTAATTTTGGCGAGCTGTTCATTGGCGTATTCCATGAATTCCCGAGGCAGTCCCTTGGAGGCCAGCTTATCGGGATGGAATTCGATGCACTTTTTCCGGTAGATCGTTTTGATCTCGGCGTCGGACATGTCCGACGAGCATTCAAGCACGGTGTAGGCATCGTCTAGATTGTTCGTGCGGCCACCGAGCAGGGTGTCGATCGTGCCGGGTTGCAGGCGGAATGCACGTTCGGCCTGGAGCAAGATTTCACGTTCGTTCGGATGGATCAGCCCGTCAGCCTGTGCAACGGCGTGCAGAGCCGCAAGGAAAGTGGTTGCGAGTTGGGGGTTGTATTGGATGACCGCCGCGAGCTGGTTGAGATAGTCGGCGGCAGTGTGGGGATCGTCCTTGGCCTTGCGAAAAACTTCAATAGCGGCCGCGCGCATTTGGGGTGTGTAGCCGAGCCGGGCGATGATCTGCTCGACCGCTTGAATCTCTTGCTGGGTAATCGCTCCGTCGGCCTTGGCCATCTTGGCCAGGCATCCAAAAAAGGCGACTTGCATCACCATGCCGGCCTCTTGGATACGCGATGCACCCTTGTCGAACCGGTGTCCGATGCCGACCCCGATGGCGGTACCCCAAGGGCCTAAGAATGAGCCGAGCACCCCACCAATAATTTTACCTGTCCACGCCATAGTGTTTTCCTTACCGAAGATTTGATCTGCAAACGTGCATCCTAGCGAATTAACCGATGTGGCCCAACTGTAAATGGGCTGGTGGTTTAATGGCTCGTCGGGCACGATGCGCTCCATGAAGGAACAACCCAACAACCCACTGCACGGGATTACGCTAGAAAAGCTCCTGACCCAACTGGTCGATCGCTATGGCTGGGACGAGCTGGGGCGGGAGATCGACATTCGCTGCTTCAACTGGGAGCCGAGCATTCAATCGAGCCTCAAGTTTCTGCGTAAAACCCAATGGGCGCGCGATGAGGTCGAGGCTCTCTATTTGACCACCGACTTTGATTCCTAAATCACGAGATCCCGACGTAAGGTTGGATAGGCGCGGACCATGGCAATGCAACAATTAATGAAGAATGGGCTGGGAAATGCGGCGGTGGAGCGCATCGCCGAATCGCTGGCGAGGACGGTTCCAGGATTCCCGAAAAAGGCGTTTAGTGCTGATGCGATGGCGGGACTTGAAGTACGGGAGCTCAAAGAGCGGGTGCGGTATATCATCGGAGTGCTTCATGCTTATCTTCCGACCGATTTTAATGAAACCGTAGAGATCTTGACCCAGCTCAAAGCGCACTGGATTCCAGGCGATCCTACCGATCCTCTTCGTGGATTTGCCGCGTGGCCGATCATCGACTATATCGGCGAGTACGGCCTCAACCATCCGAAAAAAGCACTTGATGCCCTCAAGAATCTGACGGCTCTGTTTTCCGCCGAGTTCGCCATCCGCCCATTCATAACGGAACACTTCGAGCTAACGTTCCGGCGGCTGGAACAGTGGTGCAACGATCCCGACGAACACGTCCGGCGGCTCGTCTCCGAAGGCCTCCGGCCTCGCCTACCATGGGGAACGCAGTTGCCGCAATTCATGAATGATCCAGCACCCGTTCTCTACCTCTTAGAAAAACTAAAGGACGATCCCAGCGAATATGTCCGCCGTTCCGTCGCGAACAACCTGAACGATATTTCAAAGGATCATCCCGATACCGTCATCGCGCTGTGCCGTTGCTGGGGAAAACAGGCCAGCTCCGAGCGAAAACGGATCATCCGCCACGCCACCCGCACGCTGGTCAAGGCCGGCCACCCAGATGTGTTTGGCCTGCTTGGCTACACGAAAAATCCAGAACTTAAACGGTTAATCCTTAACCTCGATTCAGACTGCATCAATCTGGGAGGCACGCTGTCTTTTAAGGTCAAACTCCAATCCACAAGCTCCAAACCTCAATCGGTAGTCATCGACTATGCCGTACACCACATGAAGTTTAACGGGAAAACGAGCCCGAAAATCTTCAAGTTCAAAACCTTGCAAATCGCGCCGGGTGCAACGGTGGAACTCACGAAACAGCACACGATCAAACCAGTCACCACACGCAAATATTATCCCGGTAAGCACGCCCTCGAAATTCTGATTAACGGAAAGACATTCGGACAGGTGGATTTTACACTTCGCACCCCTTAACCGAGGGGCATGTTATGAACGTTCATAACGAAACCTCGCCGCAAAGGGCAAAAAAGTAGACCTCACGTTCCTTTAAAATATGATCATCAAGGAGATACATCGGGTTCCTGAAGGCGTACATGGCGTACGACTTTCCGATTATGCCCGCGTGGCATTTCCTGTTCTTCCTTCCCGCAAGGGCATGGCTAAGGCGATCAAGCGCGGGGAGCTTCGGATTGAAGGCCATCCCGCTCAAAGCGGCGACTGGGTGCAAGCGGGACAGTTGCTGGAACTCGTGGATCTGCAACAGCGGATTCCGAAAACCTATCGCTTGCTGCTCGAAGTGGTCTTCGAGGATGAATATTTGGCCGTAATCAATAAGCCGCCGGGCATTGAGGTTAGCGGGAATAAATTCAAGACCGTTGAAAATGCACTGGCCGGAAATCTTTCGCCCTCCGTACAATCAGATGCCCTCGATTGGCCGCGACCGGTTCACCGGCTCGACTATTCCACTAGCGGCTTGCTACTGGTGGCTAAGACGGCTCGCGCCCAGGTGTTCTTCGGGCAGCAGTTTGAGGAGCGAAAAATCCATAAACGCTATTCCGCCGTGGTGATGGGGGCGATTACGACACCGGGGGAGGTTGACGAGCCGATCGACGGGCTTTCGGCGCATAGCCGTTATGAGCCGGCCAAAACGGTGCCCTCTCTGCGTAGCGAATCCCTTTCCCTCGTCGACCTCTTCCCACTCACCGGGCGAACGCACCAGCTCCGCATTCATATGGCAAGCATGGGGCACCCAATAGTCGGCGACCAAAAATATGGACAGGAGGGTCAGGTGCTGAAGGGAAAAGGACTGTTCCTCGCGGCAGTAGAACTCCGCTTCTCGCATCCCGTGGATCAGCAAGAGACCGTCGTTTCCATCAGGACCCCGCCCAAGTTCAGCTCTCTGTTGACGCGAGAACAAACCCGCTGGGAAAAGTTTAATTAAAGTGCGTAATCGTGCTAATCCTCTTCCTCGATTTCACCGTGGGATTTCCACTCGTCGATGCGGGTGAGTAGCCAGAGGGAAACGCCGGAGCGGTAGGCCGCGCAGGCGATCATATGTGCGGCGACGGGGGCGGTGAGTAGGAAGAAGGCGATCACCAATACACCGCGCGAGGTGACGGTGAGGGTGCCAAAATGGATCATGAGGCCGATGGTGATGGCGCTGACTCCGACCGTTCCCACTTTGGTAGCCGCATGCATGCGGATGAATAGGTCGGGCATGCGCAATACCCCAACGGCCGCTACGATGGAAAGAATTCCGCCGAGCAGGAGAAAGATACTGGTGAGAATTTCAGTCATCATGAGGGACCCCCTTTGCTGATATACAACGCCAGTGCAACCGTGCCAATGAAGGAGAGCAGGGCAATGCTGATGGCGGCAGGAATATAATAGGCTGATCCACTTTGAACGCAATGCGTCAGGATCAAAGCCACCACAATCGTGGCGGCCATATCGAGGGCGATCACTCGGTCGGGCAGGCTGGGGCCAATCACGACGCGCACGAAGGCGGCGCCGAAGGCAACGAGCAGCATGAGCATGGTAATGGAACAAACCATTTCAATCATCTCAACACCTCCAACAGACGGCGTTCGAGGCCGTCCTTGATTTCCCGACGCAGTTCGTCGGGATTGGTGACGTACATGGCATGGATGTAGAGTGTTTTTCGATCTTTTGACACATCCAAGCTCAGGGTGCCCGGCGTAAGCGAAATAATGTTGGCGAGCATGGTGATTTCAAGGTCGGTTTCCGCATCGAGCGGAATGCCAATCACACCTGGGCGCATCAGGGGGAGCGGCTTGACAACGTCGATCGCCACTCGATATGAAGAAATAACGAGCTCTTTGGTGAAAAATAGGATGAAGCGAACAAACTGCATCGTTTTTTGGAAGTAGGATGATTTCGTTCCTGTGGCCGGATAGAGCAGGACGAGCGCAATGTAGCCGAGCGCAAAACCAAGCCCCAAATTACCGACCGATACTTTTCCCGTGAGCAGCGTCCACAGCAAGGAAATGAGAAGATTATAGATGAACAACTCCATGCCTATTCTCCTCCCAGTACGGCTTGGATATAGCCCGATGGATCCATCAGCTGCCCAGCGGCCATTTCAGCATAGTCGAAAACAGATCCCGCAAAAACACCGATCGCAATCGTAATGACGGTTAGAGTCATCATGGGCAGAAGGAACAAAAACCATTTTCCCTTCGGCATCGGATCAAGATCGGGCAGAGGCTCGGGGGCAGGTTTCCAGAAAACATAGGCCCATATTTTTGTCATGGAATAGAGCGTAAGCAAACTGACGCCGAGTGCAACGCCAACAATCAACCACGATTCCGCGCGCAGCGCCGCAATAATAAGCGTTAGTTTGGCGAAAAACCCGGAAAGCGGCGGCAATCCAGCAAGCGACATAGCGGAGAGGAAGAACAGGATGGATAAGCCGGGGCGTTCCTTATAGAGACCCCCCAATTTTTTGAGATCGTACGAACCCTTGAGGCGGTGTACGGCTCCGGCCAACAGAAATAGGTTGGTCTTCACGATGATAACATGGATGAGGTAGATGACGGTTCCAGTTAATGCCAGCTTTGAAAAAAGCCCGAGCCCCATTAGGACATACCCGATTTGGCTGACAATATGAACGGCTAGAATCTTGCGCATTTCATAGTGAGAAGCGGCGGCCAAAACCCCAGAGACCATCGTTAAACCCGCCCCCGCCAGGATGAGGCCATGCAAAAACTCAGGGTCTGTAATAAAAACAAGGGTGAACATCCGAATCAAAGCGTAGGCTCCAACCTTTGTAAGTAGCCCAGAAAAAAGCGCGGTCACTGCGGCCGGCGGAGTGGGATAGCTGGCAGGCAACCAAAAATAGAGCGGGAACATGCCCGCTTTGATGCCAAAGCCCATCAGGAACATAATGGCGACCATCATCACCAAACCGCCATGTCCATCCTCCTGAACCACACGTGCAAGTTGCGCCATATTGAGCGTTCCGGCCATGCCATAGAGAATGCCGATCCCTGCCAAAAACAGCGCCGAGGAAAGCAGGTTGAGCGTAACATATTTAATGGACCCTTCGAGCTGCGGGCGCTCGCCGCCGAGTGCCAGAAGAATGAACGAAGCCGTCAGCAGTACCTCAAACCAGACGTAGAGGTTAAACAGGTCACCTGCCACAAACGCGCCGTTCACGCCTACCATCATAATCAACAACAACGGGAAAAACCCGAAGCGCACACGATCTTGGTCGAGGCCGAAATAGGCATAAATTGAAACCGACAAAGCCATCAGGCCACTCAAGACCAACAGGATGGCCGCTAACATATCGACGACCAACGTAATCCCAAATGGAGCGGCCCATTGGCCGACATTCATGACCACAATATCCCCGTTGCGAACCTCGCTAAGCAGTGCAATAGAGACCCCGAACATAAGGGCGGATGAGAGTATGGAAATCAATTTTTGCGCAACGAGGTTCCGCCGGGCGAACATGCAAAGGATCGCGCCGGCCAGCGGAAGAATAATGGGAAGAACGGGCAGGAGAATCATGTATCAGTTCCTTTAAGTTCGTCCACGTCGGCGGTGCCAACGGTCTGATAGGTTCGAAGGAACAACACCAATGCAAAGGCGGTGACAGCGAAGCTGATGACAATGGCGGTGAGGATCAGGGCTTGCGGCAAAGGGTCGGCCGGTAGGATTGTGAAAACCTTTTCGCCGTCGGCCAAAATCGGTGCACCGCCTTTGCGCAATCCTCCGGCGGTAAAAATGAGCAGGTTGGCTCCGTGACTAAGCAAGCCCAGCCCGATGATGAGCTGAATCAGATTGGGCCGCATCATGAGATACAGTCCGCCCGCATAGAGCACCCCGATTACGATGGCGAGAACGACTTCCATTATTCCTCCTCTCCCAGTGAAAAAACCAGCGAGAGCAATACACCGAGCACCACAAAATAGACCCCGACATCAAAAATAATTGGCGTTCCGAGATCGAACGTGACGCCCGGGCGGATGGGGATTTTCCACCAGGTGCCGGTGAGGAATTCATTCCCAAAAAATAACGGAGGAAGTCCGCTAAGCAGAGCGATGGCGAGGCCGGTGGTGGTGACATCGCGTGGGTCGAACCGCAGCAGCTTGCGTGCGGCGGCCACATCGAACGCCAGTGCGTAGAGCGAAAAGGCCGAGCCAGCCATCAATCCGCCAACAAACCCGCC
>QIHI01000077.1 GCA_003230915.1 Kiritimatiellales bacterium | reverse complement strand
CGCGGGTCGGCCAGCCGTCGAGCGTGTCGAGATCGTCGAGCAGGCGTTGGGCGTAGTCGGTGATTTTGAAGAACCATTGATCCATCGATTTTTGGTCGACCTCAGCATCGCAGCGTTCGCAGGCGCCATCGACGACTTGTTCGTTGGCGAGCACGGTGGCGCAGGAAGGGCACCAGTTGACGTTGGAGTTTTGTTTGTACGCGAGGCCCTGCTTGTAAAATTGAATGAAGAGCCACTGCGTCCATTTGTAATAATCGGGCATGCAGGAGGTGACTTCCTTGTCCCAGTCATACATGCAGCCCCAGGCGCGGAGCTGTTCTTTCATGGTTTCAATGTTGGCGGCGGTGTATTCGGCGGGCGGGGTGCCGGTTTTGATGGCGGCGTTTTCGGCGGGTAGGCCGAAGGAGTCCCAGCCCATGGGGGTGAGCACATCGAAGCCTTGCATTTTTTTGTAGCGGGCGACGGCGTCGCCGATGATGTAGTTACGGCCGTGGCCGACGTGCAACTTGCCGGAGGGATATGGGAACATCATGAGGCAGTAGTAGGGATTTTCTGCGGTCGCGAGGTCGGTCTTAAAAACGCCGTTGTCGTCCCAGAAATTTTGCCACTTGTTTTCGATTTCGCCGAATGGGTAGTTCTCCTGCATGGCCCTGCTCCGTTCAATTTTATAAAGAGCGGGAATGATAGGGCTTTGCTTGCGATTTTCCACTTCCAATTCTTGGAAAAATTGGAGGTATTAGCGGGTTGAAGCGGTGTCGCAAGGGCTGGCTGCTGGCGCAGATGGCCGGAAGGGCTTCAGGAAGGCTTCGGTGAAGTCGTATCCCTCGGAAAAATCGGCGAGGGAATCGTTGTCGGTCTTGCCCAGTAGGCCTGCGTTAACCAGATTGAAGACGATATGGCCAAAGTCGACGCATTCATTAATCCCCCACTCCGAAAGAACGCGTTTGGTGACCGGTCCGTATTCGCTGAGGGCATATTTTCGGATGCCGTTGAGTAGTTCCTGGCCGCTGACGTGGCGAGGCGTTTCGAGCTGGCGCACGGTGTGCTCGAGCGCATCACGCACGAAAATGTACGCCGCCGCCGTGTAGCGGGGATCCTTTTTGAGGATCGGTTCGAGCAATTCAGCTGGATTCGGAGTTTGCATCGTTACAAATGGTTTCGCATTTTTTCGGCCAACTTGGCTATTTCTTCAAAATCGTCGTACGCTGTAGGGTTCCAGTTCCAATGGTGGCCATCGGTTTTGAAGCGGGGAATCACATGCACATGGATGTGAGGAACCTCCTGTCCCGCCGCTGTCCCATTGTTTTGCATGATATTGACCCCGCCGGCACCCAGCGCGTTCATTTGTGCTGCCGCAATGCGCTTGGCCGTGATGTGCAGTTTGGCCAAAATATCATCCGGAGTTTCGGTGACTGGATCGTAGTGTTTTTTGGATATGACCAACGCATGACCCTTGATGATCGGGCCGATATCCATGAACACGAGGACATCGTCGTCTTCGTGGAGAATGGTTGCTGGGATTTCCTTTGCGACTATCTTACAGAAAATACAATCACTCATCATTGTTCTCCATCTCTTCAATACCGGTGGGTGTGTATACTTCGGGCATTTCGTTTTTCAAGTAAAAATAGCGCGCGACGATGCCGACGAGGAAAATGGCGCAGACCATCAGGACATAGCCTTTTTCCTGATCGGTCAGCCAGAAACTGGCTCGTAGCGGAGAGGGTTGCTCGCTACCCATCTAACTTTCCGCCGAGGGTCGTGTTGTGCTTTGAGCGGGTGGCATGGGCGGCTCTTTCACTTGCTTTGGTTCACCGGGAATCGGTGGAAGACCCGGACGGGGCGGAAGGCCGTGACCCCCGCCATACCCGCGCTTGTGGAATTGCATGCGGGCAATTTCCATGAGCTGGGCATATTTTTCCTTCCCGAGAATTTTTTCCATCTGCCGACGGTTGTATACCAAAATCTTAAGCTGCTCGGTCTGGGCATCGGCGATTTCCTGGATAGCGACATCGATCTCAGCGTCGGTTGCATCGGTTTCTTGAATCCAAGCAAGCTTGGCATGTGCCATTTCCATGCGTTTTTTACTCCCCTTGATTTTCCGGCGATGCTCGCTCTGGAGCTTGCTGATCTTTGCCCTGTCTTCATCGCTCACTCTGATTTTAGTGAGTACTCGATCCATAAATTGGTATTTGCGTTGCTCGTGTTGCCGACGTCGCTGTTCCATCCGCTCGCGGGCTGCGGGGTTGTCGCTCTCCTGAGCCAACACATGGATGGATATGGCGGATACCCATAGGATGATTAATTGTTTCTTCATTTGAAGAGCCTCCAAAGGTTGGATTGAGCTGTATAACGCATTTTAGCAAGTGGTTATTGCCCTACAACCATTCAAACGTTTTTTCGCAGGGGGCGAGATAGCGCCACCCTTTTTCGGTAACGACAACGGTGTCTTCGATACGAACACCACCGAGTCCGGGATAGTAGAGACCAGGCTCAACCGTAATGACATTACCCGCCTCCAGAATTTCCCCGCTGGTTCCAACTCTTGGCTGTTCGTGGATGTCCAGCCCGACCCCGTGTCCGGTTCCATGAATGAAACCCACATGGCGGCCATCGATTTCTTGAGTTTTATAGCCGCGCCGCTCGAATTCGGCTTTGGCGGTAGAGTGGACTTCGTCGGCGCAGATTCCTGGGCGAACGGTACGCAAGGCGGCGGCCTGGGTGGCTTTAACGGCATTATAGAGTTTTTTTAACTCCGGAGCGGCGGTACCCCGGCAAACCGTGCGCGTCATGTCACCCCAATAGCCGGTTTTTTCGCTCCGTGGGAAGATATCGAGAATGATGGCCTGACCGGCATAGAGCTGGCCGTGACCGCGTTCGTGGGGATCGGTAGCCTGATCGCCACCGGCCACGATGGTTTCAACTCCGGCGCAATCGTGGTCGATGAGCGTCTTATGGATCAGCCGCCGTACTTTTTCTGAGGTCAAAAGCTCTTTTCCAACGTGTAGACGCTGCCCACGGTCGATTCTGGCGGAACCAATCAGCGCCATTCCGATGTTCATAGCGGCGGCGGCGGCTCGCTGACTGGCACGAAGCAAGGCGATTTCGGCCTTGGTCTTTATTTTTCGTTCCGGACAAATTGATTTTCCATGAATAGAAATATTCACTCCTCTCTTTTTTAGGGCCTGGAAAATACCGACCGGAAAATCAGATGAAACCTGTGCATGGTGGATTTTGGATTTTTCGATGAGTGCGATGATTTGATTCGGGACTTTACCAGATTGTTTTCCGCTCAGACCCAGTTCAGAAGGAGTGAAGACCTTAGTTCCGGGACTGGACTGCTTCTCGGCGCGGCCTTTTTCCATAGCGGACACGACGAGATAGTTCACCGAATTTGTTTTTAAGAATAAAAACGGGTCGGGGGCACTGAAACCACTTAAATAGTGGATATTAGTATCGTTGGGAGATGATCCTGCGAGTAAAAAAAGGCCTGTTAATTTATTCATCTGGGCACAAGTTCCTTATTCGTTTGCTTTTACATTGGATGTACCGACGCGATACCCTTTTTGGAGGTTCATTTTTTCCGACACCCCACGGCCTATCTTGTGTTTCAACTTTCGGATAAACCCATATTTAGTGGTTATCGTTTTTTTTTGCGATTTTTTTCCATAATCCCTTGAGCGGGGAATTACTTTTTCATACCTTGTGAATTCCGGTTATGAAAATAGTAAGCCATTGCCTGTTAATAACTTGTTGATAAATCAACTTGATCTGTTAGAGGCACGGATTTTAGGGAAAATGGACGACAAAAATAATACTATTTGGGGCGAGGCGTGTAAACAACTCAAAGGGATCCTCTCCAGCGATATCTATGATCGCTGGATCGCGGTGATCAAGTGCCTGAAGATCTCCGGAAACCACATGCAGCTGGCTGTGGCCAACGACTTCTACAAAGATTGGCTGGAAGAGAATTATTTTCCCATGATCCGCAAGGCCGTTATGGTGGTAAGCGGCGAGGAAATGGATATTTCGCTCGCCGTCGACTCTAGTTGTTTTGAAGAATCCAAAAAGGAAAAGGAACCCGAGGCCCATTCCTCCGTCTCTCTTCCTAGTTTTGGAAAGAAGCCGAGCCACAATCTAAACCCGAACTATACCTTTGATTCCTTCGTGGTCGGTTCCTCCTCACAATTTGCCCATGCTGCTGCGATGGCGGCGGCCAATTCGCCATCGCGCACTTATAATCCCCTTTTTATCTACGGAGGCGTGGGGCTCGGAAAAACGCATCTTATGCAGGCGATTGGAAACCATGTGGCTACCAAGAAACCGCGCGCGCGAATTTGCTATATTACTTGTGAAACATTCCTGAATGAATATATCGATGCCTTGAAAAATAATAGTATCGCGGCCTTCCGTAAAAAATACCGGAAAATCGATATGCTGATGATCGACGATATCCAGTTTCTAGATGGAAAAGCCCGGATTCAGGAAGAGTTCTTCCACACTTTCAACACCCTTTTCGAAGGTCATAAGCAGATTGTACTTACCTCCGACCGTACTCCAAGTGAAATGGACGGTCTTGCACCACGCCTTATTTCCCGTTTTGAATGGGGTTTGGTCACAGAGCTCGGAAAACCCGATGTTGAAACACGAACAGCCATCCTGCGTAAAAAATCGGAATTATTAAACTTGCGAGTGGATCATGAACTAATCGATTATCTTGCCGAACGAATTTCTTCGAATATTCGAAGCTTAGAAGGTGCTCTTATTCGCGTGGCTAGTTACATTTCATTAACGAACCAGCATGTTGATATTGCGAAAGTCGAAGAGCTTTTATACGATTTGTTCGATAAAGAATCTCAGGCAATAATTAATGTAGATATTATCCAGCGTACCGTTGCAGAACACTTTGACCTTCGTCAGTCCGATATTCTCGGAAAGAAACGGTCGAGGGATATTGCATGGCCCCGTCAGATTGCAATGCATCTTTCACGCACCATGACCACCCAATCCTTCCCAGTGATAGGCAAAGCCTTCAGCCGTAACCACGCAACCATCCTCTATGCCCACGACCAAGTCTCCGGAAAGGCAAAAATGGATCGCACCTTGCAACAGACCATCGCTATTCTTAAGGACAAAGTGAACAAGAACTGTGCAAAATCCGTTCAGTAATTGGTTACATGCTTTTCTGCAAACGATTCCTGGTGGTTTTTATCTCCCCTCCCTTATTTTTTAATCCTTTCTAAAAAATAATCTCTACCCCTCAGCTTGTTAATAAAAAATTAATAACCTGTTTGGTTTTTGATGATAGGTTTAATAACTACAAGTTGTCTACAGCACGGGCTATTAATTCCCATTTTATTAACAGGTTTATTAATTTTTTCAAACTTTTACAGGTGACTGGGTTACGGCGAATATGTAGGGTTCGTAGCGGTTATCCACAGACTACTAATAATAGTAATTTATAAATAGATTATACTAATATAAGAGGAGGCTTGTTAATGAAGCTCAGTATCGAGAAAGATCAGATCATGGAAGCTCTACAAAAGGTGCAATCCATTGTTGGGCAACGTACCACCTTGCCGATTCTTTCAAATGTACTGCTCAAGGCAGACAATGGGAAACTGACGTTAACGACGACCGACCAAGAGGTCAGTGTGCGCACCAGTTTGGAGGCCGATATTTCCGAGCCCGGCGCAACCACCCTGCCCGCCCACCGCTTTTTTAGTATTTGCCGCGAACTTCCAAGCCATCAGATCGACATTACGGTTACCGCCAACAATGTCGCCGAGATCACATCTGGTTCCGCTAACTTTAAACTCGAAGGGTTATCCGATGATGATTTTCCGCCTATGCCCTCATTCGAAGAGAGTTTCTCCTATGAGCTTCAGCAAGGTACTTTGAGGGATATTCTTCAGAAGACCTCCTACGCAGCCTCTACGGACGAATCTCGGGCGATTTTGAATGGTTCTCTGATGGCCTTCCGAGACAGCAAGCTCACTGTCGTTTGTACTGATGGCCGCCGTCTGGCTCTTATCGAGCAGGAGATCGATATTCCAGATGATGCTGAGCTTGATATTGTAGTTCCTTCTAAAACCATCACAGAACTTATTAAAACACTTAATGATGAAGGGGTTGCAATTATTAAGACCTCTACTACGCAGGTTGCCTTTGAATTCGGAAACATCTTCATCATCTCTAAGCTCATTGATGGAACCTACCCGAACTATCGCCAAGTTATCCCTTCCCAGTGCGAGGAGCGTATTGCAATTGATAGAGAAACCTTGCATGACGCCGTACGGCGCGTATCTCTTATGCTGGATGATCAGGCGGCCTCTGTGAAAGTTCAGATCACAGAAAATAGAATTGATCTACTCACCTCCTCCCCAGAAGTTGGAGAAGCTCGTGAAAGCGTACCTGTGAAGTATTCAGGAAAGGATATCACGATTGCTTTTAATCCTGGGTTTATGATGGCACCCCTTAAGCATCTGGATAGCGATGAAGTTTTCCTTGAACTCTCCGATGAGCTAAGCCCAGGCGTT
>QIHI01000107.1 GCA_003230915.1 Kiritimatiellales bacterium | reverse complement strand
AGCCATCGAACACCCAGTTGAACTGGATGAAGCCGTTGGCAAACTGGATGGTGCCGACCGGTTGCAGGGGGCCGAAGTTGAGTTGGGTCTCAGCACTGGCCATCGCGGGGATATCGGTCGGATCATGAAGGCCTCCATTAAGCTTTTGCAACCGGCAGGAGACGGTGACGAGGTGCGGCAGGCAGGCCAGCAGCTTTTCTTCCGTCCACGGGTCGGAGACGTTCACCACCACCCCCGTTCCGCCAAGGGTGGCCAGCCCCACCAGATCGGCGGCGGCGGACTTGACGAGGTGGTTGACGAACTGTTCGGAACCATCGTGGGGATGGAAGGCCAAGGCGTATATATTTTCCTTGCCGACCCATGTAAATCCATTGGTTTCCGTTTGGAAAAACCGCCCGTTCTCCACCGTTGGATAGGTGTCGCCGCCCGACGGAATCTGCCACGTACCGCACATCGACTCAACCCATGCGCCAAGTTCCTCCAGAGTCGAGGCCGAGGTAAAGGTTCCGTTGGTTCCGTCCATCGCCAAAATACGCGCGTTGATTGCTCCATATAGGCCAACGACGGCGCGGTAGTCCATCGGCGGCGGCGTGTTCCAGTCGCCCGGCGCACTGTTCACCGAGCCCGGCACAATTTGCGGGTCGCCATCGTCGACGGGTAGGTTGATCGGCGGAGCGTCCGGCACATTGGGGTCGGTGCCGCGGCTGTATTCCGTAATATCGTCGACTCCGTCGCCATCCGAATCGATGAAGGAAATCGCTGTACTTTGTCGAAACCCGACCTCTTCTGCCGTCGGAGGAAGGAAGAGCTGCATTTGCGAACTTCCTCCTAGTGGAACTTGGAAGTAGTCAATCGCCTCCCACCCGCCCGCCGCAAGATTTGTGCGTGCCTCGATGAAAATGTAGGCCTCCTCGAACGCAGGCGGGTATTCCACGGTGATGGTATCGACATCATAGTCCAAAATGCAAAAGTCCTGCGCCACCGCCACGCCGAAAAACATCCCCAGTAACCCCACCAACCCAACGCACCTTAATCGTTTCATGCCATCTCCCTTGCAATTGATCTCACTTTATAGAGAAGAAATTACTTATTCAACAAGCAACCCTTGTGATTATATTTTTACGCCAGCCATGTGTAGTGCAACCTCTCTACTCGATCAATGTAAAATATCGTTTTTATCCTTCAAGTGCTTTGCAACTGTCCGAGCGGTGCAAATGATGGAAAAAAAGATAACCGCGTTTCAGATTCGAATCAGTGAGGAGCTTTCCTCTGACTTCCGCAGCGTAGCGGAAACCTACGGACTCTCCGCGTCTGGACTGGCTCGTCTGGTCATGGAACGCTTCATTGAGGCTCGAAAAACCCATGGGAACCACGTGGTTTTTCCTCCCGAATACAAATATCTTCTACCTGCTGACGAAACACCCAATATCGATAAGTCTGGCCAACAGCCAGAATAGTCATCTTTGCTGACATGAGGGGCAAAAGTGGGTGCCGCGCTGGGCCACGGCGGTTTTTTCGAGCACGGTTTTACAGCGCTTGCACGGCTGCCCACCGCGCCCATAGGCTTTCACTTCGGCACGATGTCCGCCCGCCTCCCCTTCCACATCGCGATAATTTGTTTTT
This sequence comes from Kiritimatiellales bacterium, assembly GCA_003230915.1. Taxonomy (GTDB): domain Bacteria; phylum Verrucomicrobiota; class Kiritimatiellia; order Kiritimatiellales; family Pontiellaceae; genus Pontiella. The sequence goes on along the minus strand of QIHI01000107.1, from coordinate 5,234 downwards.
CCATCTCCCAACGACGTTCCTCGGTTTTTCACGCCCACTCTAAGCACGTGTTTGATCGCCTTGAACAGTTTTTCCAGTTCGGCATCGTTCAGCGAATCTGACAAACGTTCGGGATGGATTTTGGATTCCCACAACGCCTCGTCTGCATAGATATTCCCCAACCCCGCCACAATGGATTGGTCGAGAATCAGGGGTTTGATCATTCGGTGCCGCTGGCGCATCGTTTCGCTAAAATAGGCCCTTGTGAATTTGCGCGTCAGCGCGTCGGGGCCAAGTTTCGATAGAATTACCTCTGGATCGTCCACCAACCTCCAGCGGCCAAACTTGCGGGTGTCGCGGTAGTATAACGAAAGTCCGTCCGAGAGTTTAAGCACCAAGCGGTCGTGCGCCCCGGGCTCCATTGAAAAACTGCCCGCCATCCGCAGGTGAACCATGATCGTCTGCCCCGAACTGAGCGAAAACAGCAACCATTTCCCTACCCTGTAAATTTGTTCAATAGTCGATTCACGTATCTGCCTTGAAAAAACAGCCGCCGTCAAGGGGGCTACTGTCCTCGGCCAGTTTACCTTGACCGATAGGATCTCCCGCCCCTCAACACCCCGAGCGCGCAACTGCCGCGCGATCGTTTCAACTTCCGGTAGTTCCGGCATCGCATGCCTCCTGTTATGAAAAGGCCAGAAGTAGCATGCCTGTCGTATTTTCCAACCTTAATCGGGTTGCATCTCAATACGTCGAGGGTAATATCCGCTCCTATTGATTGAACTGGAGGTAACCCCCATGGATTGGAAAAATTTAAGCACCCGCGTGTTGGACGGCGAAAAGATCACGGAAGCCGATGCGTTGGCTATTCTGGAGTCGCCCGACGACGAACTTCTGGAAGTGCTGCAAGGAGCCTATCGCATCCGCAAGAAACACTTTGGCAACTCGGTATCGCTGCACCTACTCCGCAATGTTAAGAGCGGTAAGTGCCCGGAAGATTGCTCCTTCTGCTCGCAATCGACCTCCGCCATTAACGACGTCGAACGCTACGACTTCCAAACCGTCGAAGACATCGTTAATGGTGCTCAAGCGGCGGTCGACCGCAAGGCCAAGCGCTACTGCGTCGTATCGAGCACTCGCGCTCCTGCCCCCAAGGAACTTGAAACGATTTGCGAAGCCGCCATCCAGATTAAGCAAAAGCATCCCAACCTCGAAATCTGCTCCTCGCTCGGCCTGTTGACCGAAGAAAAAGCCGTACGGTTGAAAGAATCCGGCGTCGATCGTTTTAATCACAACCTCGAAACCTCCGAAAACTATTTCCCGGAAGTCGTCACCACCCACGATTTTACCGAGCGCGTCGATACCGCCAAGATCGTTAAGAAGGTCGGACTTGACCTCTGCTCCGGCGGACTGTTCGGCATGGGCGAGTCGCTGCAGGATCGCGTCGACCTCGCCTTTGCGCTGGACGGCCTTGACGTCGACTCCGTGCCGCTCAATTTTCTCGATCCCCGCCCTGGAACTGCGTTTGAGGGCAAGCCCAACCCGCTATCCCCCAACGACTGCCTGCGCGGCCTCGCCATGTTCCGCTACCTGATGCCCTCCGTTGAAGTCCGCATCGCGGGCGGCCGCGAAACCACGCTACGCCATCTCCAGCCGCTCGCGCTCTATCCCGCCAACTCCATGTTCACCGCCGGCTACCTCACCACCGGCGGCCAGGATTTCGAAACCGATAAACGCATGATCGAAGACGCGGGCTTCGAAATCGAAGAGGTCTAGTCTCCTGATGAATTTCTGGAAGACCATCGACCGGCCAATCATTGCGCTTGCGCCGATGGAGGATGTGACGGATACGGTGTTGCGCGAGCTGCTACTTGGCCTTGCCGACCCGGGCGCACTTCATGTCGTCATGACAGAGTTCGTTTCGACGGACGGACTCATGCACAAGAAAGGACGCGAACGCGTGATACACCGCCTGCTTGTGACGGATGAAGAACGCAAGCTCCTCAAGGAAAAAGGCGTTAAGATTGTTGCGCAAATTTGGGGAAACACCCCGGAAAACTACCGCCAGGTGATTAAGGAAATCACCGAAGAGATGGAGTTCGACGGAATCGATATCAACATGGGCTGCCCCGTTCCTAAAGTCGTACGGCGTGGGTGCTGCTCTGGCCTAATCGGCAATCCTGAACTGGCGAAGGAGATCATCCTCGCCGCAAAAGAATCCACCCCCCTTCCCGTCTCCGTCAAAACCCGCATCGGTCTCAAAAGCATCGCCACCGAGGAATGGATTGGACAGGTGCTTGAAACCCAACCCGCAGCGCTTACGATCCACGGGCGGACCCAAAAACAAATGAGCCATGGCTCACCCCACTGGGAGGAAATCGCCAAGGCGGCTCGCCTGCGCGACCAACTCGGACTTGATCTACCTATCCTCGGAAACGGCGATGTCCAATCGATAGAAGAAGCCCGCGCCAAGAGCGCAGCGTTTAAAATAGACGGCGTCATGATTGGCCGGGGTATCTTTTCGAACCCATGGATTTTCATGGAGCAGCAGCGCGAGCGAACGCCCGAAGAAAAGCTGGAACTGCTATGGAAGCACACCGAGATTTTTGATCGCGTATGGGGAGACCGCAAGAACTTCCACATTCTTCGCCGCTACTATTCCATCTATTCCAAGGGCTTTCCCGGTGCGGTCGAGCTCCGTACCCGGCTCATGCAGACTGAGAGCATTGCGGACGTTAGAAAACTGCTCGACTCGCTATAGCGCGGCCAGCGCGGCATTGAAGGTCGCGCTCGGACGCATCGCCTTGAACACACGTTCCTCATCTGGACGGTAGTAGCCACCGAGATCCATGGCCTCGCCTTGAACCTCAATAAGTTCCTCCATAATCTTACTCTCGTGGGTCGTTAGACGTTCAGCCAACGGAATAAAACGCGCCTTGAGTTCATCATCCACATCCTGCGCGGCGAGCGCTTGAGCCCAGTAGAGCGCGAGATAAAAATGGCTACCGCGGTTGTCAATTTCCTGGACCTTACGGGAGGGCGATTTGTTTTCTTCGAGAAACTTGGTAGTAGCCATATCAAGCGTATCAGCAAGAACCTGAGCCTTTGCGTTATCAAACACCGCCGCGAGGTGCTCCAGCGATACACCGAGGGCAAGAAATTCCCCGAGGGAATCCCAACGGAGATGGTTCTCTTTCAGGAACTGTTGAACATGCTTTGGGGCGGAGCCACCGGCTCCGGTCTCGAAGAGACCGCCGCCATTCATCAGCGGGACGATCGACAGCATCTTCGCGCTAGTCCCCAGTTCAAGGATCGGGAAGAGATCCGTCAGGTAATCGCGCAGGACATTACCGGTCACAGAAATCGTATCCTTTCCGGCCTTGGCGCGAGCCAAGGTGAGGCGAGTTGCCGCCTCCGGTGCCATGATCTGAATATCCAGACCCTTCGTATCGTGATCCTTGAGATAGACGTTCACCTTTTTGATCAGTTGCACATCATGCGCTCGATCAGCATCGAGCCAGAAGATTGCAGGCGAACCCGTCGCACGTGTACGGGTCACGGCAAGTTTTACCCAATCGCGAATCGGCGCATCTTTGGTCTGACATGCGCGCCAGATATCGCCCTCTTCGACGGCGTGTGCGAAGAGTACTGCGCCCGAGGAATCCACGACCCGGACGGTGCCAGCAGCGGGGATTTCGAAGGTCTTATCGTGCGAGCCATACTCCTCCGCCTTCTGAGCCATGAGTCCGACATTCGGCACGGTGCCCATCGTCCGCGGATCGAATGCACCATTCGCTTTGCAGAAATCAACGGTTTCACGATATACGCCGGCGTAGCAGCGGTCGGGAATCACAAAATTAGTATCCTGAAGTTGCCCCGCCTTGTTCCACATTTGACCGGAAGCACGGATCGCCGCCGGCATGGAGGCATCGATAATAATATCGCTCGGCACGTGCAGGTTGGTAATGCCTTTGTCGGAATCAACCATAGCTATATCCGGGCGGTTGGCATAGAGTTCGGCAAGGTCGGCTTCGATCTCAGCCTGCTTCTCGACCGGCAAAGTCTGGATCTTCGTGCAAAGATCGCCGAATCCATTTTTTACATCAATACCGAGTTCAGCGATAACGTCGGCATGCTTCTCGAAAACCTCTTTAAAAAAGAGGCTCACGGCGTGGCCGAAGATGATTGGGTCTGAAACTTTCATCATCGTCGTTTTCATATGAAGCGAGAAAAGCACTCCATCCGTCTTGGGAGCCGCGATTTGTTCTTCGAGGAATCCATTGAGAGCAGCAGCACTCATGAACGTGCCATCAAGAACTTCGCCGGCCTGCAGGGCGAGGTCGGCCTTTAGCACGGTGACGCGGCCATCGGCAGCAACGAGCTCGATTTTTGCAACCGTGGCTTCAGCAAGGGTTGTGGATTTTTCGTTCTCGAAAAAATCACCGCCCGACATACTGGAGACACGCGAGTTTGAATCGGCCGACCAAGTTCCCATGCGATGCGGATGGGTCTGGGCGTATTTCTTGACCGCAACGGCGGCGCGGCGATCGGAGTTGCCCTCACGGAGCACGGGGTTAACCGCGCTTCCCTTGATCTTATCGTAGCGTGCTTTTGCTGATTTTTCGGCTTCGGTTGTTGCAACTTCCGGGTAGTCCGGCAGAGCGAGTCCTTTGCCCTGAAGCTCACGGATCGCCGCATTCATCTGCGGTACTGAGGCGCTGATATTCGGTAATTTGATGATATTGGCATCGGGAGATTTTGCAAGATCGTCCAACTCCGCCAACGCATCGGAGACGCGCTGCTCTTCGGTCAACACATCTGGAAAGTTGGCTAGGATACGACCTGCAAGGGAAATATCGCGGGTCTCGACCACCACCCCCGCCGCGGCCGTGTAGGCCTCAATGAGGGGAAGTAGGGAATGCGTGGCAAGAGCCGGAGCTTCGTCGGTGATGGTGTAAATAATTTTGGCTTTATCGCTCATAGAATTCTTTGGGTTAAAAATGAGCGGATAGAAAATCGTTTTTCGGGGTTCGAATCAACTCCAAATCAGCTCAAGCCGCGCATTTTTAAAAACCAAAATCTACCTATTCCCGGGCAATATAACGAGCAATATCCTCGAGACGGATGAGACCGATGGGATGGCGGCGGGCATCAAGAACGACGGCACTGTGGTGCGGGTTACGGCGCAGTCGATAGAAAGCCGATTTAAGATTACGGTTTTCCTGAATCACGAACACCTCGTCGGCATAGGGGCG
>QIHI01000094.1 GCA_003230915.1 Kiritimatiellales bacterium | reverse complement strand
AGCGGAACTGTAGCGGGCTTGCCCGCGGAAGTGGAGCTTTTGTTGGTCCAACGTGTGGTTCTGCGGCGGAGCCGCAGGGCGACACGGTGGATGGGTCATTTCCATCACCGCGCTGATCTTAATCTGGGAGGTTTTCGAGAGACGGCATAGCGACCAAACGTAGTACGCATCTGCCGCAGTTAAACGCGAGAAATCGGCTGGATTTTACATAGTGAAGTTTTTATAACTACTCTCTTAGTATTTTTTACTATGTTATTCTTTGTTGTTTTTAATTGATAATTACAGCCGTTTTTCATACCTCTTATAGGTGTGCGGTAAAGATTCCGGACATTAACCCAAGGAGACTGGTAATGAAAAAGAGACGTGTACTCAAACTCTTAGTGGCAACGGTATTGATGGGAGCCAGCATGGTCTTTGCCGACACCGTGGCCGTTAAAGGTAATAAAAGTAGCAAAATCTATCACAACCCGACCTGCAAGCACTACACCGCCAAAGGGTCAACCGAACCCTTCGCCTCGGAAGCTGCTGCCAAACAAGCCGGATACAAAGCCTGCAAGCAATGCGGCAAAACAAAGGCGGATACCCACGGGAAATAGATAAAGCAAGCCACTCGTTTGCTTGACCACTCCGGGCGATTCCGCTCGGAGTTTTTTATGGGGAGGTTTGTAGTCCCCTGTATTTTTCCCTACCCTGCCAAACATATTGAATGGGGAATATGCATGGAATGGCTGAATGGGTTACTGGACGACATCAATAGCTTTGTATGGGGCTGGACAACCATTGGGTTGCTTGTCGGAACCGGACTGTTCCTTACTGTGCGACTACTCTTTGTTCAGATCCGCCACCTTGGCCATGCCATCGCATGCGTCATTGGGAAGTACGACCAGCCGGAAGAAAGCGGAGATATTTCCCACTTCAAAGCACTCGCCACTGCCCTCTCAGCCACCATTGGCACCGGCAATATTGCCGGTGTGGCAACCGCCATCGCACTCGGTGGTCCCGGCGCGGTTTTCTGGATGTGGATCACGGCACTCGTCGGCATGGCCACCAAATTTACCTCCTGCACACTGGCGGTAAAGTTCCGCAAACTCCACGCTGATGGATCGGCTAGCGGCGGCCCGATGTATTTCCTTTCCTTGGGACTGAAAAATAAAAAGATCGGAATCTTTCTAGGTAGCGCTTTCGCGCTGTTTGGCATGATCGCCTCGTTCGGGATCGGCAACATGGTGCAGGCCAACTCGGTGGTCGGCGGGTTGAGCTATCTCCTTCCAGAGGCGGTTACCACGAGCGGATTCACTCTTTGGTACGGCTTTGATATTTCTTGGATGAGCCTCGCCACAGGACTGACCCTCTCCTTCCTGACAGGCATCGTAATCCTCGGAGGAATCAAGCGTATCGCCCATGTAGCTGGCGTGATCGTTCCGTTCATGTGTTCGTTCTATGTGATCGGTGCAGCCATCATCCTGATCCTGAACGTATCGGCCATTCCCGCAGCGCTAAGCCAGATCGTCAAACATGCCTTTACCCCATATGCAGCAGGTGGCGGCGCGCTGGGCATAGCCGTCTCGCAAGCCATTCGTTTCGGTGTGGCCCGCGGTGTGTTCTCCAACGAATCTGGCCTCGGCTCGGCTCCTATCGCCCATGCCGCCGCCCAAACCAACGAACCCGTGCGTGAAGGTATCGTTGCCATGCTCGGCCCCTTCATCGACACGCTGATCATCTGCACCATGACCGCACTAGTCATCCTCGTCACCCACGCCAACCACAGTGAGCATGACGGCGGAGCTATGACGGCACACGCTTTTGAAATAGGACTATTCGGCTACGGGCACTATCTTGTGGGCTTCGGTTTGGTGTTTTTTGCCTATTCGACACTCATTGCGTGGTCATATTACGGTGACCGTTGCGCCGAGTTCCTGTTTGGTGAAAAGGCCATTCCGATCTACCGCTGGGTCTACGTCGGCTTCATCACCATCGGGGCCGTAGGTGGACTGCGCGTCATCTGGACGATTGCCGACATCTTCAACGCCCTCATGGCCATCCCCAACCTTATTGGCCTGATCCTGCTCTCCGGAGTGGTCGCCCGCGAAACCAAACACTATTGCAGGCGGCTGAAGAATGGGGCGTTCAAAAAAGGTAGGCACAGCGTCCAGTAGCGTCTACCTCCGATAGAGTCGCGCTAGTTTGGCGGGTGGGATACCAAAATGGTAGCCGATCACCATCAGCTTGTTAACCAGCGTAACCTTGAACACGCCATGCTTCCGCCAGCGGCGGCCAGAGGTGATTGCGGGCTGCGAAACGGTCACGATTTTTCCATAATGGCGGAGAGTTCGAACGAAGGTGTAGTCCTCCATAATGGGTTGATCGGGGAAGCCGCCTGCCTGATCAAAAATCTCATTTCGGAGGAACAACCCTTGGTCGCCATAGGGAAGTCCCCCCGCCTTGGAACGCCAGTTAGCGGTGTCTTCAATAAATTTACGGCCAGAAAAGTCACAATCGACCTTAAATAAAAAGGCTCCCAAAGCAATCGATGGATCAGCCAGTGTATCGCGAATGATCCAGTCCCACCCATCGGGAAGCAAGGTATCGGCATGCAGGAATAACAAAATCTCTCCGAGCGCAGTGGCTGCTCCTCGATTTTGCTGGGCTGCACGGCCGCCGCTACACGCCAACGTTCTCTTTGCAATGCCTTGGGTTCCATCCGTGCTACCCCCATCCACGACGAGGATTTCAATATTAAAGCCTTCTTTCACACGTTCCAATGTTTGGGGTAGTTGGTCTGCCTCATTGAGTGTGGGAATCACAACGGAAATTTTCGGCGGAAGGTCTTCAGGAAGATCAACATCGTGGAGCACCTTTAATTGATGGACGGACAGCGACGAAGCGGCGGATAGAGTTTGCGCCAGTACGGTTGCCTCTCCCCAATCTATTCCTTGAAAAAGTTGTGAGGCAGGTTTAGAGAGACCCACCAGATAGTATCCACCATCATGGGCTGGGCCGATTACGCAGTCGATCGACTCCAAGGAGAGGAACGCCTTCTTTATATTTTCCCGGTGGTTGGAGGGACAGTCAGAACCGATGATAATGACCTGCTCGGCACCCTCTTTAAAATGATCCGAAAAAGTGCGTTCCATGCGTTCACCGAGATCGCCCTCCCCTTGATCGGTATAACCCAAGTCATCGCCCAACCAAGCCTTCATTTTTTCCAGTGAGCCCCCTGTGTAGCGGATCTCAATCTCAGCATCCACTTTTCTAGCCTGCCGAACGGTATGTTCCGTCATCTCTTTCTGTAACTGAGTCGCACCCTCCGCACCAAGATATGGAATCAGGCGAGTCTTTGTTTTTCCAAATTCAGGAAAACGAGTGAAGAGGACAAGTTGAGAAGGTCTGTTCATGAAATGACTGTGGTAAAAGTTAGTGACGCTGCCAAGCCAGCCATTTTTTCATGAGCTTGGCAAGGGTAGGGGTGAGGCGAGTCTGGTTATACAACCCGGCAATCCGCTTGATGGCTTCGGACTGCGTCGGGTATGGGTGAATCACGCCGCCGATCTTTCCGAGGCCCATCTTCGCGGCCATGGCGACGGAGATCTCGTTGATCATTTCTCCAGCATGAGCCGCAACAATCGTCGCGCCGAGGATTTGATCGGTCCCCTTTTTAACGATTACTTTTACAAACCCTTCATCCTCTCCTTCAGCGATGGCGCGATCGTTCTCGGCCATTTCAAACTTGTAGGTATCGGTAGCGAGCCCTCTCTCCTTTGCCTGATGTTCATACATCCCGATATGAGCGATTTCAGGAGAGGTATAGGTACACCACGGCATGTTGAGGGCGGAGAGTTTTTTCTTCCCGCCAAACAATGCATTCTGGATCACGATCTGAGCGGCCGCATCGGCAGCATGGGTGAACTTGTACATCATGCAGCAATCACCTGCGGCAAAGATATTCGGGTTGGACGTGCGCAAGTGATCGTCGACCGTAATCCCTTTGCGGAGATCTGCCTCGACTCCAGCGGTTTTCAGCCCGAGGTTTCCAATGTTTGGAACCCGCCCAGTACCCACCAGCAACTCATCGCCCTCGATGGTTTCCTCCCTCGCATTTCGAGTGATACGCACCCGCTTTTTCCCGTCCTCAGACAAAATACACTCCACACTTGAGTCCAGTAGAACCTCGATCCCATCGCGCTCAAAAGCTTTTGCTAACAGGGCAGCGGCATCCGGATCTTCGCGTGGAAGAAAACGCCCATGGTCAATAATGGTGACTCGCGATCCCAGCCCCCGGAACGCCTGCGCCAGTTCACAACCGATCGGACCACCGCCGATGACAATCAAATGTTTGGGTCTCTCCGTAAGACTGAAGATGCTTTCGTTCGTGTGGAATCCCGCTGCTTCCAGCCCGGGAATATCAGGATGCACCGCCCGTGCTCCGGTGGTGATGACCGCCTTTTTGAATTTGATTTCCTGCCCGCCGACTTCCACCGTGTTGCGTCCCGTAAACTTGGCCTCGCCCATAAAGACATCCACTCCCTTCTCCGTGTAACGGCGGGCGGAATCGTTGGCACTGATATCTGCGCGGATGCGGCGTAGCCGTTCCATCACTTTCGGAAACACGGGTGTCAGGCCAAAATTAGCTGCATTTCGCATTTTTGATGCAAGGTGTGCCGAAGAAATCAGCGCTTTCGAAGGAACACAACCGACGTTCAGGCAATCGCCTCCCATCAGATGCCGCTCAATCAACGCAACCTTTCCACCCAACCCCGCAGTACCTATGGCCGAGATCAGTCCAGCGGTTCCTGCGCCGATAGCCACGAGGTTGTACGTGCCGTCCGGCTTCGGATTTTTCCACTCGCCAGGATGCACATTATCCAGCAACCGTTGGTTGTGTTCATCCGCAGGAAGAACATCGAATTTCCAAGAATCAGTCATGAATTTTCTCCGATAAAACTTTCTTTGCAATCTTGGTGACGTACACCGTCACACCGATGGTAGCGAGCAAACCGAGACCATAGAGTCCCCATTCTCCGGCTGTGATGGCTCGGTCGGTATCCGCACCGAGACTGGCAATATCTCCGGCAAGCGAGCCGAGGTAGACGTACATCACCGTGCCGGGCATCATGCCGATCCATGAGGCAAGTACATATTCCTTAAGCGAGACGCGCGTCAGTCCATACGCATAGTTGAGCAGGTTGAAAGAGAAGATGGGCGAGAGGCGGGTCAGTCCGACGATCCGCCAGCCTTCATCGGCAACGGCCTCGTCGATTGCACTAAAGCGCGCGTTGCCTTCAATCTTTTTAGCAATCCAATTCCGAGCCACATAACGACCGACCAGAAAGGCGGCCGTCGCCCCCAGCGTCGATGCGATTGAAACCAATACCGACCCAATTACAACGCCATAAATTGCTCCCGCCCCTAAGGTCAGCAACGACCCCGGAATAAAAAAGACGCAGGCAAAAATATAGAGCCCGGCGAACACGCCCATCCCCGACGAACCCAAACCTTTGATCCATTCCAGCGCATCGGCGATGTGCTGTTGCAAATTGAGGTATTTTCCACCCAGCACCAATACCGCCACGATGGCGGCTAGAGTCAGCACCGGTTTAATCCATTTCATATTTTTCATCCACTGTCTCCAATCCAGCTGGCGGCAAGATCGACGCAAGGCGGGACTAATACTGACCCGAGAATGGCGGCATCCACAATATCCTTTCCCTTAAACTTACTGGCTCATTCCAAACCAAATGGCCGCCACCAATCAGGGTGGCCACGCAAACTAATAAACCTTCATGACGGGAAGCACCTGACCTGGTTTAAGATTTCCGGCCTGTGCAAGCCGACTACCGGAATTGTAGATAATTTCAATTGTCCCGTTGGAGATCTTTCCCTGCTTAGCAAGAGCTTGGGCGGAATAGGCATACGGGGAATCGCTCTCCAGCACACGGGAAACAAGATGGATGGACTTCGTTTGGGAGTAACTGTCATCTCATTTTCTAGTTTCGTTCAGCGACCAGTCGTAATTGAGATAGTTGATCTTCAGACCTTGAATGCTTTGACCGCTATGTTTTTCGATGAAGGTAGCGACGGAGGTAAAATCCCCGCCGTACCACTTGAAGATCGCTGAAATGGAGGCCGTGCCTTTTTTGCGATCAATTTTGAGACCCAATGGGCTTGTGAGATAGCGACGGGATTGATCATCGAGCTGCGCGTCCAGCTTTTCGGCCGTGTAGGCTTCGTTTCGCAGGCCCGGGCATCCTTTGGCGGCACAGACCAGCACCATGTGGATGCGGGGTTCTTTGTACTCTGGCCGGATAATTTTATGCTCCAACGTATTAAGCGTAATCTTTTTCCCGAATAGTGAAACGACTGGCTGATCCCACGGGCCTTTGAACCCTTGCCGAATCCTCTTGATGCTTTTGACCGGATAATGATCCACAATCAGCTGAAGGGTTGAGGCATTGTAGAGATTGATTAAAAATGCGAGCTGTTGTTTTTCCCCCCATGCATTGAATTCAGTCTCGGAAACCCGCCCCGTCTGCTTCAAGTAGGCCGCCAGCGGATCAGGATTGGCCTTCAGCCCACGATAGTCAATGCGGCCTTCCACCACATACTGCTTCAGAATTGGAGTGAGATTCTGAGCCGATGCAGCGATGGCTATCCCGAGCCCAACAAACAGCAATGCAAATTTTTTCATGATACGCTCCTTTGGTTACATACCCTATAGTCAGGCGGAGTACAGTCGCCATATTCGTCCAGTCAAAGCCCGGGAGCCCCCCCCCCCTAACGCGCTGCCTGGGCCGCCCTGAGAAGCTCCTCGACAGAGAGCCGCACCGTATAATCGAGGTTGGAATGAGCAAAATCAACAAGACCATCCGTGCCGACAAGGAAGACCGCTGGAATAGGCAAGAGGTGATGTTTTTCTCCCGAAGCCGCTTCGATATCAATGTTGTAGGATTCCAATTTTTTAAGCATCGGGGCATCGATCTTAAACGCGAGGCCGAAGGCCTTAGCCGTTTCCATAGAAGAATCGGAGAGCAGGGTGTAACCGAGTCCATATTTATCGAGGCTTTCCTTTAATTTTTTGGGTCGATCAGGACTAATAGCAATAATCCGATAGCCCAGCTCCTTCAGTTTAGGCTGTACTTCCTGTAGCTGCCCCAGATGGGCATTGCAAAATGGGCACCAGCCGCCTCGGTAGAAAATAACCACGATCGGCTGTTCTGAAGCCGCCACTTTCAGATCAAACGGCTGCCCGTCTACGGTTTCCAGAGTACCGCTTGGAATGGCCTGCCCAACCATGAAGGGCGCGGCTCCTGCGGCAATAGCGATCAGGCCTAACGAAAGTACAAACAACCGTTTCATATGAGCCTCTCCTATTTAGTCCTTGAACACACTGTAGGTGATGGAATGGAATTTTAGATCCCCAATTTTTTGGCTGACCTCATCGTTGTCAATGGTAATGACCGAGCGTTCGATCTCCTTCGGCTGGCGGAATCCAGCATCGATCGCCATCTGGATAAAGTTCGACTCCGAGAGGGCTCCGCTTAGACATTCGCCATATAGAATCGGATCGTCGACGAGATGTTCCGGCACGGGTTGGTCGGAGTAGACATCGGAAAAATAAAACTGTCCGCCTGATTTCAAGACTCGGAAGATTTCCCTCAGTGCCGCCGGCTTGTCGGGACAGAGATTGATGACGCAGTTTGAAATGGCAACGTCGAATGAATTATCCTCCAATCCCACCTCGTCTAGCTTTTCAATTAATCCTTTCTTGAATTCTACATTCGGCGAAGTATACCCGAACTTTTCCGAGTGGTAATTAATGTGACGATTGGCGACCGCGAGTTGTTCGTCGGTCATGTCGATCCCTACGACCGAGCCTTGCTCCCCCACCAGATAGGAGACGAGATAGCAATCACGTCCAGAGCCCGAACCGAGATCGAGCACCCGCAATCCCTTCAGATCGTCTGGAATGGTTAATCCGCAACCATAATATTTTTCCACTACTTCATCGTGAATCATCGCCAATCCTTTCTGGATATTTTCAGGATAGTATTTCACGGTACAGCAGGCATTGGTCTTCAGGTCGGCCGATTTTTCGAGGATTGCCCCGTAGTATTCACTAACCTCTTCATGTTTATCGGTTTTACAAATGGAATCCATTTTTTATCCTTTCGTTTAAAGTTCACTACATGATGCGCCGTTGGTAAAGCAGGTGTAGCAGCGATGGTGCTTGAGCATCACCCGTATCTTCATGGCCTCCGAAAGCGTTCCTCCCAAATCATAATCCTCGTCGTCGTCGACAAGTGTACAGGCATAGATCCGCATGCGGCCGCCTTTTTTCACAACCATTTTGGAGAAACTACACATCATTTCATCGCGTGTTTCCTCCGTCTTATAGGCTGTCATGCAAGACTCCGTGATATACGGCACACCAGGATGCGAACCCGGCTCGTGGAATTCGGGGAAAACTACAATATGAGTATCGCCGGGCAGGCCAGCTTCCTCGAAAAATGGAGCGTAGGCGAGATTCACCGCATCCGTATTTTCGTTCTTTGCGCTTTGCCGAGCAACCGACACCGCAAACCCGTGGCGGTGAAGCTGCTCCATCACTTTCAGCGATAAATGGAAATTCCCTTGGCCACGGAACTGGTCGTGGGCGGCGGGATCCGGATGATCAAGACTCACTCGAAAACTGAGCGGAAAGGGTTTGTTAGCCAACGGGGCAACTTGATGCAGACGGTTGAGTAGTGGTTCGGTGGCATTGGTCAGCACCATGCAAGGATTATGGTCGAGCGCATAGTCAAGGATTGACACCATATCCTGAATCACGAAAGGCTCTCCGCCAGTAAATGAAAATTGCTCGACCCCCAATGCCAGAGCTTCCTGCATGAATGGTTTTACATCTTCGAGTAGGATGGGATTAAGTCGGTTGTCGCCCGGCTTTGACCCTTCAAGGCAAAATGAGCATCGCAAGTTGCAGACCGTTCCCGTGTGAAACCACAGTTCCTTCAATCCTTTGGGCTGAATATAGCCGCGAGGATTCCCCTCAGGATCAAACTTCCACGCCTCCACCGTCTGTTTTTTATTCTGATGTTTTATCGTTAATTGACCCATTTCACACTCCCTTTAAATCGCAGTCGGCGAGCCGACTATTTCCTTACAAATTTCCGCGGAAGTGAACTCGTCAATTTTCAGGAGGGGGGTGAAAGTCGATGGAAGCAGAGTTGATGCAATAGCGCAACCCGGTGGGCGGCGGGCCGTCCGGAAAGACATGGCCCAGATGGGCATCGCACTTACTGCAGACCACTTCAATGCGGACCATGCCCAGCGAAGAGTCCCGGTGCTCGGTAATGACCTTATCATTCACCGGCTTAAAATAACTCGGCCAACCGCAACCGGAATCAAACTTGGTATCGGAAAGGAAAAGATCGGTGCCACAGCCGATACACGAATAGATCCCAAGTGCTTTGTGGTTCCAGTATTTTCCAGAGTAGGGTCGCTCGGTGCCTTTCTGGCGCGTGACACGGTACTGCTCCCCTGTCAACTGCGCCTTCCACTCCTGCTTGCTCTTCACCAACTTGTTCGTCATGGTGCCCTCCTCCTCAGCATAGGCCGTACATACCACAAGCGCGGACATAATCATGAAACTGCTCTTTTTCATCGTAATTCCTCCGTACTCAAGACCTCGGAATTTAGATTATGTTCAAATAGCACGCAACGTTGCTTCGGTATTTATTTGCGTTTCAGACTCGGAAAGCTAGATTTCCCCCATGTCTGACTGGATTGAAATCAAGAAAGATCCCAAGCATGTTTCCCGCGAGCGAACCAAAGCCAAAGCCCTTCGAAAAAGCGAATGGTGGAAGCAACAGCTTGCCAAAGGAACCTGCTACTATTGTAGCCAGCTGTTCCAGCCCGAAGAGTTGACGATGGATCATATCCTCCCGGTCATACGCGGTGGGAAAAGCGTTAAGGGAAATTGCGTACCCTCTTGCAAAAAATGTAATTCCGATAAAAAATATTTTACCCCGGTCGAAATGATCCTACGCGAACTTGAAGATGGAGATCGTTCATCGTAGACGAGACGGGAAGCGCAGCTACATTAAAACAAATTCAGCTGATCCGGTTGCGCGACATACTGCGGGAAGCGAAGCTCCTCCTTTCCGATCAAACGAACCAGATCGGCCTCCGCACAAGGTTCGCGGCGCTTCTCCAGCGTTTGTATAATCCGGTCGAACAATAGCCCGCAATAGGCACTGTCTTCCTCTGCCCGATGGAACGTTCCGCTCGGAAATCCGAAATGCCGCACCAAGGTTCCAAGTCGATAGTTAGGCATGCCCGGAAAAATCTTGCGGGCTAAAGGAAGCGTATCAAGCACGACTCCTTTCGGGGCAACCGCCCGGTGCAGTTTAATATCCTCCATCAGGAATTTAAAGTCGAACGGCGCATTATGAGCCACCAAGGGAAGATCCCCGCAAAAGTCGGCAAAGCTTCCCAATACATCTGCAACACACGGCTTCCCCCGCACCATATCGTCAGTAATACCATTTACGGCAGAGGCATCCGGGGGGATAGCTACACCAGGATCAACCAAGGTGCCATATCCCTTCACCGAGCGAGAACCGTCGAACAGCACCGCCCCGATCTCGACAATCATGTCTTCCTTCGGTTTCGTACCGGTGGTTTCCAAATCAAATGCAATAAATTTCATAATAAGCTATCCATATAGAAGGGTTAGAAATACGGCCATAAAAAAAAGGAAATAAAAAACCCGTACCGAGGTTTCGGGACGGGGTTTTTCTGCGTAACTGAATCTTCAGGTTATTCAGCAGCAACCGCACGAGCCAGTTCGCGTTCGATGCGGGTCATTCCATGGGCATCCACTATTGTGGCCGTCACAAAGATCGTGAGATTTTTCTTGGCTGTGCGCGATCCCTCGGTGCGGAAAAGACGCCCAAGATACGGAATATCGCCAAGGAATGGAATCTGATCGCGGAAGGTTTCGGTGCGCTCGTCAATCATTCCACCCATCACAACGGTGCTGCCATCGGCAACGGTCACCTGGGTCTGCACCAAGCGTCGCTCAAAGGCGGGCATCCGCGCCAAAAGAGCTTCCCCGGTTCCGCCTGGACGACTGCTGTTATTTCCCCCGGCATCGAAGGCGTTAAAGCCAACGATATAGTCATCAAAGCCACTAAATCTTATGATTTCAGGATGAAGGTCAAGGTCGATGGTGTTGCTATCGGTATCCACCACCGGCGTCACTGTCAGCGAAACACCTAGGTCAAAATCTTCCCAGTCCTGCGGCTTTACAACCGGAGGCGTGCGCTGTCCGGTTTCCACATCATAGTCCTGCGGGTAGCGGTGGGTCTCGGCCACGCGGATCACCGCTTCGCTTCCACTTTTGGTGGTGACCATCGGGGCGAAAAGTACATCGGCGGAACCTTCCTGCTCCAAGGCGGTAATCTGCAGATCTATATCTCCATTGCTAAACAGCATGGCGGCGGGGGTTCCGCC
>QIHI01000033.1 GCA_003230915.1 Kiritimatiellales bacterium | reverse complement strand
TTTGCATCAATAATTTTCTTAAACGTTGGGACAGTAGTGAGTTAATAGGACTAATTATAGCAGTTACACTATAAAGTAATGGTCTGTTCTGGGCGAAAATCTGCGCATTAATCCCTGAAGATTGAACCCGAGCCAACCTTTTCCGGTCATTAAAAATCGCGGCGATTAAGCGAGCCATTTTCCTGCTCCCGTCGCTTGACTCGGCGATAGAATTTTCCCATTTGGTAGTTATAGCCATCGCGGACTGTCCTATTTACGGTTTCATTTCCGCCGAAATAAATGTTTTGAAAGCCCCGTTGCAGTGTACCCATCGGCCCTTTGCCCAAACGCCAAAGATCCAATAACCAGATATCCCGCAACCATCCATCCCGATTTAAATTTCATTCCACTTCCTTGTTGTTATACGCCTCCACCAAAGAGGCGCGACTCCAGCACAAGCCTCTTTTAGAGGCATCACCAAGCACCCTTTGGGAAACTAGTCGAAGCCGTACCCGAGCGGGCGCGCCTTTCTGCCCGTTGTTTCCAAGTAAAGATTGGTCGTTTTCAGATGAAATAAACTGCGTAAAAACGCAAATTAATATTTAAATGTAAGACCGACAGATACTCTGGTGGCCTTGACTCGTCAACAACAACTTTTCAATCTGTCAAAATCGAACATCGCACTCTGTTTCCGGTACTTAAAAGTAGACTGAGCATCCAGCTTGTATTTTTCCGCCGTTGGAAACATGATATGCCGCTTAAATCAGGAATGCTTATGACCTCGAATTATTTTACGGTGAAATACAAACAGGAAGATCTGCGGCTCTTCGAAATTATTGCCACCGAACTCAATATCTCGAAAAAGAAAGCCCAGGCCGCACTCGATGCCAAACAGGTATTGGTAAATGGTCGGCGGGTATGGATGAAAAACCATCTCGTGAAGGAGGACGACCGAATCGAAGTCCTGACCGAAGACCGCGCCCCGACCCTTCCGAAGAAGATCCAGATCCTATGGCAGGACAGCGACTATCTGATCGTTAACAAACCCGCCTTCCTGCTAACCAACGCCTCGGGCGATAGCGTCGAGGCTCGCCTGCGCAAGCAGGAGAAAAACGAGACGATCTTTGCCGTACACCGACTCGACAAAGAAACCTCTGGCAGCGTGATATTTGCCAAGAGTGCGGAGGCAAAAACGGCCGCTATTCCTATGTTCAAAGAGCGCGACATCATGAAAATCTATCGGGCAATCACGATTGGCTCGTTCCCGAAAAACTGGAATGAGATCCGTACCGATATCGGGGGATTTATGTCGACCACGTTGGTAAAGACGCTCGACTCCAATAAGTACACGAGCTATCTCGAACTGCGTATCGAAACCGGCCGCACCCACCAGATCCGACGCCACTTGGCTGACAAACGCTATCCGGTATTGGGTGACAAGAAATACGCGGGAACCGGCAATGAACTTTCGCTCGCGCAGCCGCGTCAGATGCTACACGCCTACCGCCTAGTTTTCCCTCACCCCAAGACCAAGGAACCCATCCGCGTGATGGCTCCCCTGCCCCCTGACTTCAAGAAATGCCTGGGACAGCTAAAACTGCGCTAAGCCACACCCCTTATTTTTGAGTGGATATACCCACCCTCCTGCATTTTATGAATACGGTAGAAATAATTTGTCGGAGTTGCGGTGCAGACACCTTGCTAAACCGTGAAGCGGTCTATGACGGACTTTTAAAAGTGGGTGAAAAACTAATGTGCTCGTCGTGCGGCCATACATACGCCAACGAAGCGGAAGTTCCGTTCAAATCGCACGAACCTGAACCATCCATCTTCACCGATGCTGACCGTTCCGCCAAGGTCGAGGTTTTCGATGAGGGCGAAAATAAGCGCATCTGCCGCTACTGCGCCAACTATACCGTCAACCCCTTCACACAATTCTGCGCCGTCCATAAAACAGAAGTCCAGGCCACGGATACGTGCGGGCAGTTTGAGCGGGCTGAAGAGAAGGATGATGCAGATCGTTTGCTTTAGGAGCTCCGTCTACATGGTCTCTTCTAAGGCCTGAACATCCTCGCCATCCAGCTCGACCTTTTCGATTTTGGTGAACCTGCTAGTGATTTTTTTGGCGGATTTATTAACGTCGAGTACGTCGCGGTTGGCCTGGTCGATATGGGTTGCGAGTTTATCCATGCGCTGTTGAAAGCGGCCGAAGTCCTGCGACAGGGCGGCGAGGTGTTCCTGGATAATATGCACCTGCAACCGGGTGGCGGAATCCTTGAGCACGGCGCGCGCGGTGGTCAGCACGGCCATCATGGTGGTGGGCGATGTCAACCAAACGCAGGCGCGATGCGCCTCTTCGATCAGTTCGGGATAGTGCCCGTGGATCTCGGCAAAAATGGCCTCCGCAGGTATGAACATTACTGCTCCGTCGGAGGTTTTTCCGGGAATAATGTACTTCGTGGATATATCCTTGATGTGTTTCTTGATGTCCTGCCGGAACTGCTGTTCGGCGGTTTTTCGGTCGGCATCGCCGAGTGCCGAGTCGGTCATGCGCTGGTAGCTTTCGAGCGGGAATTTAGAGTCGATA
Source organism: Kiritimatiellales bacterium (assembly GCA_003230915.1). Taxonomy (GTDB): domain Bacteria; phylum Verrucomicrobiota; class Kiritimatiellia; order Kiritimatiellales; family Pontiellaceae; genus Pontiella. The sequence continues at coordinate 4,404 of QIHI01000033.1, read as the reverse complement.
CAAAGTGTGCCGGTTGGTTCCGGCAGGAACAGGACGCAGTCGGCACGGACGCCATTCTCGAAGGTGTGTTGGAGAGAATAGCTGTTTTCGGGCATCATGTTGGAGATGAGCGCCGTGAGCTGCACCTCGCCAAATGCGCCGCGTGAACGCTTGTCGGAAAGCACCTCTTGAAGTGAAACCACGTTTTTAGAGAGATCGGCAATCTTTTCCTGCGCCTTGTCGATTTCGACCAACCGTTTGAGGACATCCTGAAAAACCTTACTCGTCTTCTCAAAGCCTTTATCAAGCCGCTCTTCGACCTTCCCGCTGATCTCGCCCAGGCGCCGCTCATTGGTTTCAATCAGTTCCTTTACACGCTCGCCAAATTGACGGCTGTTCTTTTCAAGAGACTCCTCGACCTTCACGCGTACCGACTCCACATCCTCGCGAAGATCCTTTTCCAACCCTCGAAAAATGGCTTCCAATTTTTCGAGGCGCACTTCGGCCTGTTCGGTTTGGTTCCCGGCCTGTCGATTAAACTCGTCCAGCCGCGTATTAATCCGGGTCGAACCGGTGAGCTGTAGCACAAGTAAAACAAGTAGCAGGACAAGCAAGGTAACAAGTAGCAAGGGCGTCAGCATCGGTATCTCCGGTAATTGAGCACAAAGTATGCAAAAACCCACCGGAATTTGGAAGAGCCGAACACTCGTAGTTTTTTGGACTGGAAAATTCAATCCGCTCAATGTTAGCTTGCGCCCGTTGTGAAGGGAAACGACTCTGCCGAGGTAGATATGAAATTTTATATTACAGACGAAATCGTTAGCCAGTTTCTCAGCGGGCTTCTCCCTATCCTCATACTTATCGCTGTCGGGGCCAGTCTATCCGTTCTTTTTAAGAGAATGAGGAAACAATTTATGTTTACCCGCATGGCTCTAGTATTGGCACTTCCACCCCTGAGTCTGATCCATTTTCTCGAGCAAGAAACCACCTTACCCCTCTATCTTTTTTCGATGATTATTACACTCCTCGGAATCCTGATTGATGGGGGCAACCATCTGCTCATACCCAAAGAACGACCCAAACCCAAAGCAGAGAAAATGGCCGAGGACAAAGCGGCCGACGATCAAGAACCCGAAGTTATCATTTGGGAAAAAGCGGAGTAGACCTACTCTTCCTTCCGCTTCCGGAAGTGCGGCGCGTCGGCCGAAAATTCCTTTTCACCTAGAACATCTTTGCAATACGGCTCTTCATTTGCCTTTGCTCAACATGGGTTTTACGGAAAGGCCGTGGACGTGGCCGAGCGGACCGGTCAAGGTTCGGCTTTTTCTGGGTTTAGACCTTGCGCCGCAACGGGTGCCTCCGTATATTCCGCGCCTTAATCAACTGGACGTTCCGGTTGGAAGCGAAGGCCATCTGACCTCGGGTGTGTCAAAGCGGATTGTTTATTCATCGTTAAACGATAAGGAGAGGCAAAATGACTGAGTCATTCATAAAAACCATTAGCATACAGGATCTGCTCGATGCGGGTCTACACTTCGGACATCAGACCAAACGTTGGAATCCCAAAATGAAGCGCTATATCCACGGCGCCAAGAACGGGATCTACATCATCGACCTGAACAAAACCCTTTCACAGCTCAAGCTGGCACAAACCTTCTTGAACGACGTCATCCTGCGCGGCGATAAAGTGCTCTTCGTCGGCACCAAGAAGCAGTCGCGTGAAATCCTTAGAGAGGCCGCAGAAGGTCTGGAACAGCCCTACGTCGTCCACCGTTGGCTCGGTGGCATGCTGACCAACAACAAAACTATCCGCTCCTCCGTTTCCCGCATGCAAGAGCTGCAAAAAATGGAAAGCGACGGAAGCATGGACAAGCTACTGAAAAAAGAAGCCTCCGTCCTGCGCCGCGAAAAGATCAAACTCGAGCGCAACCTCAGTGGTATCGCCAGCCTGGAAAAGAAACCTGGTGCCCTCTTCGTAATCGATCTGCAGCGTGAAAAGCTGGCCATCGCCGAAGCCCATCGCCTGAACATTCCGATCGTCGCGCTGGTGGATACCAACGCCGACCCCGACGAAGTCGACTACCCGATCCCCGGCAACGACGACTCACTCCGCTCCATCGGCCTCATTGCCGAAGTTCTTGGTGAAACCATCAAACAAGCACACGAAACCTACACCGCAAAAGCCAAGGCCGAGAAAGAAGCCCGCGAAAAAGTCGAAGCTGAAGAGCGTGAGAAGGCGAAAATTGCTCGGGAAGAGCGTCAAAAGAAAGAAGCCGAAGAGAAGAAAAAACGCGAGGAAGTGCTGAAAAAGATCAAGGAACAGAAAAAGAAAGCCGATGCCAAGAAAAAGGCCGAAACTGCTGCCGCCAAGAAGGCAGTCGACGCTGAGAAAAAAGCTGAAGCCACCAAAGAGGAAGTGAAAGACGAAGAGGCTCCCGAAGCCAAGGAAGAACCCAAGGCTGAAGAAGCCGCACCTATCGAGGAAGCTAAAGAAGAAGCTCCCGTCGTTCAAGAGATGAAGGAAGAGGCTCCGGTCGAAAAAACCGCTCCCGTCGAGGAAGCCAAGGCTGAAGAAGCTCCGGCTACCGAAAAAGTATCCGAAGATAAAAAAGAAGCATAATTTAGCGAGGGTTTGAAATAATGGCTATTACAGCAAGTATGGTAAAGGAACTGCGCGATGCCACCAGCGTCGGCATGATGGACTGCAAAAAGGCCTTGCAGGAAACCGATGGCGATTTTGATGCCGCCGTAAAGATTCTCCGTGAGCGTGGAGCGGCTGTTGCCGCCAAACGCGCCGGAAAAGAGGCCAACGAAGGTATCATCGACGCGATCGTTACCGAAGATATCCAGAGTGCTGCGATGATCGAAGTTAACTGCGAAACCGATTTCGTGGCTCGCAACGATGGCTTTCAGGCGTTTGTTTCCGAATTAAAAACGGATGCACTCAAACACGAAACCGATACCATGGCCAAAGCCATTGCTGACCAAATTACCGAAAAGGTTTCTTCGATCGGTGAAAAGATTCAGTTACGTCGCAACGTTAAATGGACGGTTGAAAGAACTGGCGCTATCGCCTCCTACATCCACATGGGCGGCAAAGTGGGCGTTCTGATCGAACTCGGCTGTGAAAACGCCGCCAGCATCAACAACCCGACCTTCAAGGAGCTCGCTAAGGATCTGACCCTGCACGTGGCTGCTGCCGCACCGCAGTACCTAACCCGCGATGAAGTTCCTGCCGAATTGATTAAATCCGAACAGGATATTTTCCGCAAGCAGCTCGTAGGCAAACCGGAAAACATTATCGACAATATCTTGAAGGGAAAAACCAACAAGTTCTTTTCACAGATCTGCTTTGTCGAGCAGGGATTCGTGAAAGAAGACAAGGTTTCCATCACCGATCTCATCGCCGAAAAAGGTAAGGAAATCGGCGACACCATCCGTGTCAAACGCTACATCCGCTACCAGCTCGGCGCATAACCCGTCTGGCCAGACGCTGAAAAAGCCCGTCGTACGCGACGGGCTTTTTTCGTTTAGTCCATCGGAGACGCATCACCCCAGTGCGATGCAGATCGCCGTACCAAATACTGCAGAACACAACAATCCTTTCCCGATGGGCGAAAACAGACGGTGCATTAAAATGCCCGCTTTGGAGGAATAAAAAAGGGTTTATCCATGAGGATAAACCCTTTTGAAAGTGGAGCGGGCGAACAGATTCGAACTGTCGTAACCAGCTTGGAAGGCTGGGGTTCTACCATTGAACTACGCCCGCTTTTTCGTACAAACGAGCGCATAAATTAGCGGGCATAACGGGTTCCGTCAAGGGCGGAGAGATAACTTTTTTCGGAGCGAGTAAGGCGTTTCTATTTTCTGTTTTTCAGGTTCCATAACCAGAACCGGATACGCTTTGCAAGCGGGGGCTTGTTATCGGCTTTTTGGATGTGCGGACGTGGTTTTTTCGGATTCGGAGGTTCCGTTGGCTCGCGCATATAGTCTCTGTCGGATATTCCCATAGGATTGTCTTGCCCTGTTTTTACAATTCGCAAACAGTGTAGGCTCCATGAGTAAGAAAAAGAAGACCACATTACGCATTATCCCTGAAAATTGGCTCGACCCGTTTGATTTTAAATCCGCATTTGCGCATCCCGATCGGCCGCTCGAAGTGGATATCGGATCGGGCAAGGGACGTTTTCTGGCGGCGCGGTCCGGCAAGTTCTCGGAAACCAATTTTCTGGGTATTGAACGGCAGCTCGTCCGCATCAATAGTAGCGGACGACGATGCGAGCGGGTCGGTCGTGAGAACGTCCGCGTTTTCCGAATGGAGGGCTTCTACGCCATCAGCCAAATGATGCCGGCCTGTTCTGTGGCCACTTATTATTTTTTCTTCCCCGACCCATGGCCGAAGGCGCGACACCACGACCAACGCCT
>QIHI01000016.1 GCA_003230915.1 Kiritimatiellales bacterium | reverse complement strand
GCGCATCCTTGCGCCGATGGTCAAGGAAACCAAAGTGAATAAAAAGGCACTCATCGATGGCTTCACACCCGACGTCTTCGCGACCGACCGCGCGCTTGAACTCGTCGGCGAAGGTGTGCCTTTCCGCGATGCCTACCACTACATCAAAGAAAACCTCCACGAACTCGAAGACATCGACCCGACCGAAGCCATCCGGCTCAAGACCCACCTCGGTGCACCGCTCGGCCTCGACTGGGACTACTTCAAATCCCGTGCCACTGCCGTCAAGCAAACCGTTCACGACGAGCGCAAGGCGTTCAACAAAGCGGTTTCGAAACTGCTGGAAACCCCATATCCATTAAATATTCAATAAGAACTAATACATTTGATCTTTATGTCGAGAGACGATTTAAACTTCCGCCTATAATTTTCTTTTGATTTTTTTTAGCTCATCGGCATCGATCTTGTCCTTTGGCCTTCCGGTTGCGAGCTTGTTTACGATCAGATCATCGATCGACAATACCTTTAGGTCAATCCCGTCGATGTTGCGTGAAATTGCATTTTCCGTTGCTGTTGAAAAATCTAGTCCGGTGGCTCCGGTCAGCAGGTCGATTCTTCGTGGTGCCACGCCAATCTGGAAAACGATATCGTCGGTCTGGAGATCCTCAACCTTCAAGCCGTGGAGCGGTGATCCGAACTGTTTCAGCGCGCGGATAACGGCACTCGCGTTTTCGGGGGAGGGCATCACCCAAATATCGATATCCATCGTGGCTCGGGGATATCCGTGGGCAGCCAGTGCGTAGGCGCCAACCAGGATGAAATCAACCTGCTCGGCGTTTAAGGCAAACAACATGTCTTTGTAGTCTTCGTTCAGGATCATGGAAGGGACTCAGTGATGCAACTTCGCGGGTTAATGGCCAGACGAGAGCAAGTCGTGATTCAACGGTACCGGGCACAAAGTTGTCGTCGGTATGGCGGCTTATGTTATCCTTGAAAATGTGCTGTCTATCCATGTCTGGATGGTGCCAGTTCCCGTACGGGATTGCAACTCTTGCCCCATCATGAATATAGTGCGATCCGAAGAAACGGTTGATGCTACGGTGTTCGCATGCGGATCGATCCATACAGTGCAACTTTCTTGACGGGAGTGTGGGGAATGCGCTCTAGGCAAATAGGATCTATGAAGAAATATCGTACAGCGTTGATTTTGGGATATGGCCGTAGCGGAAGAGCTGCGGAACGACTGTTGCACGCGGAAGGGGTTGCGGTTTCGGTGCTGACTGAGGAAAACGACGGGTTGTCGGAGCTTTCCAAGATATTGTCCGGTACGGAGTTTGATGTCTGTATTATGAGTCCTGGATTTGCACTTTCGCATCCGTGGGTTTGCGCAGTATGCGAAGCGGGGGTTCCGTTGCTTTCAGAGCTGGAGTTGGGCTGGTCACGGCATCAAGGGAAGACGGTGGCGGTGACGGGGTCGAACGGGAAGAGTACGGCGGTGAAATGGATAGCCGAGATGCTGCAGCTTGCCGGGCGGAAAGTGGAAATTGGTGGCAACTATGGCATTCCAGCTTGCGAGATTGTGCTGGAGCATCCGGAGCTGGATTGGTTGGTGCTGGAGGTCAGTTCGTTCCAGCTTGAAACGGTTCAAGATTTCCGGGCCGAGGTAGCGGTGCTGTTGAATGTCCTGCCGAACCATCTGAACCGACATGGAACCATGGAAATCTATCGGCGTACAAAGGCGCGTATTTTTGGTTCTGCCCCAGAGGTCTGCTTAGTTCCCGCCGATCTATTGCCGCAACTGAAGGATGACCTTGGGGGAGCGAAACGGAATTGGATCACTTTTGGGACGGTGGATGCAGATTATATATATAGGGATGGGCGGGTTTTCCGTGGGTCAGATCCGGTATTAGATTTTACGGGAACGCTGTTTGAAAATCCGGTGTTTGGAGGCTGCACGGGGGCGGCTGTAGCGGCGGTGGCAGAGGCCTGCGGGGTTCCACGCGAGCGGGTAGAGACGGCGGCGCGAGATTTCGAACCGTTGCCACATCGGCTTCAACGCTTGGGGAAAGTTGGTGGTGTGGCCTATATCAACGACTCGAAGGCAACCAATCTTGCAGCCATGTCGGCCGCGCTGAAGGTGTGCGGTAAAAAGATCCATTTAATCGCTGGGGGGCTACCGAAGGAGTCGGACTACACTTTTATCAAAGAAATACTGGCGGAACGAACCCGGAGCATATACGTTATCGGCCAAGTATCTCGAGCAATGTACCAAGCTTGGAACGGGGTTTGTTTGTGTGTGGAATGCGGTACGCTGGAGACAGCATTTAAAGCCGCCCAAAACGCCGCCAAACCGGGGGAAACCATACTTCTTTCCCCGGGGTGTGCCAGCTTCGACCAGTTTCTCAGCTTTGAGGAACGCGGGGAGTGCTTTACGGCGCTTTTTCAGGAATCGGTACGGCGGCGAGGGGGTACTTCATGAAAATGCCATCGTTGATGGATAGGTCGAAGTTGAAAAGGAGTTTGATTATGAAGGTCGGATCAGCAGTTTTAGGTTTGCACATTGCAGCGATCGCCGCGTTTACCCTGACGCAAGGATGTGTGACTACGGAGTCGCAGGGCAGTGGACGCGGTGCAGGAGCACGGCACAGGGGTATTGTGAAGCACGAGCACAAGGGGAAATCCAAGAGTGCCCAGACCGTTCCCGCCGATTCGTTCTACCAGCAGGGTAGCGGGCGGGATACGGGGGGCATCTACGATCCAGTGATCGTCGAGAGCCAAAGTAGTACGCCGACCCCCTATATCTCACCAGCTCCCGTGTCGAATAGTGAAGCCTATATTGTCCAGAAAGGCGATATTCTTTCCCGTCTGGCCTCCAACTTTGGAACCACGACCAAGACACTGATCTCGATGAACAACCTATCGAATCCGGATGTGCTATATGTAGGTCAGGAGCTACGCGTTCCAGCGGGAAGTAGCCGTTTATCCTCTCGTTCGAAATCCTCTTCCACGAGCTATTCTTCAGTGAGAAAGGGAGGCGAATATGTGATTCAGAAAGGGGATACCCTCTCCGGGATTGCCGTGGCAGCCAGTGTGAGCCTCAACGATTTGCGTTCGCTCAACAACATTCAAGGTGATCGGATCATTGCCGGCGAAATGCTGGACATTCCAAGCGGCGGAAAAGTACCGACCCATACGCAGAAATCCAAGCCGAAGAAAACAGCACCGGTTGAACCCGCGCCTGAAGTGGCCGAGCCTGCTCCTGCACCGATGGCCGAGGTTGAACCTGTTGAAACCGGAAGCATGCAGGTGGATGCCGTGATTGACCACGTGGTTTATCCAGGTGAAACCCTCGCCGATATTTCCCGCCAGTACGGCGTCAGCAAAAGCGATATTATGCGCCTGAACAACATTTCCGACGCGTCCGCCGTTAAAGAAGGGCAGCGTCTGCGCATTCCGATTGCGGAGTAAAACGGGAAGCGGGGTTCGATGCGAAAGACGCTATCGCTGTTTATTGGCATCGTATTGATCCTCGTGACGCTGGGCGTTCTGATGCTGGCTAGTGCCAGTTCCGCCAAGTACGACGATTCGGCCTACTTCTGGAAGCGCCAGCTGATTTGGCTGGCTCTTTCCTTTGTTACGGCCTGCGTGGCCGCACGCTTCGATTACCGCTTCTACCAAAAACTTGCCATTCCGATCGCGGTGATTTCGGTGCTGTTGCTCATTCTCGTGCGTATTCCTGGCATCGGAACCATGATTAACGGAAGCTGGCGGTGGCTACGAATCGGGCCGTTGACGATTCAGCCCTCCGAAATTTCAAAGATCGCCATGATTATGCTCTTTGCCTGGTGGCTGGCTCGCAATCAACGGCGGATCGACGAACTCAAGCGAGGGATTGTTATTCCGTTCGGCATGTTGGCCTGTTTTGCACTTCTGCTCATTGTCGAGCCGGACTTTGGCACCACCATGCTGGTGTCGTCTGTGGCGGTTTTCATGATGTTTATTAGTGGAGTATCCATTGCGCCCTTACTGCTCGTTGGGTTATGCGGACTGATGGGCGTTGTATTCCTTATTTTCCAAAACCCGGAACGTATGAGTCGCATTCTCGCCTTTCTCGATCCGCAGAAATACGAACAGGACAAGGCTTGGCAGCTTATCAACTCGTTGCGCGCCTTTGCTGGCGGTGACCTTTTCGGGGTAGGTTTTGGAAACAGTATGCAGAAATTCCACTATCTGCCCGAAGCGCACACCGACTTTATCTTTCCCATTATCGGTGAAGAGCTGGGGCTGATCGCCGCTATGGTGGTGCTGGTGATGTATATCCTTCTTTTTGTGCTCGGGCTGAAGATTGCCTTTAGCGCGCGCGATGATTTTGGACGGTTGCTGGCGTTTGGCATCGTATTGATGATCACCATGCAGGCGCTCATTAACTTTGCGGTCGTCACCGGCTGTGTACCGACGAAGGGTCTGGCATTGCCGTTCATCAGCTACGGCGGATCAAGCCTGATGATCTCGGGGGTGATGGTTGGCATCTTGGTTAATATTGCTCATACCGGCGATCGCGCCCCGTCCGCCGCCGCGCGCAACCCGTTCAGAGATCGCGCGCGAAAGGTTTGATTTTTTTCATTGGAGTGTTGAATGAATGACGGCTATGAACTGCTGGATAGTGGAAACGGAAAGAAGCTTGAACGTTTTGGCGAGGTTGTGCTAGAGCGGCCTTGCTCACAAGCTGTATGGGCACCGCAAAGTCCTAGCCTGTGGGATTCCGCGCGTGCCCGCTTCGATCGCGTGGGTGGACACAACTGGGACGGTCGCCATAAGCTCAAGGAATCTTGGAATGTCGAAATCGGCGGGGTGGTGATGAAGCTATCGGCCACGGACTTTGGCCACCTCGGCGTGTTCCCCGAAACACGCCAGCTCTGGAAATGGATCCGTACCACGCTGACTACTGAAAAGACAAAAAAGAATCGCGAGCTAAAGTTCCTCAACCTCTTCGCCTACTCCGGCGGTGCGACGCTCGCCGCCGCGCAAGCCGGGGCGCACTGTTGCCATCTCGATGCCTCAAAAGGCATGGTCGAGTGGGCTCGCGAGAATGCCAAGCTGAACCATTTGCAGGATGCACCCATCCGCTGGATTGTTGACGATGTGATCAAGTTTCTCCGCCGGGAAGTCAAACGAGGCCATCAATACGATGCCGTTCTGCTCGATCCACCCTCCTTCGGGCGAGGGAAAAAGGGCGAACTCTACAAGATCGAAGAAAGCCTGATTACTACGCTTGATTTGGTGTATCAGGTGTTGGCTGACGATCCAAGCTTTGTAGTACTTACCTCCCACACGCCCGGGTTTTCGCCCATCGTGTTGAGCAATCTGCTCCGACAATACAACGCCGAAGGTACGGTAGAATGCGGCGAAATGCTCCTCACCGGAAGCACCGCCTCGATGGAGCTACCGAACGGAAACTGGGCGCGCTGGATCAATGGATGATACTTCCTACAACGCCTCGGAATTGGATCCGCTGATCCTCTTTGCGGACAACCACTTGCTGGCACTGAACAAACCCGCTGGCTTGCTGACGCAGGATAGCGGGACGGGACTGCGGAATGTAGAGGACTGGGCGCGCGAGTGGGTGCGGGTCGATAAGAATAAGGAAGGCAACGTTTTTCTAAATGCGGTGCATCGGATCGACAAAGTCGTCAGTGGCATCGTCCTGTTTGCCCGAACCAGTAAGGCACTCGGCCGACTGAACGAGGACATTCGCAGACGCAACTGCAAAAAAACCTACCATGCTTTGGTCGAAGGCGTACCAGAAATTCCGTCCACCGAACTGATCCATTGGCTCGTGCACGAGCACCATCGTTCCGAGGTTTGCGAGGAAGGAGTGAAGGGCGCGCAGCGCGCTGTACTACGCTACCGAATGCTCAAAAAGGTCAAAAGTCTGACCTTGCTCGAAGTGGATCTTGAAACCGGACGGTATCACCAGATTCGCACGCAGCTCGCGGCCATCGGTCTACCGATTGCAGGCGATGTAAAATATGGGGCTACGGTGCGGCCGGAAAATCAGGGGATCGCTTTGCATCACGCCTCGCTAGACATCACCCATCCCACCACCCGTGCGCCCATCACGATCACGGCTCCATACCCGAATCCGTCGGAATGGTGGTCGCAGGTATAGCTTTGAGGTTTGACTAGATTAAGACCTCTCCGGCGGGCTATAAAGCAGGTTAGGCTGATGAGTAACATCTATGTAAAGCGTAGCAGGATTTCCGACCGGAAATTTCGGGAGTTTTTAAAACTATTTTGTTTGGATTTGACCGCCACTCAGATCGCCCAAATCACACGGCTCAACCGCAACACGGTGAATCGGTTTATCCAGCTTATCCGTCTACGAATGTTGATGATCTCGGAAACCCAGACCCGACATGGGTGGGTAATGAGGGGGATGCTACCGAGAATGATCGGCTTCTTCTTGCGCCTTGATTGACTCAAAGGTATGGAATTTAGGCGGGTAGAATACTTGATTTCCGTATCGCGATTTTGCCGCAATATATTCTTCGACAAGGGTGGCGACGATGAGTCCGGGAGGAACCTTAAGTTCCTCGGCAATCGTGCTCAGAGCGGACTTGCTACTTTCGGTTAAACGGTAGGACTGAGTTTCGGTTCGCTTCATACATTCTCTCCACGGACAATGTAAGATGAAATCCTCCGAACTTCCTCGAATAATAATGTTGTACATGAAAACACGATAGAATACATACCATGTTCTTTTACTCTATTTGTCAGTTTTCAGATAAATGAATTTAGAAGATAAATCATCAGTAGATAAAACGCAGAAAGTGTAGGGGAGGGAAAGAGATGAACCCGACGAGCAAGGAAAAGGAAATATGAAGAAAGTAATCATTATGGCGAGTGTTATTTGGGCGGTTTCCTCTAGCGCAAAACCCTCGGAAGGGGTCTTGTTGGAAACCTTCCTTGTCGATAGCGAGCAAGCGCTAGGGGAACGTTTGGAGTCGATTCAGCGTCAGTATCTTCCGGTCAGCCCTCCTTCTTTAGAGCGGTTACT
>QIHI01000018.1 GCA_003230915.1 Kiritimatiellales bacterium | reverse complement strand
CACACCCTGATGCCTCAGGTGATCGGAGTCGTCTCCTACGCCGTCGTTTGTTTCCCTGCCGCCCTGTTGATCTTCTTCGTCTTGAAGAAAACCGTCGGCATCCGCGTGAGCAAAGAAGAAGAGGTGAAAGGCCTTGACCTTGGCGAGCATGGCCAAGAAGCCTATCATGGATTCCAATTCTTCACGAACGTCTAACCTGCACAGGAGCTTATCATGAAATTGATTATTGCATATATCCAGCCCGAGGCGCTCAACGAGGTGAAGCAAGCCCTCTATGAGATCGAAGTCTACAAACTTTCGATCACCAACGCGATGGGCTGCGGCCAACAGAAAGGCTTCCACGAAACCTACCGCGGTGCCGACATCGAAGTGAACCTTCTGAAAAAAGTTCGTCTAGAGATCGCCGTCAACGACGGATACGTCGAATCCACCACCGATGCCATCATTAAAGGCGCTCGCACCGGCAAGATTGGCGACGGCAAGATCTTCGTGCTCGACCTGCCGGAATGCATCCGCATCCGCACCGGCGAAAAGGGCACCGAAGCCATAGGTTAAATTGGTAGCAACCGATGACCCTCCGAAATGCTCTGGTATGTAATATGTCGGAGCATTTCTTTTAGTCGGCTTTATCGGGCAACTCTGTTAAATATTCCAAATAGAACTTAAGCGGTGGGTGAAATATCAACACGGCCGATTACGGTATAGCGGGTCTTCCGGTCGACGGCATAGACTACCCCAAAAACCGCCCGACTGCACGCCGGGATCGGATTGACCTTCTAGCCGACCCAGAATATCCGGATAAAAAAGACCTTGCGGCCAACGCCAAAGTGGGGAATGATGCCCCCGATTTTTCAACTCCATATAGAGTGTAGAACATGAAAAAATATATTTGCGACGTATGCGGTTGGATCTACGACCCGGAAGTCGGCGATCCCGACGGTGGAATTGCTCCGGGTACGCAGTTTGAAGATATTCCCGATGATTGGGAATGCCCCGAGTGTGGAGTTGGCAAGGACGACTTTACCCTGATCGAAGTTTAAATCTCGCCTCGGATAAAACCGCGGCTCATTAGTGTGGTGCGGTTTTTTTGAACCCTCCGGTTGTTTTCAGGTCTAGTTAGGTATTCATGAAGATTCTCCAACACATCACGACGATAGCGCTCATCCTATTCGCGTTACCGTGCAGTCATGCCCTTGAACACCACCATGAGCATGCTCACGACGAGAAACCAATTTGTGCGTCCCACACATACGCCTGCCACGCATGCGCCGACGAGCTGAAATCCGCACAGAAAAAATGCGCCGGAGGGTCGAACTCCGTGGCCTGCCCCAACCTTTCCACTCTCCTTTTTGTATTTTCTGAAGTCCAACCCCTCCCACCGATGGCTCCTTCTTCAGTCGTCGGCATTCTTTCCTCCCTCCAGACCGTTCAGCTTCTGATTTAACTGGGTGCTCCGTTTTTAAACGAAGCAAGACCCATTTAAATTAGGAGTATAATATGAACAAAAATACTGTTTTACTATGCGGCGTCCTCGTCGCCGGATTCGCTGAATCCAACCCCTTAACCCTGGAGCAGGCTTTGGCGCAAGCCCGTGCCAGTTCGCCCGAACTGCGCGCCATGCGCCTGCAGCTCCGTTCCGTTGAAAAAGGAATGGATGCCGCTGGGCGCTGGATCAACCCAAGGTTGCTCGTCGAAGGCGAAGGCCTCGGCTGGGATAACGACCTATTTAGTCAAGGCGAATACACCGCCGCGCTACTTCAAGAATTCCAGCTCGGCGGAAAGCAAAAGAAAGACCGATCGATAGCCGCGCAGACCATCGAAGCAGCGAGTCAGGCGCTACAGGAGATCGAACTTCAACTGAATTCCACGATTCATCAGGCGTTTATTGAAGTGATGGTTCAGCAGGAAACCAGCGTCGTTCGATCGGAACAGGTGCAGTTGGCTCGAGCGTTTGTCGACGTGGCCCAGCGCCGCTATGAAGCCGGGAGCAACTCCGAGCTGGATGTGGTGCAAGCCAAGGTAGCTCTGGGCGAAGCGCTGTTGTTGGAAACCTGCTGTTTAGGCGATTTGCAGGCGGCGCAGGAAACCTTGGCCTCGAAAATAGGCTTGCCTATGGCGGACTTACCCGTGCTGGAAATGCCGTACTATACGCTGGCCAATTTGGCCGGGTTGAGCCTGGCCGACACCTACCCGGGACTCCAGCGGTTGGGAGCCGATGCGGAACGCCTTCGCACCATCGCGTTGCTGGCCAAGGCGCAAGATACCTCCAATATCACGCTCGGTGCGGGGTATCGGTATGAAGCGTTAGGCGACATCAATACGCTCGTCTTCTCGGCTTCGATGCCCCTGAGCTTTAGCAAGCGCGGGCGCGCCGAGCATGCTGCGGGGATTTTGGCGGCGGACGCGATGTTGGCGAACCGGGATGAGTTTCGCCGCCAATTGGAACAGGAGCTAAACAGCCTGTTGGCGCTCTACAAAGGGACTCAGGCTCGGATTGATATTAGCAAAAATAATCTAATCCCCACCGCGCAGAAAGCCTTTGAAGTCAGCCGGAAGGGCTATGAAATGGGGCAATTTTCTTGGCTGGAGTTGATTTCAACCCAGCAAAACCTCGGTGAAATTCGCATCGGCTATATCGGGTATCTGAGCGATGCGCATAGGATACATGCTCAACTCTCAAAATTTATAACAGAAGGAATTTAACGATGAAAAAATTAATTATACTCATAGGAAGTCTCGGTTTGATCTTCACCGCATGGGCGCAACACGGCACCGATGGAACAGGGGATTGCAGTTGCCCCACCTGCTTGGAGCAACAGGCTTCGGGGAAAAAATATACCCTACCCGGCCTCGCGGGATTAGAGCAAGAAGTTGCTCATGACGAGCATGCAGATCACGATCACACCGGTCACGACCACGCGGCTCACGCGGGATCTGATGATCACGCTGAACATGACGAGCACGCCGGGCACGACCATGCCGCACACGAAGGGCATGATGATCATGACGACCACGCCGGACACGATCATGGCGATGAAGCCGGTGGCGCAATTTATCTTTCGCCGGAGATCATACAAAAAGTGGGTTTAAAATTGGACACCGCGCGCGCAGGTTCTATTTCTACCTCCGTGATTTTCCCTGCCGAAATTCGTTTGAACCGCGACCGGACGGCGGCCATTTCACCCCGTTATTCGAGCGTGGTGCGGGAGGTTTTTGTAGAAATTGGCGATGAGGTCAAAAAGGGCGACCTGCTCGCTTCGCTGGAAAATAGAGCCACCCTCGCCGTCTACAGCGTGACGGCTCCGTTGGACGGCATTATCGTGACTCGTTTTGTATCCGAAGGCGAGGCCGCCGGGGAAGACAAAGTGTTGTTTGAGATCGCGGACCTTTCAACCGTCTGGGCAGATATCAGCATCTTTCCCCGTTTTCTGCACTCCATCCGTAAGGGTATGCCGGTGGACTTTATCGCCCACGATGGGCATACCGCTTCCGGCACGATCAAGTTTCTAAGTCCGCTGGTGTCCGAGGAAACCCGTACCTTTACCGCGCGTTGTATTCTCACCGGAGCAGATGAAGATTTCTCACCTGGCACTTTTGTACGGGCTCGAATCACGACCGGCTCCGCCTCGGTGCGGGTACGGGTTGAGCGGAATGCCGTTCAACAAGTGGATGGCGAATGGTTAATGTTTGTGCCTTCCGAAACCGGCTTCGAAAGCCGCGAGGTTCAGGTTGGAATCGGTGAATCCCATTTTATCGAGATCGTACAGGGCCTTGAGCCCGGCGAAGAATATGTGGCCCAGGGGTCGTTTTCGTTGAAAGCTGAAATGATCACCAGCGGCATGGACCCCCACGCCGGACACGGACATTAGGAGCTCCTCATGATTGAACGTATTATTAAAGCGGCATTGAACAATCGCGGCATGGTCTTACTTGCCTTACTGGCGGTCGTAGGGCTTGGGGTCTACGAGTATCGACAATTAGATGTGGAGGCCTTCCCCGATATTTCACCGATCATGGTGCCCATCTTTGCAGAGGCCGACGGCATGGCGCCGGAGGAGATCGAGCAGCTGATCACCTATCCCATCGAAACCGCCATGAATGGCTTGCCGAACGTGGCGTTGATCAAATCAACCTCGGCGTTTGGCATGGCAGTGATCTATGTCTACTTCACCGACGACACGGACATTTACTTTGCCCGACAGTTGGTTTCGGAGCGGTTGACTTCGGCGATGGGAAGCCTCCCGGCCGGGTTGGAACCGCCCGCACTCGGACCCATTTCGACCGGACTCGGGCAGGTATTCCTCTACTATCTAGAGCTGGAAGAAGGGGCCGATACCGCTGGACTGGATGAACTCACCTACTTGCGCGACGTCAACGACTGGATCGTTAAACGCCAACTACAAACGGTGCCGGGTGTGACGAGCATTCTGAGCGCGGGCGGATTTGTGCTTCAATATCAAATCCAAGTCGACCCGTTCTTGTTGCATCAATATGGACTGGTTATCGAGGATATTTCCACCGCTGTGCAGGTGAACAACCGCAACGTCGGCGGGCAGTATCTTCAGCTTAACTCCGAAGAACACCTCGTGCGCGGCATTGGGTTTCTACGTACACTCGACGATATTCGCGGCATTACTCTTAAAACCGAAGATGGCACGCCGGTCTCCATTGCCGATGTGGCAGAAGTGGAATATGGCCCTGAGCTACGACGCGGTGTCGTGACTCTCAATGCCGGCGAAGAAGTCGTCTCCGGCATTGTGATGAAGCTCTTCGGCGCCAACTCTTCGAAGGTGATCGAGGCCTTGTATGAAAAAGTGGAACTGCTGAAAGAAGGCTTGCCCGATGGGGTGAAGCTCGTGCCGTACTACGAACAAGCCGACCTCGTGGACAACGCCACCAACACCGTGAAAGTGGCCTTGTTGCAAGGTATGGTGTTGGTACTCATCGTCCTCTTTGTTTTTCTAGGCAACTTTCGTGCGGCTATTATCGTTGCACTGGCGATGCCGTTTTGCGCGCTGGTTGCCGTGATCGGCATGAACCACTTTGGCATCTCCGCCAACTTAATGTCACTGGGTGGCATTGCGATTGCCCTCGGCCTCTTGGTGGATGGATCGATTGTGGTCACCGAAAATATCCACCGCTTCATGGGAATGAAGCAGAAGGAAGGAACCACCCAAGTGGAATTGATCTACGCCGCCGTCAAGGAGGTAGGCCGCCCGATCGCCTTCGCCATTTTGATTGTCATCGTGGTCTTTTTCCCGATCCTTTCGTTCGATGCCACCGAAGGGAAAATGTTCAAACCGTTGGCCTACACCGTCATGCTTGCCCTTGCCGGATCCATCGTCTTTGCATTAGCGATCGGCCCCGTACTCGCGAGTTTTCTGCTCAAGGCGAAACCGAAAAAGGAGTCCGCTTTCTTCCGTGGATTACTGGCGGGCTACCGGTGGTTGCTCACCGCCGCACTCAATGCCAAGATCGTGGTCTTCCTGCTCATTGCGGTATTGATCGTCTTGGCCGGTGCAACCCTGCGCCAGCTCGGCACGGAGTTCATCCCCGTGCTCGACGAAGGCTCCATCACTATCGATGTGGGTATGGCGCCTTCGATCTCCCTCGAAGCGGCGGAAAAAACGATCGGACAAATCACCACCGAAATCATGGAGGTCGAAGGCGTCCGCGAAGTGGTGGCCATGATTGGTCGTCCCGAGGCCGGCAGCCATCCGCACCCGATCAACTTTTCAATGATTCATATCGAACTCGACTCGCAAAAAGAGAAAGCTCGGATCGTGGACGAACTCCGCCCACGTCTCGAAGCGTTTCCTGGCGTGCAGGTCAATTTTTCCCAGCCCATTCAGCATCTCTTTGATGAAATGCTCTCGGGGGTTCGCGCGCAGCTCGCCATTAAGATCTATGGCGAAGACCTCGACGAAATTCGCGGCGTGGCTGAAGAGATGCGCAGTGCCCTTTCGGGGATAGAAGGTTTGGTTGACCTCTCGGTGGAGCAAAGCTTTGGGCAACCCCAGCTCAAAGTGTTGCTAGACCACGAAGCGCTCGCCCGCTACGGCGTTCCGGGCGATACCGTGCTGGAACAGGTCGAAATGGCGATTGGCGGCGAGGTGGTGGGTACGCTCTACAAAAATACCCGACGCTATGGAATTCATGTGCGCCTCGCTCCCGAGTTTCGCTCCACCCCAGACCAGCTGAGCGAGCTCTTCATCCGTTCCGACAGCGGTGCGTTGCTACGGCTCGACCAACTCGCTAAAATTGAGCAGGTCGAAGGGCCATTGCAGATAAATCGTGAGAAAAACCAACGCCGATGGATCGTTCAAGGCAATATCCAAGACCGCGCACTCAGCGAGGTACTGACTGATATCCAGACCGCCGTGGCCGAAAAGGTGGAGCTTCCCAAAGGCGTGTTCATTGAATATGGCGGCCAGTTCGAGCAACAACGTCGAGCAATGAAACGCTTATCGATCATCGTGCCCATCGTGATTACTTCAATCTTTGTGCTGCTTTGGATCGCCTTCCATTCCGTGCGGCACGCTGCTATGATTTTGTTCAACGTACCGTTGGCATTAATCGGCGGAGTGCTTGGATTGTGGGTAACGGGGCAATACCTCTCCGTTCCTGCCTCCATCGGGTTCATTGCCCTCTTCGGGATTGCGATGCAAGATGCCATGGTGTTGTTGACCGATTTCAACGATCTTCGGCGTGAAGGGCAAAGCGTGCGTGATGCGGTTATTAATGGGGGAATGATTCGGTTTCGTCCCGTCATTATGACCACGCTCACCACGCTGTTCGGCCTGATGCCACTGCTCCTCTCGCACGGTGCCGGAGCTGAGGTTCAGCGACCGTTAGCCGCCGTGGTGGTATTCGGGCTGGCCACCTCCACCTTCCTCACTCTCTTTGTTCTTCCCTCTATCTACGAGTGGGTCGAACGCAGGCGTGAGGCCTAACGGGGTGCGCGTTGACCAATAGAAGCGGAACTGTAGCGGGCTTGCCCGCGGAAGTGGAGCTTTTGTTGGTCCAACGTGTGGTTCT
>QIHI01000120.1 GCA_003230915.1 Kiritimatiellales bacterium | reverse complement strand
GGGGCGAAGCGTCCATCACCGCCGGAGGTGTCGCCCTGACCACCGGGCGATTGCACGGAGTGGGTGGCATCGAAGATAACCGGATAGCCCATTTCACGCATAATGACCAGGCTGCGCATGTCGGCCACCAGCGTATTGTAGCCAAACGAGGCGCCGCGCTCGGTCAGCATGATCTTTTTGTTGCCGGTGGATTCGATTTTCTTTACGACGTTGACCATATCCCACGGGGCGGCGAACTGTGCTTTTTTCACATTCACCACCGCGCCACTTTCGCCGGCTGCGACAACAAAGTCGGTTTGGCGGATCATGAAAGCGGGAAGCTGGATAATGTCGACCACCTTTGCGGCGATATGAATTTCCTCGACGCTGTGCACATCGGTCAGTACGGGAACGTTGTACTTTTCTTTGATCTCGGCGAGGATTTCGAGACCCTTCGAGATGCCGGGGCCGCGGTAGGAGTTGATTGAAGTGCGGTTGGCTTTGTCGTATGAAGCTTTGAAGACCAGCGGAATGTTCTGCTGCTTGGATAGCTTGACCAGCTTATCGGCAATTTCCATGCAGCCCTCGCGGCTTTCAATCACGCACGGTCCCGCAATCAGAGCTAGCGGATTGCGTCCACCAAATTTTACGCCTTTAGCATGAATTGTTTTTGTCATCGCATTTGTCCTTTTTGGTGAATCAATGGGGAGGATGAAACACTATAGTGTTTGGCGCGGCAAGCTGGAAAAGAGGGAGCCGCCCTAGAGTCCTGAGGTAGCTTCGTTGCTCCCGCGCTAGTGGGGGTTTATTTTTTGGTCTCACAGTTACAATTGCTGGATTTTAGGCGATGAGGAAGTTTATCATTGCGCGTAGAATGTCGATGGTTAAAACGTATTTCCAAGTTGGAAGTAAAAGCGTGCAGAGGTGCTTTCAGCCTTGCCAAGGGCGATGGTGCAGGTGCCGACGAGAGTGTTGGCGCCGAGGCCGATGAGGCCTCCGTATTCAAGATTTTTGAGCCGGACATCGTCTTCGTTGAGCCATGCGTTGCCTGCATCGAGGCGCGCGAGGGCGAAGAACCCGTTGCCGAGGGTGGGTGGGAGTTTTCCTAGTTTGTAGCGATAGCCGAGGCTGCCGACGCCGTAGTAGCTTCCGCGAAGCTGATAGGGGGCATATCCTGCAAAACTATCCAAACCACCAAGGTCAAACGACGAGTAGAAAGGCAGATCGGTGCCAAGGCTGCTTCCGAAGGAGAGACTAGAGGTAAGGGTATGTACTCCGAAGGTAAGTGGAAGCAAGGCTCCCAGCTCTAGTGTACTAAATGTTTCAGACGAGCCAAAATCCTCGAAGGCAAAGAGACCATCGATTTCAAGTTGGTATCCTTTCGAGGGATAGATGGGATCGTCGAGCTGGTCCAGCCGTAATCGGACGGTCGAGGCCACCACAGTATCGCTTATTTCATCTAATATGATAACCCCACTATTTCCGTTAACGTTGGCATGACCGCCGAGCAGGCCGATCCGGACTTCGCCATACTCGAATAAACTGATGCCTGCGTCGATTGTCCCGTAGATGAGAGCTTGTTCGATGTCGGCCACATCGGTGTTCCCTTGAAAAAATGGAATGTCTTCGCTCAAATAGATCAATGATGGAGCGAGAAATACGTGTTTTCCCCAGGAGACCGGTTGATACCACTCGCCTCGGACAAAACGTTTATGACCCCCGCCTTCTAAATCGATCTGAATTTCACCTCCTAAAGGATTGATTTGTGTACGGGTATAGTTGAGCAGGAAGCTCCAGAGGGCGGTTGCGTCAGTGGTGACTTCTACTTTGGTGCCCAAATGTAGGTATGCTGGCCCCCAGAATTTTTCGGCGGTTTTGTATTCTAACGCATATCCTCCGGCGGTAGAGGTGAGATGGCCGGTAACGGTTTGAAAATCGCCCATGCCATGGATACGGCTGAGATCCTCACGGACTGTGCTTAGCAGAAACGGCCCCTCTTCGATTTTTATGCGGTTGCGAATTACGGTTTCGGAAACCGCTTTATTTCCGGTGATCTTGATGTCAGTAATCTGTATTTCTTTGGTGTGCTGAAGGCGCTGTCTTTTTAAAAAGGCTTGAAAGGTTTTAAGGTCAACGGAGTATTGGGTCAGCTGTTTCCGTAGTTGTCTTGTGGCTTTTTGTCCCGGTGGAATAAGTTCCTGTACTTTGTGGAATTGGGATGGTGATAAATCCGGAAGAGCGGGGGTAATCACGACATCGGCGAGCGCGAGTTGTTTCTCTTGGTCGGGGCGTTGCATGAGGTTATACGTGCGCCCGACCACCTCCCCCAGAGAGTGAAAGTCGGCCTCAGCGCTCGTAGCGGCGGCAGTAGCGCCAACATCAACGGCAATAATAATATCGGCGCCCATTCCCTTAACGACCTCTACTGGAATGTTGTTAAGAATGCCGCCATCCACCAGCACCATGCCGTTCATGCGCACCGGGGTAAAAGCACCCGGCACGGCCATGCTTGCCCGCATGGCCAAGGCGAGATTTCCGGAGCCGAGTGCAACCGACGTTCCGCTGCGAAGGTCGGTGGCCACGGCGCGGTAGGGTATGTTTAACTGGTTGAAGTCGCTGATGCCTACGCTGTTGATGCAGAAGGCTTCGAGCACATTGTTAAGCTTTTGACCATAGGCCATGCCTGGTGGATACAGGATTTTCCAGTTCTTCAGACCGAATTCCAGACCCATGAAACGCTGGTCGTCGAGTTTTCGCCGATAGTCGAGAAATTGATAGGATGAACGATCTTTGAGCACCTCCCACCAGTCCAGCGTGGTAAACTGTTGCTCGATTTCATCGGGCGACATGCCGGAGGCGTACATGCCCGCAACAATGGCCCCCATGCTGGTTCCGCCGATATAGTCGATCGGGATTTGAAGGGCCTCAAGTTCCTTTAAAACTCCGACATGTGCAAAGCCCAGCGCACCGCCTCCGCCGAGCACGAGGCCCATCTTCGGGCGCTCTTTTTCGGCAAGTAACGTGAAAGGTAAGAGAGCAACGGTAAGAATAGTGAGTAGGGTATGTTTGATCATGAATACAGGTTTTAGCCGCGAGGAGTTGTTTCAGCGAGCCAAAAAGTGAATCATCCGCGCATGGAAAAACTACAGGAAATCGGCGAACACGAGACGATTCGGCGGTTGACCGCCCTGCTCGGCGGGCATCCACAACTACGAACCGGAGCGGGTGATGATTGTGCTGTGACCGAACTTCCTGGAACAGGAAACGATCAAATTTTCACCACCGATCCGATCATAGAAAACGTTCATTTTAAATCTGGTGAAAAGCCGGAACGAATCGGCCACAAAGCGGTCGGGCGTGTGCTAAGCGATATTGCCGCGATGGGCGCGCGGCCGCAGTGGTTATTGGTCAATGTGGTCGCGCCGCTGGAACAGGACGTCTACGCTCTAGAAAGAATCTATGTTGGTATGAATGCGCTTTGCCATCGATTTGGTGCAACCATTATTGGTGGCGATCTGGCGCAGGGGTCGTGTCTTGAACTGCACGTTTTCGGCACGGGAACGGTTCCTTCAGGCACAGCGTTGCTACGTTCGGGGGCGCGGCCCGGTGATTGCATCTTCACGACTGGCTCGCTGGGTTGCAGTATCGCAGGGAAACATCTCGATTTTGTGCCACGAATTGAAGAGGGCATTTTTTTACGCCAAACCGAGTGGGTGACCGCGATGTTGGATATCAGTGACGGATTGGCCACCGATCTGCGACATATTCTCAAGCAGAGCAGGGTGGGCGCAGTATTGGATGCCGATAAAATCCCGAGGAACGGATCGCTTGAACAGGCACTGCACGACGGAGAGGATTTTGAGTTGCTCTTCACCGTGCCGCCGGAGAATGCAGGTGATCTCTGTGGCCGATGGCAGGAGCGATTTGGAAATAAGCTTGTAGCTATCGGGGAAATCACAGAAGAGGTTGAGATATTGAAGCTGAAACGGGATAAAGAGGTGCAAATTCTGGAGCGCAAAGCCTTCGAGCATTTTTCAACAACGGTTTGAATTGGGCTTGATTTCCCACGGTTGGAAACTTGTATTCCGAAAGGTTGTATGGATACTGGTCTTTCAGTTTTTCGAAAACAAAGGATTGGGATGAAGCATGGCGCACGATAACAGGTCTTTTGAATCTACTCTTCACGATATTGTTTACAGCATCGATACGGGCGCCGGCCTCAAGATTATTCAGGTGGTGCTGTATATACTGTTCCTACTGGTGATTGTGATGCTCTATACGGCAACACAATTCCGCGGGTTGAACAGCGAGGAGGCCATGGATTATGCCCAGCTCGGCCGGAATATGTCGATCAGCGGAGGGATGGTCACCAAGAATATTCGGCCGGTCACGATGTGGAAGATGAGCGAGCGCAACCCCGGCGAAAATGCTCGGATCAGCGACCATCCC
The DNA here is from genome assembly GCA_003230915.1 of Kiritimatiellales bacterium. GTDB lineage: Bacteria > Verrucomicrobiota > Kiritimatiellia > Kiritimatiellales > Pontiellaceae > Pontiella. The sequence continues at coordinate 2,822 of QIHI01000120.1, read as the reverse complement.
GACCTCTACCACCCGCCCGCCTATCCGGCGGTTCTGGCGACGGGCTTTAAGATTTTCGAATTAATCGGGGTCGATCCGTTCCACCTTCCAGAAGGTACGCGTGCCACCTCACTGCCCGCCGAACAATGGGTCATTCTTCCTGTCAACCATCTGTTTACCATCCTCACTGGATTAATCGTATTTCTGTTGGGTAAGAGGTTGTTTTCGCGCGAGATCGGTTTTTTGGGCATGACGATCTACTATCTCAGCAACCTCGCTTGGGCGAATAGTATTTTGGGGATCAATATTCCGATGGCAGGCTTCTTTGTGGTCGCATCGTTCCATCTAATGGTTATTGCCATGCTCAACCGCCGCGACAGAGATTCTACGTTAGCGTGGGCGCTCCCCTTCGTGTTTTCAGTAATCTTTTCGGCCATCGCTTTCTTGACCCGCTATATAGCCATTACCGCTGTTCCGGGTATTGCATTATTTGCGTGGCTGATGGCCGGTCGCTTCCGAGGCGGAACGCGCTATGCCTTGGTCTTTACCTTACTGGTTCTGGTAATGATTTCCCCTTGGCTGTATCGCAATTACACCGTCAGCGGGAATCTTCTGGGCATGGCAGGTCACACGGCTATCGCCGAAACCTCTATGTATCCAGACAATGCGTTCGACCGAGAGCTCCATCCGGAATTTACCATCACACAATTCACTTCAAACATGAAAGAAAAGTGGGTACGGAACTATTCGGGAAAATATAATTCAGTGATTCCCGGCCTGGGGGGGGGCGTGCTGATGGCACTGTTCATGACTACCTTTTTCTATCATTTTGTCCGCCCGCAGGTGAACTATCTACGGTGGGGCTTGGGGCTGTCGTTATTACTCATGGTATTCATTGCCGGTTTCTTCTCGGAATCGTCGATCCACATGTTTCACGTCTTCTGGCCTTTCATTATTCTCTACGGCCTCGCCTTCTTCTACATCCTGATCGACCGCCTCGATCTTGGAGTGAGGCTCTATAGGACCGGGTTGAAGTGTCTGATCGTGGTTCTGTCCATGATACCGATGCTGCTCACCATCCTGCCGCCGCATGCAAAGTCGACATACCCACCATACTATGCGCCGATCATCAAAAACGTAACCGATATGCTAACCGAACGAGAGGTGCTATGTACCGACATGCCCTGGGCCACCGCTTGGTACGGCGATCGCATATCTATCCTCTTGCCAAAGGACATCGATGATTTCTATGAAATCAACGACTACAAACAATATATCAGCGGCATGTACATCACCACCATCACCAAGAACAAGCCGTTTGTGAAACAGTTGCTCGACGGCCCGGAAAAAAGCTGGCTCCCTGTTATTAGTGGCCGAACCCCGCTGGACTTCCCGTTGAAACAGGCGGTATCGCTCAATCGCCAAGATCAAATTTTCTTGTCCGACCGCAACCGCTGGTCGACTAGAGAGGCCGCCACTCCCGCGCAACAATAGGAGATTTCCCGTGCGCATTGTATTCATGGGCTCTGCCGAGCTGGCGGTGCCTTCACTTAGTGCGATTTTGGCAGCTGGTCTCGACGAGGTCGTTGGTGTGGTTTCCCAGCCCGATCGTCCTGCCGGTCGCAAGCGCTTACCCACGGCGTGTCCTCTCAAGGCCTTTGCCGAAAGTCGCAATCTGAATGTTATGGTGCCAGAAAAGGTGGGATCCCCTGAGTCAGTAGCCGAACTGGCCGCCTTGAAGCCCGATCTATTTGTGGTCGTGGCCTATGGTCAATATATTCCATCACGCATCATCCATCTCGCGACACACGAAGCGATTAATGTCCACCCCTCACTACTTCCAAAATACCGTGGCTCCGCCCCCATCCAATGGGCCATTGCCAACGGCGACCACATCACCGGGGTAAGCATCATTCGCCTTGCTCAAAAAATGGATGCTGGCGATATTCTCCGGCAGGAAAGGCATCCGATTGCCGACGACGATACCTCGAATTTATTGCACGACAAGCTGGCGGTGTTCGGCGCGGAGCTGTTGCTCAAGACCCTCGTCGATATTTGCGCCGGAACAACCTCACGTACTGTGCAGGATGAATCGAAAGTCGTGGAGGCTCGTAAATTGGCCAAGGAGGATGGGGGAATCGATTGGTCGCTTCCGGCGGCCATCATCCGCAACCGCATTCGCGCCTTCGATCCTTGGCCCGGAAGCACGTGCAAGCTACCCGATGGTGAAATGGTGAAAGTCTGGCGTGCCGAGCTAGAGGAGGGGAGTGGTGCTCCCGGCGAGATTCTGGACGATCACCTGCTCGTGGCGACGAGCGACGGCGCATTGCGCTTAGAAGAGATCCAACCGGCCGGAAAAAAAAGAATGCCCACAGCATCCTTTCTCAACGGCCATCTCGTTCCGCAGGGTTCCGTCATCACGTAGCTCCGTCATTCCAATACGGAAAACTCCGTTCGTGCAGGTACACCGGACTGGAATCCGGTGCTACGCTTTGGATCTAAACAAAGCAAGGCCGAAGCTCGAGGGCTTCAGCCTTGAAATCAGTTAGGCGATTAATACCTATTTCTTTTTGTGACGATCCGCACGACGACGCTTGCGACGCTTGTGGTTCGACATTTTTTTCTTACGCCATTTCTTGATGGTTCCCATGTTTCTCTCCGGTTTTCTTCTTTAAGGGGCGGTTAATCTACTTACGCGACCACTTTATTCAAGCTAATTTCAATGATTCCTTCGGCTCCGTTTTCTTTGAGCTGTGGAATGATATCGCGGACAACGGGTTCGTCGACGACGGTCTCAATGGCGTACCATCCGGAATCGCTCAGCTGGCTGACGGTAGGGGCCT
>QIHI01000014.1 GCA_003230915.1 Kiritimatiellales bacterium | reverse complement strand
TGAATAACGATGGTTGCGGTCTTGGCAGAATAGACGGCATTACTCCAGTTCCGCCAGCGCCCTGCCCCATCCGAGAAATCCTGATCCGTGTAGGCACGAGAGGTTGTCCGGGTACCGAAGAAAAGCGGTTTATTCAGCCCGCGCTGTTCGTCAAAATTTTCGAGCATCTCCAGTGTGACATTCTTTCCCAGCGCAATTGCAGCAAGATCGTTCGGCACAATGTTAAATAGAATAAACGTCAATAGAATGACGCCGGCCACCGTCGGCACCATCTGCACCATTCGCTTGAGGATATATTTCAGCATGAGACCCCCCATTGCTGATTTGCGGAGCTCGAGCGGCGGTGATTCTCAAAAACAGAACGTTTCGTAGGCTCAACCTTCGAAAATCGAAACCCCGCAATCAAAAATCTATTCCTCCGAACCGTCATTCCCGCCCCGATATATTTAATTTTTGTTCGGAATTTTCACGTTTCCAGTCCTGCCAAACCGCAGGGTTGACGCGGTAGTATTTTCCCATTCCATACGGAAAATCGTGGGGAAAATAGTTTTCAACCCAGTTATGCTTGAGCGCAAAGCTCATCGGTTGGTACATGAAAATCCAGGGACAGTCCTCAACAATAATGCCCGCCATAGTTTCATATTTCTCCGTACGCGACGGAGAATCCTGCATGGTGCGAGCGGATTCATAGAGTCGGTCGATTTTGGCATTACGGTAGTTGGCGTGGTTGGGTCCCGGAGACTCATTTTTACTATAGAAAAGCTGAAGAAAATTTTCTGCATCGGGGTAGTCAGCCACCCAACCGAGCTGGAATATTTGAGCCTGCCGACGATTCATCTTTTCGATAAAGGCTGGCCAGGTGTTATAAGAAGCCTTCAGGACAATTCCGATCTTTTGATACATGTCCGCCATCAATTCCATCGACTGGCGCGTGTTTGCCGCTGCACTGCCCAATTCGATAGATAGTTCCAGCCGACGGCCCGTTTTTTGATCGATTCCTTCTGGATAACCCGCTTCCACCAGCAATGCTCTGGCCTTTTCAAGGTTGAAACTGTATGGCGAAGATTCCTTCAAACTTCCGGCAAGCGGCTTGGGAATCGGTCCCGAAATTGGATACAGACGATGGTTCAGAAATTGGTTCATCTGGTCGAAGTTATAGGCGCAACTGAGTGCCTGCCGTAACTTACGGTTGCGCCGATCCTGTTCCGGATCAGCACTCGATCCCACCACTGGATCGTCCCAATTAAAGCCGATGTAATAGAGGTTGAGCGTCGGCGAGGAGATGAGATCGACCCCACGTTTAGAGAGTGAATCATTCAGTTTTTTATCTCCCGAAATGATCGCATCCCAGTTGTCGCGCGAAATCGCTGACAGACTCAACTGCCCTGAAAGAAACATCATCCAAGCTGTGGAGGCATCGTCGATGACATACTGCACGACACGATCAATGAAAGGAAGCTGCTCCCCGGCATTCTTTAAGAGTCCCATGGCCTCCTGCGCTGCAGTTCCCGTGACTGGATAGGTTTCCACACGGCCCGTTGCTGCCCACTTCGGGTTTCGTGCAAATTCAATGCGCGAGTTCCGCAGCCATTCGACCAGTATATAGGGGCCGGTGCCTACGGGATGGTTGACGATATTTTTGCCATAGAATTCGACGGCTTCGCGAGGTACAGCAAAGCTGTAGTGCATGGCCAGAATATAGAGCAGTTGCGGATAAGGTTCGGTCAATCGGATTTTTAAGGTGCGGTTGTCCAGAGCGATAAGACCTTCGACGAGCCTATCATAATCGGTTGGTTCGGAGCCTTTGGACGCTTCGTGAAAATCGTTGATGCCCTTGATTCGATTATTGAAAGCCCAGAACCCAGACGATGCATTTTTCACATCGGCCACACGCTTGATGGAGTAGACAAAATCCTCGGCGGTGAGTTCTCGACCCATTCCTTCGGCAAAGCAGGGGTCGTCTTGAAAAAAAATTCCTTTCCGGATGGTGAAGGTATAAGTCAGGCCATCCTCGGAAATGGCAGGCATAGATTCCGCGAGCAACGGTTTCACCTTGTAGGGTCTCGCGAGATAGTCGTATTCAAGCAGGCCTTCGTAGATGCGTGCAATGGCCATCGACGAGGAGACCTCGCCCGCCGATGCTGGATCGAGCCCGCGGATGCGCGATGTTTGGCTGTAGATGACCGATTCGGAACCCTCGGAACTGGCACTTGTTTTCCCATCGCCGCATCCAGAAACGAGAAGACTCCCCAAAACGGCCAACCGTGTGGCCTTGGGGAGTCGTCGAATTGGGAACCGGAACCTCATTCAGAGAATGTAGCTTCGGGCTATATTTCTTCCTGGGCTTCAGCGGCCCTATCAGGGACAACAGGGGTTTTCACAGCGTCTGTAGCTACCCCCATCGGTGCGGAAAAATCCATTGCATCACTGGGCTGAGCTTCCATAGCCGTGGGCTGAGCCAACGGAATCGGAGCCTGTTCCATCAGTGTCTTGTCCTTCTGCGCAAACAACACACCGAGAACCAAGGTGTTGGCTAGGAAGGCGATTCCAACCACCACCGTCGCCTTACTCAAGACATTGCCCGCGCGTCCGCCGAAGAGCGACTCCCCTGCCCCGGCACCGAAGGCCAAACCTAGGCCTTCGCTCTTGGATTTCTGCAACAGGATAAGACCAATGAGCAACAGGCACGAGAGCACCTCCACTACAATAAACAATGCTTTTAGAAAAATCATATTCCGTTCCTTTTAGTTGATTAGATACCGGCGTTGACAATGCCGGCAAACGATACGGCATCGAGAGCCGCACCGCCGATCAGGCCTCCGTCGATATCAGGCTGGGCTAGCAGTTCCGCCGCGTTGTCCGGCTTCATGCTTCCGCCATATTGAATACGCACGGCATCCGCCGCTTCCGCACCGACCATGTCCTTGACGATCCCGCGGATGAAGGCATGTACTTCCTGAGCTTGAGCAGCAGTGGCCACTTTTCCGGTGCCGATGGCCCAGACGGGTTCGTAGGCAATCACTAGTTCGGTGTAGGCCGCCGCAGGGATATCCTTCAGCCCTGCGCGGATCTGCATTTTAACCACGGTCTCTGTGTTGCCGGACTCGCGGTCTTCAAGTTTTTCGCCAACGCAGAGGATCGGGCGCAGGTGCTTTTCGAGTGCCTTCTTGACCTTCTTGTTAATCCATACATCGGTTTCCTTGTAGTATTCGCGGCGCTCGCTGTGGCCAAGGATGACGTAGCGAACGAACAGTTCTTTGAGCATCGTGTGGGAAATTTCTCCCGTATAGGCGCCTTCGTCCTCGGAACTCATGTTCTGCGAGCCAACATGAATGAGGGTCTCGGAAATCACGTCGCTCACTGCTTTAAGAGCCGTGAAGGGAGGGCATAGCACCACATCGACTTCCGTACAGTCGGCCAGTTCAAGCCTGATGGCGTTGGCCAGCTCGACGGCTTCCTCAACGGTCTTGTTCATTTTCCAGTTTCCGGCAATAATCTTCTTTCTCATCAAACACTCCGTTTATAATGGGTATCGTGGGTTTAAATCCCTTTCTCTCCCCAGAAAAACAAGCGGAAAACCTAGCGGAAGCCCATCCGCTAGGCAACGTCCAAAACCAAAAAAAGGCCCGGCGCTTTAATCGTTAAAGGGTCTAATTTCTCGGAGTTTCGGGCGAAACATCGAACCCTTTACCGAAGAAGGCCTGGAACACAAATATCCAAATCGAAACCAAGCCCCAGCCCAGTCCGAGCACGACCCCGGCATCGACGATGCCACGCCAAGGTTGAGCCAACTGCCGCACAAGGATAATAAGCATGACGATCATAAGCATTAGGCAATAGGAGGCGATCTTTCGTTTGCGGGTTGCATGGAAGAACCCCATGCAAAAGAGCGGCGCAAACAAGACGCGAGCCACCGTCGGATTCTGTTTTAAATACAATGCACGGGCGGCGACGCGCGGCGAAAACTTGAGATGGAAGCCTTTGTAGCCCTCGGCATACCCCATGAGGATTAGGCTCGCGGCCAAGGAACTCCAGTGATACCAGGCAAAATTCATCCCGCATAGCTCCTGTGCGTAGGGATAGAGACGACACAGCCCATTGCCAAACAAAAGGCTTATTCCCAACACACCCCAAATCGCGCCTATCCATCCAGCCATCTCTTTCTCCTTCAAAAGCGGATCACCATAGATCAATCTGCTGGCGAATCAAGTCGCTCCCGTTGTTTTTACGAACCCAACCCAGCAACTCTTCCGCTCGGGGATCCTTCATTTTTTTCAAAACAACCACCGCGTTTTTCCGCAACTGCGTCACACCGGCATAGGCCGTGGCATTACCTTTAATAAGGCGACGAAGCTCTCCGGCCGGAGTTTTCAACAGCCATTCTAGATCCACCGGAATACGCGTGTCGATTTTATCTCGCGGCGGGCAAACCACCGTGCACCAATCGCAGCCAAACAGCCACTCTTCGATCATCGCCCCTTCGGCACGATTCAGCAGACTCCGTTTTTCGATCGTGAGGTAACTAATACATTTGCGAGCATCGATGGTTTGGCCAAACTCAATTGCACCCGTCGGACAGTGCTTAATGCAGGCCAAACAGTCATCGCACGAAAACGGCATCTTGGGTTCGTGAATGACCTCCGGCAGCTCGACATCCACAAACAGGCAACCAATAAATACACGCACATTTGTGCGCCCAGGTACCCGGAGTAGATCGTTTCCACCCACAATGCCCAGTCCACCGACCGTGGCGAACAAGCGTTCGTAAACCGCCTTCGTATCCACTGCGGCCTCGGCTTGGATTTCTTGGCCTAGTCGGTTTCGTAGTTTTTCCAACATCGCCTGGCCCTTATGGTGGTAATCGATTTCCTTCGCATAGGCCGAAATATAACCGAGCAACGCGCCGTCTTTAGGCGTTGGAAAAGGGTGCATCGCCGCCGGGTCGCCCCACTGATTGGTAAAGCAAAGCACGACCGCCGATTGAGCCGCCGGAAAGGTTTTTCTTGGATTCGATTTATTAGCAAACATACGCTCAAGATAGTCCATCTCACCATGCCGCTGTTTTTTCAACCAACCGGAAACGCGAATATTGTTTTCCTCGATGCTGCGCTGCAGCACCGGATTATCCATCCGGATGCACGCCGCCGAGTGGGCTCCTATCTCCCGGGCGGTCTCCGCTAGCCACGTTCTAAAGCTTTCCAAAATGATTTCCTTATTCGTGGCGAAGGGCTTCGATGGGATCCATCTGCGCAGCACGGTGGGCGGGATAGATTCCAAAGACCACCGAAACCGTGACCGAGACCGTGAAGGCTATCGCAAAGGATGAAAAGGTCAGCACGGTTTGAACGCCGGTTACAGCGGTAATCATGAGCGGAATAAGTGCTCCGAACACCAAACCGATCATACCGCCGGAGAGCGAGAGAATGAGGGTCTCCATCAGGAACTGCATCACGATATCCTGACGGCGGGCGCCGAGCGCGCGGCGAATGCCGATCTCGCGGGTGCGCTCGCTGACGGTGGCCAGCATAATGTTCATGATGCCGATTCCGCCGACGATCAGCGAGATGGCCGCAATGGAGCCGAGCACAATATTGAACAGGCGGCGAGTTTCGCGTGCCTGCCGGATGAGCTCGAATGGAACAACGATGCTGTAGTCCTCGACCTTGTGGTTTTTGCGCAGGATGCGGCGGGCGGTATCGACCGCGCGAATGACGTTTTCTTGTTTATCGATCGTGAGGATGAGTTCGTGAAGTTCGATCTTCTCGAACGTGCCGCCGCCTTCTGACCATTGAGCGAAGAGATCCCCGCGCTTGTTGAGGTAGGTGCGCAGCGGAATATAGACATTTTGATTTTCGCCTTCGAGCCACAGTTCGCCCTGCGGAGGCAACTCGCCCTGGGCAATATCGCCCACGATGCCGACCACGGTGTAGGCATCGTGGTCGATGTTCAACGTTTTTCCGATGGGGTCGTAGCCCGCAAAAAGAATACGCGCCAGCCGGGAGCCGATCACGCAAACCGGAGAGCCGAACTCCATATCGGAGCTCGTGAGGAACCGGCCACGCATCATGCGGTAGTGCTGCACGCGCAGGAACCATGGAGTCGTGGCAATCACGTCCGTCTGGAGCTTACGCGCCTTATACTGGACATCGTAACGCAGCACCTTCATCGGTGTGCTTGCTTTGAGATTCGGAATATACTGGGAAAACTGTTGGGCATCCTTATAGGTCAGACCGTATGAGGCGATCATGCTCCGCGAGGTTTCGGTCGAGGTTTCATCCTTGGGTACCTTGACGCTCTTGATGAGAATGTTATTGCTTCCCATACGCTGAATCTTTTCTTGGATCTCTCGATTGGCGCCTTCGCCCACGCTGAGCATGGCCACGACCGAACAAACCCCGAAGATGATGCCAAGCATCGTAAGCCCGGCGCGCAGCTTGTACTGGCTGAGGTTCTTTACCGCCAGTTTCACCATCCGTATTAGCGGCAGGGTGGTCATGGCGCGGACGCTCCGTTCCAATCGTTGGAAATAATTTCCCCGTCTCGAAAACAGACCACCCGCTGGGCCCGGTGCGCAATGTCGTCATCGTGCGTTACCATCACGATGGTTTTTCCTTCGGCGTTAAGTTCGTCGATCAGTTCAAGAATTTCGTTGCCGGTCTTGGAGTCAAGGTTACCTGTGGGTTCATCGGCGAGCATCAGAATGGGGTCGCAGACCAGCGACCGAGCAATGGCGACGCGCTGCTGTTGGCCGCCGGAAAGTTCCATCGGCTTATGCTTCAACCGATCGGCCAAGCCCATGCGTTCCGCCAACGCCCCCGCCCGCTCGGCGGCCTCGGCCTCGGATACCCCCTGATAGAATAGCGGAACTTCGATGTTTTCGAGCACGTTGAGCTGTGGAATCAAGTTATAGGATTGGAAAATGAAACCTATGCGCCGCGAACGAATATCTGAAAGTTGGTCATCGGAAAACTGCGAAATATTTTCGCCGCCGAGCAGATAGTCGCCCTTGGAAAGATGATCGAGGCAACCGAGCAGATTAAGCAAGGTCGACTTGCCTGAACCGGATGCTCCCATGATCACGGCATATTCTCCCGGGAATATCTGTAAATCGATCTCCCGCAAAGCCGTCACCCGCAACGAGCCATTCACATACTCTTTGGAGGCTCCTTTGAGTTCGACGATCGGTACTCTCATTCTTGTCCCTGTTTTTTTGCGTTTTTCGATTCCTCGGCAAGTGGACTTTTCTTCAGCTTTGCATCCGCTTCCAGCGCAACCTCGGCATAGAGCAACAACTTTTCGTCTTCTTTCAATCCATAAATAATTTCAATGTTGTGCGTATTGTATTTTCCAATTTCGACCTCTTGCAACGCCTTACGCCCGCGCTTGACCACATAGACGAAATGCTTCTCCTTTTCGGACACCACCGATTGAATCGGGGCATACAGAACATCGCGCAACTGATCGGTAATAATCTCAACCGTGGCTGACATTCCGGGCTTGAGCTGTGCCTCTGGCTGGGTGGATACGTTCACTATGATCGTATAGGTCTTCACGCCGGCGCTGAA
>QIHI01000043.1 GCA_003230915.1 Kiritimatiellales bacterium | reverse complement strand
TATTCTCCCAGATCGAACCCGCCCCTGAGACGGTAACCGTTCCGACTCCGCCCGCGTTGGCACCCACAAAGCTTGTCCCAATGGTGCTCACGCTGCCTCCAGCAGTAATACTCAGATCGCCGGTACCCGTGGCACCGATCTGGCAGGAACTGCTGCTGTTCACCCAAGTCGATCCGCTTCCCGAAACCGTGATCGAACCACTGCCTCCGGCGAGGCGGCCTACATGGGCAAAGGTATTACTCACCGTGCCGCCGCCTGTGATGTTCAGCGTGCCCTCCGTACTGTTTCCGACGTAAAGCAACGAGCCGCTCGTCCACGACGAGCCGGCGCCACTCACGGTAATCACACCTCCTGCATTAACGAGAATGCTCGAAGAACTGATTGAACCGCCCGTAATATTCACTGTGCCAGCGTCACTGAAACCGACATTGGCGGCATTGTGCGTCAGGCTTCCGCCGGTTACATTGAGGATCGGGTTACCCCCGACCGTATTGCCAAGCCTGAGCTCGTTAGCGAGTTCGCTATTGCCAGTCGAAATCGTAACGCTTCCTTGGAAGATGTTGGCAATGTCCCCGGAACCAGGCTCGCCACCGCCAGTCCAATTTATATTATCGGCCGTCCAGTCGCCTGAAGCTGCCCCCCAATTCGCCGCCTGAGTAAACGTCGCCGATAATAAAACAAAACCCGCAATCATTCCGCTTAGCTTGTCTCTCATTTTTCTTTTCTCCTTTTGTGCATGCCGCCGACTCCTCGCAGCCCATTCTCAGTAAAACCTACCTTACAGACTGAGTACACGAAATGCGTTTTCCCTGCAACCACTTTATTAAAACCCTTTTCGCTGATCTTCCCACCTTCCTTCATCGCCTGATCCAGTCCGCTACAGCCTGGTTCGACTATAATTTCCATGATCTGGTTGATTAATCATCTTCGTGCTGTGTCGTTCATTCAGCTCCTTCTTTTTTTGTGGTGAAATTAAAGAAGTACTGAACTAATGCGCCACCTTCAATTCCTCCTTAAAAGGAGGGATTGAAAGCCCCTTCGGGCTTGTCGCCCTCAGGGCTAAATTGAAATTACAGAAAAGCTATTACACTAACCTGCAAATGGATCTTCTTATTCAACTATTTCCGCAATGACCATGCCACCCGGGGGAACGGTGATTGCGAGCGGATGATGGGCCCCGATTTGGACTCTGGGCAGATTTCCGCGCTCCATCAAATCACCATTCTTGTCGTAGGCATAAAGAACAACGGTGGTCTCGCGACCCGGCCAGTCAAATGTGCCGGAATGTGTGGTGATTAGGCGCTCCTCGGCCTTGATTAAACCGGGGCCAATTTCCTGAATCGTGATCGGATACTGCTTGCTGACAAAGTTGTCCGAACCCTTCAGCACCAGATTACACTCCTTGGGAGAATAGATACATCCGTTTTCAACCACAGCCAAAACGCTCTTAAAAACCCCTTCACTGGTTTTGCCCTGATCCCCGAAGTTACCCAGAATTAGAGGAACCGTAGCCAGATGTGCGCTCCTCCAGCCACCTACACCATTGCCCCCCTCATGAAAGCGGAGTGCCTGCAGGTCATTCACACTACGAAGCGTCGCATTCCCGTTCCCGAGGAAAAACTTGTTCCGCTGCCTAGCCGCATCCACCATCTGAAGCTGAGAGGATTCGGTGGTATAGGCGTTATCAGACTTCTGCCTAATGATATTTCCGTCGGCCCCAAAATCCGCCGAATAGCCATCCTGAAGTGCATAGTCGTAGCGGCTGTATCCTCGCGTAGCATATGCCCAGCTAAACTCATCGACATATATGCCGTCGAACCCACACTCATCCATGCCCCAGTTCGAAATGCGCAAGAGCTCCTTCAACTTGGCGGAATCCGCACGTGGAACATTGTAGGCCATCAACCAGTCTTTTTTCACAGAATCTCCAAGGAATGCATGGGAATAGTATGAACTGTTGAACAGAGTCCCGTCGGCGTCCCGCATGGCAGTTTTGGTGGGCCATCGATCCGTCAACGGGGCATAGTATGCATCAAGACCCGGGTGAATCTGTTGAATAATTTGTATGCCTGGAACCGCCCGGTGAGCCGTCTTCACATACTCCGTCAGATACTTCCAATACTTATCCTCGTGGGTAAACGTTAGAAAAGCATCCACGTCTAGATCAGGGCTTTTCCCAACGGTCTTCGGCGCCTTTCCGGACAGTTTCTTATACGACTCGTCCAGAACGACTTGCACGTCAAACCCCATCCCCACCCAAGGGTGCAACTGGTTCAACGGCCAAGCGGCTACCGCCACAGGACCGAGATGCCCAAACGCTTTTTTCCAATCCTTCTCCGTCGTTACTTTCGCTCCTTTTCCAGCCCAGTTCCAGAAAAATGGTCGTTCGGCAACGCCGCCATTCACTCCCCAACGCTTCCGCACGTCGTTGATAAAGGTCCAATACCCACCGCCATCTTCCACAGGCGAGACGGTCAAGGAAAAATCAATGCTCTCTCCGGCTGGTAAAAATGCAGTGTTAGAAAAGATTTCCCCAACGCCACCACTATGGCGCAGACTGGATAGCAGACGAAGCCAGTCGTTCTCCATCGTAACACCGAATCCGTTCCCTAATGCTTTTCTCGAATTCAGAAAGAGAGTGGGGTTCCCAGTCACTGAAGAAATATTTCCGTTGTCAAAATCGCCACAGAGGCCGAAAATCGCCGGATCATCCCGCAGAAACAGGCGGTGTTGATAAGGCAGAGCCACCGCCTTACTGCCGGTATTTGTCCACCGCTCTTTCCAGTAAAGCATGCCATTTTCGAGTTGAAGATTCCGGACGAGCTTCATGTTAGGCCAGACCGCTGTAACCTGATAGCCGGAGGCTCTCTTTTTAATAGAAACTTTTACGCGGGAAGAACGTGTATCATCGGCAGTCAGGACGGACTCTGCATCCTGATCCATAGACAGAGTGGTTTCAACCAGCACCTCGGTTCCATCGGCTGTCTTCACAGAAAATCCGCCTGCGAGCCCCTGAGTCAGTTGCAATCCATCGACCGAAATCGATTCTTTCATCGACTCGCGAGCAGGGATGCGAATCTCCGGCTTGGGTAATAGCTCTTTATCCAGCCAACCAATCTCAATGTCGGTAACAATCAGGCTCTTTTTGGGGTCGGCACTCTTTGTCCGCCGGAGATTGGAAATACGCAACATATTGCCATCCACACCGCGGGCCACATCTGAAACATTAAACGCAAAGGAGGCTCCCTGATTTCTGGGAAGCATGGGGTCACCCGAATCGGCATCCGGTGCAAACATGAGCCGCACCATAAATCCGGACAACAGTTCCCAGTCCCGATCCCGGGCAAAAAAGGTGGCTTCGCGTCCAATCAAACGAGGTTCACCATAGGAGGTATATCGCCCTAGCGGATTTCCGTTCAAAAAGAAACCGGCATTCCAGTTCCAGCCAGAAGCCTTGGGAGCGTATGAAACCGCGCGAAACCGCAATACAAGAACCTTTCCTACTTTTGCAGACAGCGGCGGCAGAGGGATCTCAACATTTTCCGACATAACCAGAATCTGATCCTCAATTTTGATTACATCTTCCAGCGGGAGTTCCGTCACCGTAAGTTCTGCCGGAGTGGTTTTCTCAGAAACCGCCGAAAGGCTCGCGCCAAACAACACCCCTATCACCATCCACATTAACCCTATTTTTCCGCTCATCTTCATTCTTCTTCCTTCCTATCTTTTATAGTCCAGTTTTAAATATTAGCATCTTCTTTCTAAAAAAAGGGCAGGGATTTACAGCCCCCACCCTTGTTCTCAGTAGCAATTTACCGCCTGCTATATACGCATACGACGTACTGCAATAAGGCCAGCGCATCCCACGATGAGCATGCCCATGGTTCCCGGCTCGGGAATAATTTCAAGCTCGGTATAACCGGTCAGAGCGCCGGTGGTAAAGTAGGTCAAGGTGTAATCTACGCCTTCAGTACCGGTAGTAATATCAACGTAGCTTGCACCGTTCCAGTAGCGGATATCGTCCGTTCCGATAACGAGTGTACTGCCCAAAAAGGTCGCAATGTCTGCTGATTGATCGCTACCTGCGGCGGTTCCGAGCGTCAATAGCCCTCCGATCCCCATGTTTATGTTTCCGGTTGCTGCACCGCCGCCTTGAATGGACACTGAATCCGCCTGCAGTCTGCCCCCATCTTCAATGGTCAACAGACCCGTACCGTTCCAGCCGACACGAACCTGTCCAGCACTTTCCCAGATCGAACCTGCCCCTGAGATGGTAACCGTTCCGTCAGAGCCAGCATTGGCACCCACAAAACTTGTGCCAATGGTGTCCACGCGGCCTCCACCACTGATGCTCAGAGAGCCGGTGCCCGAAGCACCGATCTGGACGGCACTGCTGTTCACCCAAGATGAACCAGCACCGGACACTGTAACTGTGCCGTTGCCCGTCGCGGTTCTGCCTACATGAGAAAAGGTGTTGCTGAACGTTCCACCGTTGCTGATCGCCAGTGAACCCGTAGCCGCGGAGCCGACATAAAGGAGATTGCCAGCACTCCAGCTTGAGCCGGAACCATCCACTGTGATCGTGCCGTTGGCTGCTCCTCCCCCGCCAATAGAAACGCTACCTGCCGAGGTGATGGCGCCGCCCGTAATATTGACCACACCGGTTCCATTCAAGCCGACATTGGCACTACCGTGCGTCAGGCTTCCGCCGCTCATATTCAGCGTACCAGTATTGGAGGCGGCGTTTCCAAGCCTAAGCTCGTTAGCGACTTCCGCATTGCCCGCAGTAATTTCCACGATTCCGGCAAAGATATTGGCAATATCCCCAGCAGTAGGTTCCGTACCCCACCCTGCTGCCGCATCAGTGGTCCAGTTTCCTAAAGCAAGACCCCAGTTGGCGGCCTGAATCGAAGCGGCCGAGCATATAACGGCCACTGTAAGTATTCTCTTTATTTTCATCTTGTTCTCCTTGGTTTTACTTTTCCTTATCACTCCTCCAACCGGCTTTTCGATATCCGATTGGATTCCCAATGAGTCCTGTGGACTCGCTTTTTTGCGTGCACCGAAAGAACCTGAGCGGAAAAATGACCGCCGCAAAGGCTCCAATGTGCATCGCTACGCAACTCTACTCAATGATTACACGATAGAACGATTCCGCCGCAGCGGTTGTCGAAGTGGCGGACATGGAACCAGCTACACCGGGAATACCGGTTTCCACGTCGCTCCAAGACGGAGGAAGTACGAGATCTGTATCGGATTGGAGCGTATAGTTAGTGCCGACGGTTCCGTCCCAACCGATGATTGCATCGGCACCGTCAATGGTAAGGGAAAGATCTCCGACTTCAAGTACGTTGGTAAACACCGTCAGCAACGTATAGCCATCCAGATCTCCAGACGTATGATGAACCAAGGAAACATCGTCCCCCAGAGCGGCCCCGCTGAGATCCGCAAAAATAACCCCGTTCCAGTAATCGATATTATCGGTTGTGAAAACGGTATTTGTTTCGGCATCAACTCGATTCTGCAGGAGGCCTAGGAACGCCGCAATACTGGCGGAACCGTCGCCCAGCAGGGCGAGCATCCCTCCCGCGCCCATCTCGATCACTGCATTCGTTGCAGCAGCCGATATGTAAAGATTTGTGCTGAGAACCAGCCCGCCGTCGGCGATGCTTAGGATTGCATTGGCATTGGTAGCACTCCAGCCAATCTCAAGCAGGCTTGTATCCCAGCTAGAGCCACTTCCTTCGACCGTGACGCTCGATACTGTTCCTTCGTTGAGGCCTAGTCTGCTTAAAGGTGATTGGGAAGCTACAACCGTTCCTCCATTAACAATATTCAACATGCCCAGACCGCCATCGTTTGCCCCGATGATCGTATTGCCGTTGAGGGTCAATGATGACCCCGAACCCGTGACCGTGACGGTTCCCGTTGAAGAAACACTATTGGCAATAATAAAATTGCCGTTGCTCGTGGTAACCGACCCGCCGTTTGTGATGGAAAGAGCCCCATTCGCGGTGTTATGACCGATAAGGAGGTTGGAGCCGCACTCATACAACGAACCGACACCCGTGACCGTAATCGCTCCGTCAGAGCCAGGGTTCGCACCCACATGGATGGTACCAGGTGTGTAAACATAGCCTCCATCGCTGATGGTCACTTCGCCCGTGCCTGTAGCACCGATCTGAGAGGTGCCGGAGTGCACCCAAGTTGAACCGGCACCGGTCACCGTGACCGAACCATTTCCACTGGCGAGGCGACCTATCTGAGAAAAGACATTGCTGAACGACCCGCCGTTGGTGATCGTCAGCGATCCCGAACCCAAATTGCCGACGAAAAGGGCATTGGAGCTTCCCCAGCTTGCGCCGGAACCATCCACCGTGACCGTGCCGACGCTCGTCGGCCCCCCGCCAATAGCAACGCTGAACGCAGAGTTGATGAAGCCGCCCGTAATATTGACCACACCGACTCCATCCAAGCCGACATTGGCGTTAGCGTGCGTCAGGCTTCCGCCGCTCATATTCAGCGTACCGGTATCGACAGCGGCGTTTCCAAGCCTGAGCTCGGCAGCGACTTCCGCATTGCCCGCAGTAATTTCCACGATTCCGCCAAAGATATTGGCAATATCCCCAGCAGTAGGTTCCGTACCCCACCCTGCTGCCGCATCAGTGGTCCAGTTCCCTAATGCAAGGCTCCAGTTGGCGGCCTGAGCAGGCACTGTTGCTAATATAACAGCCCCTGTAAGCGTTCCTATTAACTTCATCTTCATCGTTCGGTTCTCCATTTAATTATTTCCTCTTCCACCGCCACGCATCACGTTTTCCATTCAGCGACACACCGCTGTACCAATCCAATATTCTTGCGAGCCCTCTTGACCGTCCCTCTGACGGGCATACCTACCCCAACGCAACTAGTAGAACAAAGCCCCACTCCCGTTACAACCTTTTTTTTGTACTATTTCACGCCGGCTCTCCTTCATTTAGCAAGTTGTTATCTATAAATCACTTAAGACAAAAACATCGACTATAAAAGGCTCTGTCATTCCCTTTTAAATTTTCTCATAACCCCCTCCTCCGACCCTTGTTAGTCAAGGCCTCGATAATAGCCATGGAGGCTTCGATCTTCCAGATTTAAAACGGATGAACCACAAGAAGCTTCGGATCGAGAACGATGTAGCTGACTATATATAAAGTCGGCGAGCTCGTCTTTGATCGAGTTGTTGTCCGGCTTGCCCCATGAAGGCACGGCACAGAGCATGAGGCGACATCCCCGCACCACAACTGTTTTGGCCAGCAGGCTGACCTCCTTTTAGCGGCGTGACCAGCGGCTTTCCCACAAAGACGTGAGCCCCTGTTCATCTGTTTTCATTCTCGGGTGGGCGTTTTTGAATAAATGCGGTCTGTTTTTGCTTCATTGTTCTTGATTTGTTATCACGAACGGCCATTCTTCTCGGCAACCTTTTTAACCAAACTAGCGGAGACAGGTCATGCGTGCAATCAGTCAGGTGGCCCCATCGTGGTGGGACTACACCACATTGGATCGTGAAATTCTAGACGAGGCCGCCCGTCTCACCGTCA
>QIHI01000046.1 GCA_003230915.1 Kiritimatiellales bacterium | reverse complement strand
ACCACCGACTTTGCCGAATTGGTGCAAAATGCAACCGCACTCATCAGCACCAGCATTGCTGAAGGATTCGGCCTCACGTTCCTAGAACCATGGCTAGAAGGCAAAATGCTCATCGGGCGCAATCTTCCCGAAATCACCACCGACTTTACAGAGGAAGGACTCGACCTTTCGATGCTCTATTCCACCTTGCCCATCCCGCTTGAATGGATCGGTGAATCGACCTTTCTGCATACACTGGAGGCCGCGATGAAACAGAGCTATGCCAGCTATTCCAAACCCTGGAAGGCGGAATATTTTGAACAGGCCAAAGCAGCGCTCGTCGTCGATGGCAAAGTAGATTTCGGCATCTTGGACGAACCGCTACAAAGAAACGTGATTCGGCATTTGGCTGAGCATCCACAAGACCGCACCACTCTCCCCTCATTGCCGCCTCCTGCTTCCCGCCTCATCGGCCACAACCGCAAGATTGTGGTCGATCACTACAGCCTTGAAACCTACGGCAAGCGACTGCTCGATATCTACCACCAGCTCGCTGCCACTTTGCCTAGTGAAGTCACCTCCGGCAACGCCACCGAACTACTCGATGAATTCCTACACCCTGAACGCTTTAATCTTTTAAGGACATAACATGCTCGAAGCCGTTATTCGAAAAAATTGCCCGCCGCTGGCCCCGATCCCAACCGGCGTGGAGCCGGAACTGAATAAACTGGAACACGTGAAGGCGGTGCTTTTCGACGTATACGGAACGTTGTTTGTTTCGGGATCGGGCGATGTGGGAACCGCCGCAGCAATGGATACGGCAGAGGCACTCACTCAAGCTCTGACGGCCTCAGGATTCGAGGGTGATCTGGAACAGGCCGGGCGAATTGGAAAAGATCTCCTTAAAACCGAAATCATGGAAAGGCACAAAGCGGGGCATGCGGCTGGCATCGACTTCCCAGAGGTGGAGATTGTCCGTATCTGGGGGAAAGTGCTGTCTTCGCTGTTCAACACAACGATCAACCTCGGCCAGACCCGTCGCCTGGCCTTAGAATACGAGTGCCGTGTGAACCCGGTCTTCCCCATGCCCGGAAGTCTTGAAACCATCGAAGCCCTAGCGCAGCGCGGATTCATGCTGGGCATTGTTTCGAACGCACAGTTCTACACCCCTCTGCTCTTTTCCGCCTTCTTCGGGAAAACCGTCGAACAGTGTGGCTTCGACCCCGATTGCTGCATCTGGTCGTTCGAGGAACTGAAGGCTAAGCCCTCGGATGATCTGTTTCCAAAGGTCGGGAAATTCCTACATGACAAATATAACATTGAATTGGGCGAAACCGTGTATGTGGGCAACGACATGTTGAACGATGTCTATTGCGCCCAGCGGGCGGGATGCCAAACCGTGCTGTTCGCCGGGGATCAGCGGTCGCTCCGGCTTCGGGAAAATGATGAGTGGTGCCTTGCAATCCAACCTAACGCTGTGATTACCTCCCTCGATCAATTGCTGGAGAACCTTTAATGTTGAATGCCGTAATATTTGATTTTGATGGGATTATCGTGGATAGCGAGCCGATGCACCATCAAGCCTTTCAATCCGTATTGGAGCCGCTCGGAAAAGGCTTTTCGTGGGAGGAATATTGCGAAACCTATATGGGTTTTGATGATCGTGATGCCTTTCGGAAAGCCTTCAAGGCTAAGGGTGAAAAAATTTACGCACGCGATATCCGGAAGCTGATGGTCGAAAAGGCAGAGGTTTTCCAGCAGCTCATCCGTAACGGCGAAGCCACCCCGCTACCGGGTGCGGTCGAGTTAATCAAGAGTATCCCTCGCAAACTTCCCATCGCCTTATGTAGCGGAGCTCTGAAAGAGGATATCCTGCCGATCATCAGCAACCTAGGCATTGGAAACTCGTTTAATGCGATCATTACGGCCGAAGATACCAAAAAAAGCAAACCCGACCCAGCACCCTACAAGTTGGCTCTTAAAAAGTTGGGATTGGAAGATCCCACCTCCGTCATAGCCATTGAAGATACCCCGCTCGGTATCATCTCGGCGAAGGGTGCTGGACTCAAGGTGCTGGCCGTAACCAACAGCTATGACCGCAACTACCTGCTCGGTGCCGACGCCGTGACCGACTCGCTCGAAAATATCAGTCGGCTATCGCTTGAAGACATGGTGCTGTGATGTATAGACTACGCGCGTTTTGAAACCATTAACTTAAGGACAAAAATATGACCCCCGCAGCCACAAAAATTGAACTCCCAGGCATTGAAAAATTCAAGACCGGTAAGGTCCGCGAAGTCTACGATCTTGGCGACCAGTATCTGTTCATCGCCTCCGACCGTATCTCTGCGTTCGACTGCATCATGCCCAACGGCATCCCGAACAAGGGAGAGGTACTCAACATGATTTCCAAATTCTGGTTCGACCGAACCGGCGACGTCGTCAAGAACCACATGATCTCCACCGACATAGCCGACTTTCCCGTCGAACTTCAGAAGCATGCCGAGCTGCTCAGAGGCCGCTCCATGCTGGTAAAAAAAGCGGAACTACTGCCCGTCGAATGCATCGTGCGCGGCTATCTCATCGGCTCCGGCTGGAAGGAATACCAGAAGTCCGGCACCATCGGCGGAATGCCCTTACGCGCTGGCTATGAAATGGCAGGCAAACTTGACGAACCCATCTTCACCCCCTCCACCAAAGCCGATGAAGGCCACGACGAAAATATCTCTACCGATCAAATGAAAGAGATTGTCGGTGAGGAAATTGGCAATCAACTGGTCGATATCAGCATGAATCTCTACAAGACTGCCGCCGACTTTGCACTGACCAAGGGCATCATCATTGCCGATACCAAATTTGAGTTCGGCATGGTAGACGGCGAGCTGACCTTAATCGACGAAGTACTCACGCCCGACAGCTCGCGCTTCTGGCCGGCCAACACCTACCAACCCGGTTCGTCGCCCTTCTCGTTCGATAAGCAGTTTGTACGCGACTATCTCGAAACGCTCGACTGGGATAAAACCCCGCCCGCACCGGAACTGCCAGAAGAGATCGTTATGAAGAGCCGCGAAAAATACCTCGAAGCCTACAAGCTCCTCACCGGCGAAGAACTGGAAGTCTAAATGCCCTTATCCACAGATTACACCGATTTAATCCGCGTAATCTGTGCAATCTGTGGATCTAAATGAATGCATTACTAGAGAGTTTCCTAAACTACATCTCGCTAGAACGCGGACTGAGCATCAATACACGCAAAGCCTATGCAGAGGATCTAAAGCAGTTTCTAGGCGAGCTTACGCAAAAGGGGGTTTCCTCTCTCAATCAGGTTAGCCGTAAGCAAATCCTCGACCACCTGATGGCGATGAAGGCCAGAGGGATGTCGACCAATTCGATCTCGCGGCACCTCGTTTCCATCAAAGTCTTCTTCCGCTACCTCCAGCAGGAAGGGCTGCTCGACCGGAACGTCACCGATACGATGGATTCGCCAAAACTTTGGAAGATCCTGCCGGACACGCTTTCGGAAAAAGAGGTCGACTTACTGCTGACTGCACCGGATATGCGCAAGCCGCTTGGCATTCGCGACCGCGCCATATTGGAAATGTTCTATGCCACCGGCATGCGCGTCTCCGAGCTGGCGAACCTCCAACTCCTCGATCTACACCTCGACGACGGTTATATCCGCTGCATCGGCAAAGGTCGCAAGGAGCGGGTTATCCCCACTGGCGAAGAATCCATTCGTTTGCTAACCCGCTATCTTGGAGAAGTGCGTCCCCTGTTCTGCGAAAACCTAAATGTGCAAAATGTATTCGTCACTAAACGCGAATCCGGACTCTCCCGACAACGGCTGTGGCAGATCATCAAGCAGTACACCACCAAGGCCGGGATTCTAAAAAATGTGACCCCGCACACCCTGCGCCATTCTTTCGCCAGCCATCTACTGCAAAACGGTGCCCCGCTGCGCGTTATTCAGGAAATACTCGGCCATGCCGACATCGCGACGACCCAGATCTACACGCACGTCAACCCCGAACGGCTCAAATCCATCCATCAGCAATTTCATCCTCGGGCTTGATATTCCAACCTTCCTGCCTTTCAAAAAGTCATTAATCCACTATTCTTTTTCGAACGTTGAGAATATTCTTGAGTCAGTATCGTTAGGTATGGGTTCCCATGGCACATTTTAAATATATAGGGCGGTCAAAGAAGGGCGAACGGGTTGAAGGGGTGCTCGAAGCAAGCGACCGTGCGGCCGCGGTGCGCCAGATCGATTCGATGGGGCAAATCCCAGTTTCCATCACCGAAACTACCAAAACCGTCCATCAAAATTCAGGCGAAAAAAAACGCTTTAACTTTGAACTCGGCTACCAGCGCAAACCTAAGATGAAGATGCAGGAACTCCTGCTCTTTTCGCGCGAACTGTCCGATCTTGTGGCCTCCGGAATGACGATCGGGCGTGCCTTGCATACTCTCGCTGCCCGTAAGGACCAAGGTGCCGTTGGGAAAATTGTGGAGACCCTGCGCGACGAGATCATTCAAGGCACGGCACTCTCAGATGCCTTGGGGCTCTATCCCGAAACCTTCTCCACGCTCTACATCAATCTTGTGCGCGCCGGCGAGGCCAGTGGCAACCTGCCGACCTCACTCGAACATATCTGCGTGCACTACGAACGGGTACAGGAAGCTCGCGGGAAAGTAATGGCCGCACTGAGCTATCCTATGATCGTTATGCTCGTTGGTGGACTAGCAGTTATTGGACTGATGGTTTTTATTGTCCCCAAGTTTGCTGCAACCTTTGACGACATGGGCGCTACCCTCCCCGTCCCTACGCTTGCGCTTATGGCGATCAGTAATTTTATTACCCACTATGGTCTGATTCTGATCGGCTTAATGGCTGGAGGCAGCATCCTATTCAAGAAATGGATTAAAGAGGGAAAGGGGCAAAAAGTCTGGCACCAAACCGTATTACGCATCCCCATTGCAGGAGCTATCATCACGACCAATGCGTACGCCCACTTTGCGCGAACTCTCGGCACTCTACTGCACAATGGCGTATCGGTGTTACCCGCCCTTGGGATTGTGCAGAAGACCATCAACAACATCGTCATTTCGGAGGAAATCGGTAAGGCGCGTGAACGAGTCACCGATGGTTCAAGTCTCTCCGGCCCACTTACGCAAGGTAAGATTTTTCCGCGGCTGCTCATTGATATGCTGGCGGTCGGCGAAGAGACCGGCGATCTGGCCGGCTCGCTGAAACACATCACCCGCCGTTATGACAGCGAGCTGGATCGATTGGTTCAAACCTGCACTACCGTACTCGAACCTCTGCTCATCGTTTTTGTGGCTATCGTCATTGGCGGCATTGCCGTTGCCCTACTACTACCCGTACTTACACTCACGGATTCACTTCACGTTTAACCCAGAAATAAGGAGATGCCCCATGACTAACAAAAACCGTGATAAGCATTTAAATAAAAAGTCAGGTTTTACCCTGATCGAAATTATTCTCGTGGTCGTTATCATTGGAATATTAGCGGGAATTGCAATTCCACGCATGGGAGGAAAAACCGAGAAAGCCAAAATTTCTCAAGCCAAATCAAATATTGTTGCCTTGAGTATGGCGGTTCAGGAGTTTGAAATGATGAACGGGAACTATCCTTCAAGCCTCGACCAACTGCTCGATGAATCTAAAGGTGGACCCTACATGGAAAAAAAATCTATTCCAACCGATCCGTGGGACAAACCCTTCACCTATGCTGCGCCGGGATCCCACAACAACCATACGTTCGACCTCTCCTGTACCTCACCTAAGGGTGCCGTGGTCAATAACTGGGAATAAACATCGGTGCTTGTAAAATCCACAGGCAAGGGCGGCTTTACACTCATTGAAATCATCCTCGTGGTGGTCATCTCTCTTGTCCTACTAGGGGTTGCGCTCCCCTATTTTGCCCATACATACAAAGGCACCAAGCTACGCCTCGCGGCGCGAACCGTCAACCGTATGACACGCTACGCCCGTAGCATGGCGATCATGCGGGAGCAAACCATGACCGTCGTGATCAACCACGAGACGATGGAAATTTTTCTTGGTAGCACGGAGCAAGCTTCCACCCACACAACCGACGGCGAGCTGGATCAAGATGTGCTCAAACGACTCGGCTATGTGGATGACGGCGAGGGTTCCGACCGCGCCGGAATCGAGAAGGAAGTTCGCCGCTTCCTGCCCGAGCAGATCGACGTGACCAATTTTGAAAAGGACTCGCTTGAGGATGAAGAGAAATATAAGAACCTTTATCTCATCCACTACTATCCCGATGGCCAGTCGGACTGGTTCATCCTTGAACTTGAAGATCAGCGCGGCCTCGGCGTAAAGCTTGAAAATGATTCCATCTCCGGAAAAATCCGCTCTGAATTCATGCAATAGATTTTACCGAAAATCGTTGGTTGGTTACGGAGCAAACATACTCGTCACGCATCATGGATAAAACGGATACCGATTGCATAAAGGCCTATCTCGGCGGCGACGCGAATGCGTTGGAACCGATGGTAGAGAAATACAAACGACCACTCTATTCCTTTATTTTGAAAATGACGGAAGGCCGCGAAGATACCGATGAGATCTTTCAAGAAACCTGGTTCAGGGCACTCAAAAACATCCCGAAATTCCGCCATAAGAATTTTCTGAACTGGCTCTTTAGAATTGCACATAATCTGGTGATTGACCGGGCTCGCCGCAACAAGCGTAATATCTCGATGCAGACCACAACGGGGAGCGATGGAGAGGGTATACTCGAAGACCGCCTGCCCGCACCGGGTATCTCCCCGGCCGAAGAGGTTGGCGGAATCGGGCTTGGTGAGCGGATTGAACGGGCTGTAGAGCAGCTCTCGGTAGAGCAAAAGGAAGTATTCCTGATGCGGATGTACGCCAATACCTCCTTCAAGGAGATTGCGAAGATCCAGAAATGTTCGATTAATACATGTTTGGCTCGGATGCAATATGCACTGGCCAAGCTGCGTTCTATTCTAAAGGAAGAGTATGATGAGTTGCGGGAGGCGCTGTCATGAAATGCAATGAAGCAGAAAAACTAATCCTATTGCAGGATTCCGGCGAAGTCGTCAGGGAACAACTGGGGGCACTTGCCACGCACCTGCACGACTGCGATCCCTGCCGTAGATTCCAACATGCCATGGTGGAATCGAAGAACGCGTTCCCATTCTTGGAAGAACCGTCGGCGGCTGTATTAAACAACGTCAAACGCGAAGCCCGCTGGTTGGCCCCAGAAAAAACGGCTAAAATATTGGCCTTTAAACCCGTACTTGCCCTCGCGGCCTCCATCTTGATTAGCCTCGGAATTTTCTTCACAGCCCTTAGCTACAATAGCATCGGCTTGGAGCTTATGATGACCGAAACCGAACTGCTGGATGCTTCGGACCAAATCGTCAGCGTCATGTATGATGGACTCACCGAAGACGATCTCGCCTTCAACTTCCTCATGACCTATGAGGAAGGATGAGCCCGAGCCCCACCAAGCACTTCGCTAGAGGGCACGGAAGCCTATACTTCCGTGAGGGAAGGTTACTTCAGTCGTTCCTTCAACTCTTCTAACGAATTGATGGGTTGTTCACAGACAAAGTTACGGCAGATATAGACGGTCGCCTTGCCATCCATCATTTCTTTTTCTTTCGTGAACGGGGCAATCTCCGCAAGCGCATCAGCCTTCGCCGGATCCTTGAACAACACGACCTTACCGGGTTTGTAGGCACTATTAATAGTT
>QIHI01000096.1 GCA_003230915.1 Kiritimatiellales bacterium | reverse complement strand
GCCAAGGTTTCGAAGTATGGCAACTTTTAGATTATCCGCCGCTTGTACGAGATTAGTATGGGCACCGCCCTTAGGCTCTGGGATAACTTCGTCGGCAAGCTTGAGCTTAATGAGGTCGGGGCCGGTGATTTTCAAGGCTTCGGCAGCTTTGTCGGAGTAGGCACGGTCTTTCCAGAGAATGGCGGCGCAGCCTTCGGGCGAGATAACGGAATAGTAGGCGTGTTCGAGCATGAGGATGCGATTGCCGATGCCGATGCCCAGTGCGCCTCCACTACCCCCTTCGCCAATGATCACACAGACGATCGGCACTTTGATATTGAAACACTCGCGCAAATTGACGGCGATGGCTTCGGCAATATGGCGTTCTTCGGATTCAAGTCCGGCGTAGGCACCTTTGGTGTCGATAAGGGAGACGATCGGCACGCCAAATTTGTCGGCCAGTTTCATCAGACGCAACGCCTTCCGATAGCCTTCAGGATGGGCGCAGCCAAAATTACATTCGACGTTCGATTTGGTGTCGCGGCCTTTCTGCGAGCCCAGAATCATGATCTTCTTCCCGTCGATCTTAGCGAAACCGCCAATAATGGCACGGTCGTCGCGGTGGATTCGATCGCCGTGGATTTCGATAAAGTCGGTGGTCATGGCATTGATATAGTCCATGGTATAGGGGCGGTCCGGATGGCGCGCCACCTGCACTTTTTGCCAAGCCGAAAGATTTTCGTAAATATCCGTGCGGGTCTGTTCGATTTTTTCTTTCATACGGCTGATTTCGTGGGAAACATCGATGTCTTGTTCATTGCTAAACGACTCAAGCTCGTGGAGTTTGGTTTCCAATTCAGCGATGGGTGCTTCGAAAGGCAGGGCAATTTGTGCGCTCATGCAATACTCCTTACTCGGTAGATTATTCGGTAATTGTAACGGATGTTTTTCGCGGAACCAGATCAAAGAGTTCTTCAACATCTTCGTTGAGCATGCGGATACAGCCCGCGCTGGATTGCTGGCCGATGCTGTCGCGCTCCCAGGTTCCGTGAATGCCGAACCCAGTCAGTTCAGGGTGGTCGTTGGACTTGATGGCCATCCAGCGAGAGCCCAACACGTTTTCGGGATCGCCGTACTCAATCTGCCGATTGTCGGAAGGCCGCGTCCAAGGGGGTTCGATAATCTTGTCGATGATCGTGAATTCAACGGCAGGGGTCTTGCCGAACTTTCCGGTTCCAACGCTGTAGCGCTTGAACACCTGGTTGCCGAGCAACAGGTCGAGCTCATTCCGGTGCTTAGAGACACGAATGGAAAAGTTCCCATTAAAGACAAGCAACCGGCTACCCGATCGAATCGTGTCGGACTCAAGCCCGTTCATCGTTTTGAGTAGGGGGATCGTGGTGTTGTATTTCCTTGCGATTTTCTGGAGGTAGTCGCCGGGTTGGATTACATAGTATTCCTTTCCGGGCATCATCAGTGGTGCCTTGAGTAGTTTTATGTTGACCGAGCCCAATAGTTCAATGGCTTCGGGGTAAGGGGTGGTGGCGACGATCTTATTCAGCGTGGCCTGTGCATCGGTCAATTGCCCAGCATCGATGGCCGCACGGGCATCTGCAATCAGGGATTGGGATTCCGGGGTATAAGTTGGGACGGCGGGCATCGTTGCCAGAGCCATACTGGCTGGAGCGGGAGCCAGACTATCCGGCGCAGAGGCCGCCTTAGATGTGTCCTCTTTGGGATTATCCGATTTATAATAAAGATATGCACCTACACCTAGCAGCTGCAAGAGAACAATAATGGTGAAAATCATCTTGCCCCGCCCGCGACCACGGTTGTTGTAGGAGCCTGCGTAAATTGGCTTTGCCATCGTATTTTCCTTCAGTTTAAAGCAAAGTCACATTTATGCCTAATCGACCAAATCAGTGCAATCATAAAGCCTGATAGACCGACTGAATTTCAATTAAACCGTAGTTTTAAATTCCACCCTAATCGAATTGTGCTACATTTATGCCGTTCATGTAGGGGTTCAAGGGCGGATGAACTATGAAAAAAGTAATCTTTATGTTTTCCATCGTAGCGACTGTGTTTCTGTTTCCGTATGCAGCCGGTGCGCAGGAGCTTGAGAGTACAGCCAAGCTCTCTACTGAGCCAACGGTAAATACCGTCATAAAACCCGAAGTGACGGCAGTATACGGGATTTCCGCCGACGACTACCTACCCACCGTCGAGTCGACAAAGAGCCAGCTTCGCCCAAAAGTCCGCAGAGCCGCTTCGCGCCCTGCGTTCGACCTGCCGGATGCTTTTTACTTTATTGGCGGCCCGATATTTATTCTCCTATTTCTCAGTATCTTGGTTGTTTTCATTAATGGATTCGAGGAAAAGCGGAAGGAAGAAATGCGCGTCGCCGCGCGCGACACCATGGAAGTTGAATAATTTTCTGGCCCCGCACCTAAAGACTTGCCGACCGACCCCTTCGTTGAATATTGTGCCCCGATGCTCCGGAACCTGAAAATCAAGAACCTCGCGCTCGTTGACGATGTCCAAGTGGGCTT
Organism: Kiritimatiellales bacterium; assembly: GCA_003230915.1. GTDB lineage: Bacteria > Verrucomicrobiota > Kiritimatiellia > Kiritimatiellales > Pontiellaceae > Pontiella. The sequence continues at coordinate 5,378 of QIHI01000096.1, read as the reverse complement.
CAGCGGCGGCCTGAACGTCATTACCGGAGAAACCGGTGCGGGGAAATCGCTCTTGATGGGTGCTTTACGCTTGTTGCTCGGCGAGCGCGCGAACAAGTCGATGATCCGCACCGGCGAAAATTCCTGCTCCGTCTACGCCGAATTCGGACTCGAGAATGCCTCGCACGTCGATAGCATCCTATCGGATATCGGCATGGAACCCTGCGATGGCGGCCTACTCATCATCCGGCGCGTTATCACCGAAACCTCCAATAAAACCATGGTTAATGATGAACCTGTTACGCTAAACGTGCTCAAACGGCTCGGCGATGTGCTCGTCGATATGCACGGGCCGTATGACCACCAATCATTGCTCGACCCGGCCACCCAACTTGCCATCCTCGATGCCTTCGGTCAGGTGGGTGGAGCCAAAGAGGCCTATCAATCCAAATACCGTAACTACCGCGTTATTCAAAAGCAGATCGATGCACTCAACTCCGATAACGAAGAAGACTTGGAACGACAGATTGAATTTCTGGCCTATCGCGTCGCGGAGATCGATGCCGCCAAGCTCTCTGTCAAAGAGGACGAGCAAGTCGAGGAAGAACACAGCATTACTGCCAACTCCCAGCAGGTGATCGAGCTCGCCAATAACACCGTCAATGCCCTTACTGAAGGTGAGGGGTGCGCATTCGATGGTCTGGTTGCTGCGCAACAAGGCCTGAACCAGCTGATCAAACACCTGCCCGAAGCTCAGGAGTGGCGCGACGAAATCGAGAGCGCCGTTACTTCCGTTCAGGAGGTTGTGCGCTCCATCGAAACGTCCGCCACCAGCATTGATGCCAGTCCTGAACGCATGCAGTGGCTCGACGATCGGCTAACGACCTACCAATCCCTCAAGCGCAAGTATGGTTCTTCCGTTGAGGAGATTCTCCAAAACGGACAACTATGGCAACAACAAGTGGAAGAGTTACGGGGTCGGGATAAAAAGCGCGCGGAATTGCAGGCCGAGCAGGATTTAGTTTTCAAAGCCGTTGAAACGGCCGGACTTGCGCTTCGTACCCTCCGCGAAAACGTCGCCGACCATCTTTCCGAATGTATTACTAAGGAGCTAGTTGATATCGGATTCGAACACGGCTTCTTTGATGTGCAATTGACACCGTGCGAAGCCGGCTCCTCCGGACTGGACGAAATCGATTTTGGTTTTGCCCCCAACGCTGGCGAAGAGATGCGTCCGCTACGTACGATTGCCTCCAGCGGCGAAATTTCGCGCGTCATGCTTGCCACCAAAGCCGTGCTAGCGCGGCACGACCAAATTCCAGTTTTGGTGTTCGATGAAATCGATGCGAATATTGGTGGCGAGATCGGCGGAGCTGTTGGGCGAAAACTAGCTCAGGTGGCCGAGTGCCATCAGCTTATCTGTATTACCCATCTGCCACAGGTAGCCGCCTGTGGAACCACACACCTCGCCGTATCTAAAAGCGTTCAGGATGGTCGTACTTACACCGAAGTCCAGCTGCTCGATCCCGAGTCCCGCCCTGACGAACTCGCACGCATGCTCGGCGGAGGCACGGAGGTTTCTCTCCAGCACGCCCATGAAATGCTAGAGCAAACGACACGGGGTATCTAAAACTCACCTGCGGTGAGGTGGATCAACTCTTTCAACATCGGTGTGGTCTTTTCGCTCTCGAGCAAAGGATGGCGGCCGGCGAAGGTTCGGTAGTCTTTCTCAGTCGAGAGCATCACTTTCCGATCCCGGACAATGATTGATTTAATACCGTGGTCGGCGGCAGCGATCCGTAGTTCGGCAATGAGCATGAGGCGTTGGATTTCCGCCGGAAGTTTGCCAAAACGATCCTTTATCTCTCGTTTGATTCGGGTGATTTCGGATTTGCTGGCTAGTGCGGAAATCCGTTGGTAGAGGCGTAGGCGCAGGTTTTCATCTTCGATGTATTCGTAGGGAATATATGCGCCGTTGTCCGATTTTCCGGCATGTGGCGAGAGGTCGAGAAAATCGAGCTTAACCACTACGTCCATGAGGGGAGGCGGTCGCTTTCCTTTCATGATGGCGATGGTGCGTTTGAGCAATTGACAATAGAGGTCGAATCCGACGGCGGAGATGTGGCCGCTCTGTTTGGCACCGAGCAGGTTGCCTGCACCGCGCAATTCGAGGTCGCGGAGGGCAAGGCGGAAGCCGGAACCAAGACCCGTATAGCGTTGGATGGCATTCATGCGGTCGCGTGCGGCATCGATCATATTACCGCCGACTGAGAGCATCAGGTAGGCGAAGGCCTTGTGGCTGGAACGTCCGACGCGTCCGCGCAACTGATAGAGGTCGGAGAGGCCGAAACGTTCGGCGTTCTCGATAATATCGTATTGCAATTGGGAATATCGACACCGTTTTCAATGATCGTGGTGCACAGGAGAACGTCGAATCGGCCCTGCACAAAGGCATGCATGATTCCGGAAAGCTCCTTTTCGGCCATCTGCCCGTGGGCGACGGCAATGCGTGCTTCAGGCACGAGGGCGCGAAGTTTGTTATCGACGAGATGGATGGTCTTGACGCGGTTGTGCAGATAGAATACCTGACCCTCGCGGTGTAGCTCCATGCGAATGGCTGTAGCGATGATCTCTTCGTCGTAAGGGATCACGGCGGTTTCGACGGGTTGGCGCTCCTGCGGTGCGGTCTTGATGGTGCTGAGGTCACGCACGCCGGTCATGCCCATATAGAGCGTGCGCGGGATGGGTGTAGCCGACATGGTGATGAGATCCACCTGCCGACTCAACTCCTTTAAACGCTCCTTGGCCTCAACGCCGAAGCGCTGTTCTTCGTCGATGATGACGAGTCCGAGATTGGGGAAAACGACATCTTTCGAGAGTAGGCGGTGTGTACCAATCAGAATGTCGACTTCACCTTCCAGAGTTTGGGCTAGAGTTTCATTTTGTTGGAGGCGGGTGCGGAAACGACTGACCATATCGACACGGATGGGAAATGCGGCCATACGTTCGGCAAAGCTTTCGTAGTGTTGCTGTGCAAGCACGGTGGTCGGTACGAGTATGGCGACCTGCTTGTTATCCATGATGGCCTTAAAGGCGGCACGCATGGCGACTTCAGTTTTACCAAAACCAACGTCGCCACAGAGCAGTCGATCCATCGGGCGGGTTTTTTCCATGTCGCGCTTGAGTTCGGCGGAGGCGGTAAGCTGGTCAGGCGTTTCGGTGTAAGGGAAGGCGGATTCGAATTCGGCCTGCATGGCGGTGTCTTTGGAAAATTTATAACCGAGCTTGGCTTGCCGTTCGGCCTGGGTTTGCAGAAGTTTGGCGGCAAGATCTTGAACGGCTTCTTGGGCAGTCGCCTTGTCGTTCCGCCATTTTCGCCCGCCGAGGGTGTGCGGCTTAGGGGTGTGCTTGCTCATGCCTTTATAGCGTGTGAGCAAGTGGGCTTGCGTTACGGGCAAGTAGACTTTTTCTCCTTTGGCATATTCGATGGAGAGGACTTCCATACGGCGGCCGCTAAAGGTGGTTTCAACGAGACCGAGATATTTTCCGACCCCGTGTTCGACGTGTACGACAAAGTCACCGGGTTGGATATCGGCCGCCTCGGAAACACGTTCTTGCTTTTTAAAACGCTTGGCCGTCCGAGCGTGCGCACTCCGGTTAATGTGGTAGGCATAGAAATCGCCCTCGGTGACAATGAGAATTTTGCGGGCGGGGTCGACCGCGCTGCCGTGTAGCACACTGCGGTGAAGCCTCAGAGCATGGAAATTATCAATCTCTCCGTAGAGCTCCTTGAAACGAGCCAATGTGCCGTTTGTCTCGAAAAAGAAGTGGATTTCCCAATCGTGAATTGCCGCTTCGCAATGTTGTTCGACGAACTGGCGACGCGCCTGCTCGGCCTCATTCGGGTGGGTGTCGAGCGAAACGGCAAACAGTCCGGTTTCGTAATGCTGAAATTCTGATTCTAAGATTTGGATGTTTTGGGTGTCCAATCCTGGATTGACGATGAGCGTGTTTTCGGGGAGTAGGTCGCTGAGCAGACAGGTCTCATCTCCGGCAAAGTCAAAGTCGAGCTGGGGGAGTTTTACAGATTCGGTCTTTTCGATGGAGCACTGCGTCTGGTCATCGAAGAGGCGGATCGAGTCGATTTCATGACCAAAAAATTCGATGCGAACGGGGCGGGGTGACCCCGGCGGCCAGCAGTCGAGAATACCACCCCGCAGGGCGGCTTCGCCTTGAAGATAGACCTCCACGCCAAACTCATAGCCCGCGGCGGCCATCCAGTCGGTCAAATCCGAGAGGTTACAGTCTGCGCCAACGGTCAGTGTCCGTACCGCTTGCTCGGCCATTCCGGCCACAGGCACTTCGCACTCAAGTGCCTGCGGGCAAGTAATGATTATGAAGGGGTCTTGTCTTCCCAGTTGCTGGATCACCTGCAGGTGTTCGCCCAGAACTGCGGGATCTTTTTCCAAGGGCTGGAAAAGCTGGATCGAGTCTGTTGAATCCACGGGGGCGAGAGTGAGTAGCGATTCGTGCAGTTTTTCCATCTCGCGGGCATCGGCGGCGACCCATAGGACATGGAGTTTTTTTGAGCGAAAAATGCCAAGGCAGAGCAGGGCCTGAGCACTGATAGGCGCATCGGTTATCTGTGCACTTCCGGCTGTAACGCTTTTAAGCACCGCCTGATTGACCCCAGGGGTGCTGGTTTTTTCCGTATGGGTTGCCATGGCCGGAATTGTAGAGGGATGATCTTATTTTGACAGAATAAATAGGGACGGGATGATGGCAAAACTGGACTTTGAGGAGCCGATCAGTATGATTCATCGAACGGTTTAATTGAGAGGTGAGAAAGATGGGTAGCATAAAGATGCTGAATGAAATCTCGTGGCAGGATTTTAACGCACTGCCTCTGATCGAAAAAGGGAGCTACTTTCAGGGTACACCGTCGCACACTTTGATTGCCCAGCAGTTTTCGCGGGAGCAACTTGAAGAGTTGTGCACACTCGCCACCAAGATCAAACGGATTTCAAAACGGCGCGAGGGCGCTATTTTTCTAAAGACGCTACTAAGCGATAAGCGAGCAATGCTCTATTTTGCGCAACCCTCGTCGCGTACGTATCTTTCCCACAATGCCGCCTGCCAGATTCTGGGCCTGGATACGATGGATGTGCGCGACAGCAAAACCTCGAGTGAGGTCAAGGGCGAGTCGCCGGAGGATACGATCCGAACGTTTAGCTCGTACGCCGATATGATTATTATGCGCCATCCGGTCGGAGGGTTTGCGGAGCGTGTGGCGTGGATGCTCTCGAATACGAATCGAGCCATCCCAGTACTGAATGCGGGATCGGGTGCGGACCAGCACCCGACACAGGCCTTGCTGGATATCTATACATTGGCACGTA
>QIHI01000076.1 GCA_003230915.1 Kiritimatiellales bacterium | reverse complement strand
CAAAGCTCGTCAAAGAACGAATCGTGTCGACCGCATCCATGTTAAGGGGGTTTTTCATTACAATCGTAATGGAAACGCCCGCTTCTTTTTTGAGCGGGAAAAGGCCAAACCGTCGCGCAACAGACTCCGGAATAAGGTCATATTCCTCACGTTCAAGATGAAACTCCTCACCCAATTCGAGGTAGGGAATGTTGAGCAACTCCGAAAAAGTCTGGGCAATATCTTCCGATGAGGCCAGTTTTTCCTCGATCAGAATATCCGTCAGCACTCGCCCGGAGGCCTCTTGAATCTCCATGGCCTTTTCTAGCTCATCAGGGCCAACCCGCCCATTGCGGATCATCATTTCGCTTAGTTGATCAGTAATCATCTATAAGACTCTTTATTTTCTAATCTGAAGTGATTTTGGACGGGTCCGAAGCATCGAACCCCTCCAAATAATATTTCCTACATCTGTTCGAATTCAGCCGTTTTCATCGCAGCGTCCTCCTCGGACGACTCGCTGATAAAAGATACGATTTCGGCTTTTTCGCTGGAGGAGGTGCTGGCGGCACTGGGTTCTTCTAAGCCCCCTTCACTTGGTTCCACAGCAACGACCGTCTCTGCGGCCGCTTCGTGTTTATTTTTTATCAAATCAAGATCCATCCGTTCCTCGCGCTGCACTTCTTTCGCTCTCGAATCTGAAGCATAGCTTTCGTTGTCGATGATGGTTCCTTTGATGAAGATCAATAGGTCGATCTTCTCCTTCGTGAGGGTTTCACGGCGGAACAACCGGCCCAGGAAGGGGATATCGCCTAAGAGTGGGACTTTCTTGATGTCGTCACGATCCCGTTCGGTTTGGAGCCCGCCAATAATTACACTGCTCCCGCTTTTAATCATGACTTGTGTTTCAGCTTCCCGGATTCTCAGAATAGGGTATTGGGTTCCAGACTGTACATCGCTCCCCCCAGTGACTACGCCCGCCTCAAATCCCGCAATTTCACTAACCGCAGGATGGACGATCATATTAATATAATCCTCATCGCATACCTGCGGAATCACATTCAGCTGAATGCCGATATTTTCATAATAGTCTAAACTGGTTGAAGTCACCGTGCTGCCGCTTCCAGAATTATTCTGCGATTCGATAATCGGGAATTTTTGGCCCACGAGAATTGCCGCTTCCTGATTGTTAAGCGTCAAGATACTCGGGGCTGAAAGTACGTTGGCATCCTGCTCTCTTGCCATGAGAGCAAACAGCATATCCGCACCCCACTCCCCCAGTACACTATGGGAAAGTCGAATCCCATTGTCCTGCGAATAGCCTCCCGCCGCACGGGTTTGTAGAGGATCGGGATATCCCGTGGTCGGATTGAGAACTCTAAGAAGACTAGGATCAAGTGGTATCGGAGAAAGAGAACCGGTCGTACCTAAATCAACAACATTTTCAACCGCATTGATGTACTCTAAGCCGATATCGGACAGATCGCCGGTCGAAATTTCCAGAAACTTGGCTTCAATCAATACCTGACTAGGCATCGCATCCATTTCTTGAATCAGTCCTGCGAGTTTGGTGATCGCGGCCGGGACATCTGTAACCACAAACGTCTTACTTTTTTGGAGATTCTCTTTTTGCTTGCGGGTGCGCACCCCAGATTCAGTGGCCGCTCCGCTAGAACCGTCTCCTCCAAATTCCCACCCAGGAAGACCCTTTGTTTCGAGAATGGTGAACTTGCCACGACCGCTCAGCTGAGCCTCACAAATCGCCTTAATGTCGTAGGCATCGAGAAATTTTAGTTTGAACACTCGGGAATCGAGTGGCTCAATGCCTTCCACGCTAATAATATTTTCAAGCCGGCTGATCACAATGGTGTCGCCCACCAACCGATAGCCAAAACCATACGGTTTGAGGATTACGTCCAAGGCATTCTTCCAAGGAATATTGTTCAGACGCACGTTTACGTTGTCGGAGACCACATCGGGGCCAACCACGATACTCTGCCCTGTCTGTAGCGAATAGGCTTTCAGCACTTCCGAAATATTCGCATCCTTGACGTTGATGGTTACCGTCTCAGACTGCTGAGTATCTTTTGCATCAAAAATCAATGCACCTTCACTTTCGGTACCCTGAGCCAGCACCACAAGCTGACCGCTTAGGGCAAATACAAATATTCCAAGCAACAAACACGTTACACGACTATAGACTTCCGACTTCTTCATGACTTTCTCCTTAATGGTTGGTTAGTCTGTCACCCAATTAGCAACTTCTATGCCTAATCCCTCACAATCTAACAAATTCTTTATTCTCAAAATCCGCGGCCACCCTGCCGCTCCACTCGAATTCCTCGACACGGAAACAATCTCGCGCAAACCTTGAAAATCGGCAAGACGGGGTGACGCTGAAAGAAGAATGGAAAGAACCCTGATGGGTTTATTGGGGATCTCCGCAAGGTAGCATAGGGGGAAGCCTTATAAAGTGGGGAGTATTTTCAAAACACCCGGAATCTAGACATAAGCATTTTCTGGAAAAAACTCTGCCCCCAATTCCCCGCCCCAAGCTTTATGCTAAGATATACGATGCGATTCGGTTTCGACCCAGTGGATGGCGCGTTGCATGAGCTCGGTTCCACTGCGCAGTTGTAGCTTATCCTTAATGTGCGCTCGATAGGTCTCAATAGTTTTTACACTAAGGTGAAGTTGCCCGGCGATTTCCCGAGTGGAGTTTCCACGGCCAATCAGTTCAAATACCTCCAGCTCGCGCAGGCTCAGCGTCTCGGTACCCGTTCGCATATCTTCGCCTCCGCTGCGGAAGGCCATCTTGAGCATTTGCGACGACATTGATTTACTTACATAAATTTCACCGTCGAGCACTTTTTCTATCGCCTGAATCAGTGTACTTGAGGCCGCCTGTTTCATGACATAGCCGCTGGCACCGGCTCGTAAAGCGTGTTCGGCATAGAGCGATTCGTCATGCATCGAAAGCACCAGCATGGGAATTTGCAACCCAAGATCATCAACCAGTTTGATGAGTTCCAGCCCGTTGGAATCCTCGAGGGAAATATCCACCAAAACCACATCCGGCCCTAGTTTTTTTAAGGCATCCAGTGCATCTGAAACCGTACCTGACTCACCGCACACCTCCAGCCCTTCCTCCTGTTCGATCAACTTGATCAAGCCCTGCCGGACAATCGGGTGGTCGTCGACCAAGTAGACTTTCTTCTTTGTAGATGTAGTTTTTTTGGTCTTTTTCGGAGCCGTCATAATTATACTCTCGTTATCAATGATTCATCTTTTTCTATGCGGCAGCTCACCCGAGTTCCACCGCGAGTACCGCTGCCCACCTGCAACAGCCCGCCAATGGCTGAAGCTCGGTATTCCATGGTTTTCAGGCCAATCCCGACCGAATTTCCTTCAGGCTCCATCCAGCGACCATTATCCACCACTGCGAGTTGAGGCATACCGGCAACCTCGGAAACAATAATATCGACCCGGCTGGCCCCCGCATGCCGCACTGCATTGTTCACCGCCTCCTGGGCAATCCGATACAGGTGCGTTTCCACTGCAACATCTGGGAAGTCAACGGCTTCGGCGAGTTGCGCTCGACAGTCCACACCACAGGTGGCCGACGTGATCCGTGCCAACTCTCGCAAAGATTCATATAAGCCAGTTTTGACAATTTCCGAAGGCATTAGACCTCGGGATATCTGGCGAATCTGGTTGCTGGCCCCATCGGCCAGATCGGAAATTTGCGAGGCATCGCCGCTTCCCGCGTGTTCATCGCGCTGCAAGGCATTTGAAAGCGAGCGACTCAATAGGCTAATGCCCGTGAGAGTCTGCCCCACCGAATCGTGAAGGTCCTGCCCGATTCTCCGGCGCTCATGCGCAGTTGCATCGGAAAACTCCTCCATACTTGGCCGCGGAGATACATCGTAAATCCCATAAAGCATGCACTTATCAGGTGCCGAAAACTTCTTGATTTCAACATCCCGTTTCGAGCCATCCACACAATGGAGCGTACAGCTCAGAATCGGTTCATTGGTATCCGCAGAACAGGCCGAAAGCACATCGAGGTCCGTGTCCGAAAATAGATCCGCCAAGCGCATTCCCAATAGGCTTTCAGCATCGTAGCCAAAGGTTTCCGGAATCCGCGCTCCCACCGATCGGATTAAATGACTCGAATCAGCCAAAATCAGACACACCCGATCCTCCGCCATTGTGCGCGGGCACGATGCCGCAGCAGCATCGGGATCGGAAGCCTCTATACTCACCTGCACACAGGCATAACGCCACTTTCCCCGCTTTCGTTCATAGGGCAGCACGTATAGATATTTCCTCTGCCCCTCGCCATACGATAAAGCCACGGACATCGGTTTTCGTGTTTTTTGGGCTTCGCTCAGTACATAGTGGTCGAAAGCATGCCCTGAATCGTTGAGAAACTGGAAGTAGTCCTCGGTGGAAACTTCCTCCCGACTGGAACGGAAATCATGATGCACCCGACGTTTCTCGTCAAAAACACAAAAAATAAACTCTGAAACCCCCATCGACGGCTTGGTTTCCTTTATTTTTATATGACTTCGTCCAAACAAGACGCTCTCCAAAACATGTATATAGGTCGTTGCTACTCGTTATGTCTCGCACGATCAAGGCCAAGCTATAATTTACGCAAGAGATCGTCAAGTGTGCCAACCTGTCAGGAACAAATCCCGGCTATTTGACTTTCATTTCTCACACTTGATTATCATCATGCTCGCATATTGATGAATGGATAGGAACATTTACCATGAAAAAGCATGAATCCCCCTATAAATGCCATATCTTCGTTTGTGTTAAATCCCGCGATGACGGCCGAAAATCATGCAAGAACAACGCCTCTAGTGAGCTGCGGAGCACCCTAAAGAGCGAAATCAAAACCCGAGGCTGGAAAAAAGTAGCCCGGGTATGCGAATCCAGCTGCCTCGGAGTTTGCGAGGCCGGCCCTAACGTCATGATCTATCCCCAACGAATTTGGTTCTCCGAAGTCACCCTCGAAGACGTTCCCGACATCCTCCAGACTGTGGAAGGCTTCTTGGGAAGTGACGAGTGATACCACCCACACTAACTATTCGATACGTTTTATACGCGTCACTCGTCACGTAACGGCTCAAAGTAAATAAACTCCATGGTGTAGCCATTGGGATCGAGAAAATACAGGCTTGCACCATCCCAGCGTTCATAAGCCTCTTTAACGATTTTCACACCGCGGCTCCTTAAATAGTCCTGAAACTCGAAGACCGCTTTCACCGACTCCGCCGTTAGGCCAAAATGTGTAAACGCCTTGCCCCAATTCTTCGGACGCATCTCGGCGTCGAACCGTTCCACGCCGCCCGGATACTGGATTAGCGCCAACACATCACTCGTTCCAATGTGCAGGAAAGCATCCATTTCGCGATGATCGCTCATCTCCAACCCTAGCACTTCGGTGTAGAATTGAACCGACTCGGCGAGATCAGAAACCGATAGCCCAAAGTGGCAAATCCCTTTAATAAAGTCGTTCATCGTATCCCTCCGGTCTTTAGTGTGCATTAACTCCAGTTTGACGGACGCTCGGGGTACGGTTAATTTACTTGCTCTTCGTACACTGGCGGTGCTGGGAGAACTCACATCCGAATCCGTTCGCCGAGCAGGAGGATATCCTTTAGTTGATTCTCGTTCTTTGCGGTCGCCCAGCGTTTTTCGAAATCAGTATGATGTACAATATGCGCGATTGCCGCGAGCGCCTTGAGGTGCAGGTGGCGCATATCGCGGCTACCTACAATCACAAAGAAGGCCTTCACAGAGGTGTCGACCTCAAATTTGATTCCCTCGCGGCTACGCACCAGCAGAATCTTAAACAGCTTTTCACCTTCGACAATAATATGCGGAATCGCAACGAACGGGGTCACCACGCAGCTCCCCTGTGCCTCGCGCTCCTCAAACCGGGTACGAATTTCCTTTTCGGACAGAGAAAGTTCCATTTCCAAGGTCTGAGAAATAGCCCGTAGCAAACTCTCTTGCGTGGCTCCTGGTTCGAGATCAATCGCTTCCGCTTTTTTCAGGATTTCATCAAAGGCATCGTGAACCATTTCGTCGCGATCGTGGACGATTTCGTAGAGCTCTTTTTCCAGCGAGGCAGAAGTCAGCTCTTTATTCATGACCTCCTGCGCAATGTGTAGCAGGGCATAGTCGATGTTGGCGCGTTTTCGGCCATATAAAAAATAGATCAGCAACCCCATAATCACCAGACCGAGGCTGATCTCGACGGCGGCCAAACCCATGTCGTAGATCAAAAACGAAAAGCAAATAATTCCAAACAGGGGGAGCCACGGGCACCACGGCACACGGAAGGTTGGGCGATAGTTTGTGAGCTTACTTTTGCGCATCACCAGCACAGCTACGGCGGAAAGAATGTAGGAGCTGATGACCACCGCCGAGGCCGCCTTTACCAGCTTCTCGATGTCCAACAGCAACGCCGCAAGAATTACGCACCCGGTCAACATAATCGCCACAGTCGGCGAACCCTCTTTATTTACTTTCGCCGTAAACGGCGGCAGTAGGTTGTCGCGCCCGAGTGCCAGTGGATAGCGTGAGGCCGACATGATCCCCGCGTTGGCTGTGGTGATGAACGCCAACACCGCCGCAGCCGTGATCGCAAAATAACCAATCGGCCCGGCGAAAATGCGCGCGGTGTCGGCAATCGGCGAGAACGAACCGGCCAGCTCATCCGCCGGAAGAACCCCGACTGTCACCGTCAATAACAGTGCATAAAGCAATGTGATTGCGAGAGTAGCGGCAATAAAACCCGCCGGAATGTTTTTTCGCGGATTGCGCACTTCCTCGGCAATCGTCGCGGTCTTCAGCAAGCCACCAAAAGAAATAAAGACAAAGCCGGCCGTGGAAAAAATCGCATTAAGCCCGCCACTCTCGGCAACGAATGGACGGAAGTGCGAAAGTTGGATGTTTGGAGCCCCGAGGAAAAAGTAGCCTCCCATCAGTAGGAGCAAAGCAAATACAAGCACCACTTCGAATTTGGCCGCCGCCTCTGTTCCTTTAATATTGAGTATCACAAAAAAGCACGTCACCGGAGCTGCGGTGGCAAACAATGGAATTCGCCCGCCGCTCAAGAGAAACACCACCTCCGCCAAACCGAAAACCGCGAAGGCCGTTTTGAGCGACAGTGCAAACCAACTGAGTAATCCCGACACCGTACCAACCAGCGGGCCGAGACTGCGGGTCAGGAAATAATAGTCGCCTCCGGCCTTGGGCATTGCCGTGGCCAGCTCAATCACGCTGAACACGCCGATGAGCGCCAGCATTCCCGCAATCAAATAGGAGACAATCATGGCCGGCCCGACAAGGGAAAAAGCCAATCCTGGCAGCACAAAGATCCCGGAGCTGATCATTGCACCAGCGGCAATACAAAACACATCGATGAAGCCCAATCCTTTTTTCATGCTATGGAATTCCCTTTTTGTGCTGCACCAGCTGGCCGCAGGCAGCGGCGATGTCGGAGCCGAGCGAATAGCGCAGCGTGGTATTAAATCCGGCCGCCTTCAGGCGATCCGCGAAGGCCTTCCGTTCCGCGGGTGGCGTGCCCCGCAGGTTGCATCCGGCATAGTCGTTGAACGGAATGAGGTTGATGTGAACGGGAATACCACGCAAATAGTCTTCCAAGGCCTGCCCATCTTCAGCGGAGTCGTTCACACCGGCGAGCAACAGATACTCAACCATCACCTTGCCGTTGCGGGAGGCCTCGATCAACGTTTCGCGCAGCACATCGAGCGTATACTTCCGCGCCTGCGGCATCAGCCTTTCGCGAACCTCCTGTCGGGCGCTGTGCAGACTGAGCGCCAGCTGAACCTCCGGGAACCGCTCCGAAAAATGCGCCATCGCGTGCGGTATGCCGACCGTTGAAACCATCAACCGCGAACCCGCATAGTTGAAAAGCGAGGCATCGCGCAAAAGGGACAGCGATTCGAACAGGTGTTCCATGTTCAGCAACGGCTCACCCATGCCCATGAACACAACGTTGCGGATTGACCGCCCCTCTGACTTCACGATCCGACCGGCCTGCACTACCTGATCCAGGATTTCGTCGCGCGTCAGGTTACGTGTGAAACCCATCTTTCCGGTCGCGCAAAAACTGCAGTAACAGGCACAGCCCACTTGCGAGGAGATGCAAAGAGAGGTTCGTCCCGTTTTCGGACGCAGGATTACGCTTTCAATCAAATGACGGTCAGGGGTCTGAAAAATCAGTTTGCTTGC
>QIHI01000031.1 GCA_003230915.1 Kiritimatiellales bacterium | reverse complement strand
GGTTCTGCGGCGAAGCCGCAGGGCGACACGGTGGACGGAGTCGACGCGCACCCCGTTCTTCGGACGCGCCGTAGGCCGCGTCCGAAGAACGACCTGCATCACCTTGAGCGCGGCGGAGCAAGCGATAAGGTGGATGCGCTGGTTAGGGATTTATTTTGCTATCAATTCTTTGAGCTCATTTTCTATTTTCGATAAACTTATATCGGCATCTTGAATGGCACTAAAAGACCAACTATCAGGATCTTTCCAGTATCCGCTTTTTATATAACATCGTTTAGCTAGGTCTTTCGATAGACCTCTGGCTTTGATGGCGGCAAGTCCCCATAAGTTTGATAATTCCATTTCTTCATCAGGAGTATGCTGCGGTTGAGTGATGTATTTATTGGTTTCGTGAACAGCTTTGTGGAGTGCTTCTAAGGCTGAATTATAAGTTTCAGATTTGTTATGACGCTCTTTCTGAAAATAGCTCAGTAAAGTGCTTAATCCTGGGATCATTTCTATCATTTTTTTATTCCCTAACAGTGTCATCAGTGGAAAATTTTCCATATATGCCCCTTATAGGGTGGACACATTTTCTACCTATGACCGCATTAAAGGGGTAAACATGGAAAATAGACTGTTTCATTTTCCATATATGACCCCCGATTGAATTTCTTTCCACCTATGCCCGTATTAAGGGGGTAAACATGGAAATCGAACTTTATTTCTTTATTCATTTAATATACTCTTAACTTAACACTTAAGATAAGTACATATTTAAGGAGGAAGGTATGGAAGGCAAGAAAAAGTTCAAGTCGGATCCGAATCTAAAACGGGTCATAAAACGTAAAACAGGTCAGCCCGAAGTAACCCCAGTTTAATGGACGCCCGAAAAGGGACTCTATAAGAGTCCCAAAGGAGATGTCGAATGACGGCAAAGAAATACACGCAGTACACGAAAAAATTCAAATTAGAGGTTATTCTATTTAGTTCCCGACCTAATTTCTCGCTCCTGAATCGCTGAATAAAGGACGGGGACGACGAGCATAGTGACCACTGCGATCAGCATTCCGCCGAATGAAGGAATGGCCATGGGCACCATGATGTCGGAGCCGCGTCCGGTGGAGGTGAGCACGGGAAGCAGGGCGAGGATGGTGGTGGCCGTTGTCATGAGGCAAGCGCGGACGCGGCGGTTACCCGCTTGAACCACGAGTGCTCGAACTTCATCCACCGAAGTTGGCGTATTTTTCCGGAAGGTTTGCGTAAGGTAGGTTCCCATCACCACTCCATCGTCGGTTGCAATGCCGAAGAGGGCGAGGAACCCGACCCAAACGGCGACACTCATGTTGATGGTGTGTACTTGAAAGAGGTTTCGCATCTCGACCCCGAAGAGGCTGATATCGAGAAACCACGGTTGGCCGTAGAGCCAAATTAAAATGAATCCTCCGGACCAGGCGATGAATACACCAGTGAAGATGAGCAAAGTGGTGGCCGTTGATTTGAACTGGAGATAAATCAGCATGAAGATGGCAAAGAGCGCAATCGGCATCACCATGGCCAATGTCTTGGAGGCGCGGAGCTGGTTTTCATAGTTTCCGGCAAAGTGATAGCTCACCCCGCGTGGAAGAATAAATTCACCGCTATCCATTTTGGATTGCAGATAGGCTTGGCATTGTTCGACCACATCGACCTCGGCATAGCCGGGCTTTTTATCGAACACGACGTAGCCTACGAGGAAGGTGTCTTCGCTTTTAATACTTTGCGGTCCACGAACATATTTAATTTCGGCGAGTTCGATGAGGGGGATTTGCTGCCCGTTGATGCCCGGAACGAGAATCGTGTCGAGTGCTTCAATATTATCGCGCAGCTCACGGTTATAGCGAACCCGAACGGGGAACCGCTCGCGACCTTCAACCGTGCCCGTCACCTTTTTTCCGCCAATCGCGATTTCGACGATGTCTTGGAATTTTTTAATTTTAATCCCGTAGCGGGCGAGCGACTCGCGATCGGGGACAATTTCCAGATAGGGTTTCCCCACGATGCGATCGGCCACTACGGCTGCCGGTTCCACCGAGGGAATTTCTTTCAGGAATTGCTCGATCTGGAGCCCCACCTTTTCGATGGTTTCAAGATCAGGACCCTGGACTTTGACACCCATCGGCGCGCGCATGCCGCTGGCAAGCATCACAATACGGGCAGCAATCGGCTGGAGTTTAGGGGCGGAAGTGGTGCCGGTAATTTTGGCCGCTTTCACAATCTCGTCCCAGATATCGTCGGGCGTTTGGATCTGTTCGCGCCATTGGCGATAGGGTCGTCCACGGCGATCTTCGATGAGCTCGCCGTTTTCATCGCGCACAAATTCGCCGTTTTTATATTTAAAGTTAATCCGCTGTCCGTCTCGGGAGCTTTTGTATTCGGGGATGTAGTTAATCACCGTTTCAATCATCGAGAGCGGGGCGGGGTCGAGCGGGGTTTCGGCGCGGCCAAGTTTGCCCACCACCGATTCCACTTCGGGGATGGATTGTATGGCCATATCCTGCTTTTGGATAATGTCGATGGCTTCGCCGATGGAGGCATGCGTCATGGTGGTTGGCATGAACAGGAAGGAGCCTTCGTCGAGATTCGGCATGAACTCTTTACCAAAACCAGGGAACGTATGGGCCAATTTTTGAGCGGGTGGACTTTGTTTAATGCCATCGGGTAACCAGCCGAAGGTTTTTTCAAACCCAAGCCAGCTCGTCATGCCAAAAATGAAGATGGCCAAGGGCAGGGACAGGAATGTTTTTTTGTGGATAAGGCACCATTTTAGCAACGGAGTGTAAAAGTGTTGGAATACTTTGAAGAAAATGAGCAATCCAGAAACGAGCAGGGTAACGAAGGCCAAGTTGCGAATGAGTCCGCTTTCGGGGCCGAGGGGCTCCCAGTCTACAGTGAGCAAAAATCCTACGGCGGCAATCGCCAAATAGATCGCAATACGAGGCGTCAGCGAGGAAATCTTTTTCGGCATATACGGTTCGCCGAATCGGTATATTCCAATCAAAACGAGTAGAATTCCACCGAGCACGGTGAATTTAAGGGCCAGATAGATCCCGAAGAGAATGAGCGCGCCATTCAGCAGAGCGATCCAACGTTTCCCTTTCATCTTCCCGCAAAATAGCGTGTGCGAAGCCGCGGGGAGAATGGTTAGTGCAATCAGCACTGCGGCAACGAGCGCAAAGGTTTTAGTAAAGGCCAGAGGTTTGAAGAGCTTGCCTTCCGCGCCGATCATCGTGAAGACGGGGAGGAAACTGATTACGGTGGTTAAGACGGCGGTCAGCACCGCGCCTCCCACCTCCGAGGCCGCCCGATGTACCACCTCTAATTTAGACTCTTTGGGGTCGGCTTGATCCAGGTGGCGGAGAATATTTTCGCAGATGACGATGCCCAAATCCACAATGGTCCCGATGGCAATCACAATGCCCGAGAGCGCCACAATGTTTGCCTGCACGTTAAACAATTTCATGGCAACAAAGGTGAGCAATACGGCGAGCGGAAGCATGGAACTAATGACCAAACCACTTCGCAGATGCATCACCATGATGAGGATAACGATAATGGTGATTAGAATCTGCTGGCCAATGGCTTCGTTGAGCGTTCCGAGGGTTTCATAAATCAACCCTGTTCGGTCATAAAAAGGGACGATGGAGACCCGGCTAAGCGTGACCCACTCCGGCCAATTTTCGGCGGTGGTGCTTTGAAGGTATTCCTTCCAGGGTTCCTGGTTTAGCGCGGCTTCTTCAAAGGCATCAAACCCATGGTTTAGTCCAAAAAGATGAACCGTTTCCCGGGTGGTTTTTTTGAAATCAACGATGGCTTTGGAAGGCAGTGCGTCCTTCGTTTGTTCAATTTTGTCTTTTACATTTGAAATCACGCGTAACGGATTATCGCCATAACGAGCTACCACAACACCCCCAACCACGGGTGCGCCGCCTTTATCGAGTGCGCCTCGGCGCGTTGCGGGGCCGAGGGTCACGTTGGCCACGTGTTTAACGAGCACCGGCACGTTATCGCCATTCACTTTGATGACGCTACTTTCGATGTCCTCAACTTTTTTAATGAACCCGATTCCCCGGATGAAATATTCCACTCGGTTGACCTCGATGCTCTGGGCGCCCACGTCGATGTTCGCTCCGCGAACCGCGGCATACACTTCGTCGACACTCACGCCATAAGCACGCATGGCATCGGGGTCAACATCCACCTGATATTCGCGAACAAAACCACCGATGGAAGCCACTTCCGCAACGCCGTCGGCCGCGAGAAGCCAGTAACGCGCATACCAATCTTGAATGGTTCGGAGCTCTTCGCCATCCCATCCACCGGTGGGGTGGCCGTCGGGGTCGAGGCCTTCAAGAGTATACCAATACACTTGGCCGAGCGCAGTGGCATCGGGGCCGAGTGCGGGGCGTACGCCATCGGGCAGTGTACCCGGAGGCAAGCTGTTGAGTTTTTCAAGAACGCGGGTACGCGACCAGTAGAACTCGACGCCTTCCTTGAAGATGACGTAGATCGAAGAGATGCCGAACATGGAGTACGAACGGATCGTTTTGACACCGGGAATGCCGAGCAACTGAACGGTCAGTGGATAGCCAATTTGGTCTTCGATATCCTGCGGCGAGCGGCCCATCCATTCGGTGAAAACAATTTGCTGGTTTTCGCCGATGTCTGGAATGGCATCAACCGCCACCGGATAGCGCTGTAACTCGCCAACTTTCCAGTCGAACGGTGCCACCAAAATTCCGGCGAAAATAACCGCCATGGTGAAGAGCGTCACCACGAGTTTATTTTCGAGGCAGAAGCGCATAAGCTTCCCGATCGCTGATTTTTGTTCGGGGGTCTGCTCGGGAAGAGTTGGGTTACTCATGGTCTGCTCCAATTGTTTCTTGAAGTTCTCCGCAACGAGCCATGGAAGCCCCGAAATACGGGTTTAGGATTTCACGGCTTCGTTGAAGCCATAAAGCCCCGGCATTATCGAAGGCCATTGAACAGTAGACTTGTTGCACCGGGAGGTTGATCGGGAAGACGCGCAACGTTTGAACGAGTTGTTTTGATAAGGGGAAAAACGCATCGCGCTGTTTCTCGATCGACGAAGCTTTTTGTAGCTTAACGGTGGAGGCGTTCAGGTTTTTAAGATGATCCATCCAAATCATATGTCCATCTCCTTTGAGCAATCCCATATCGATCTGCTGGAGTTTTTCCTTAAAGGCATTGGCGGCCGTTTTAGCCGATTCGGCATGGTCGGTTCCGAGGGCTTGCTGAATATCGAAGTAGGCCAGAACCGCGGCTTCAAGTTGTTGAGCGAACACTTCGGGAACCTCGACGGGTTGGGAGTCCATTTGCATCGCACTGTGATCCATTTCGGGGATATCAGACTCCTCGCTGGGAGCACTCATCATGCTGGGTTTTGCACGAATTTGAAGCTCGGCGTCGAGTTTGAAGGCTCCGCGGGTCACGACGCGCTCACCTTCTTCGAGTCCAGCTTCAACCACATAAAAATTACCGAGTCGTTGTCCCAGTTGAACTTCGCGGCCTTCATAGCTCGGTTTTTCTTGATCGGGGATTTCTACATAGACGACGGCGCGTTTACCGGTTTTAAGTGCGGCGGTAACGGGAATGAGCAGAGGTGCGTTTCCTTCGACTTCTGCCACATAACCGAGCGACTCCGCTGTAACCAGCGGCATACCGCAGACATCGCAACTACCGGGACCGTCCTTCACCACTTCCGGGTGCATCGGGCTGATCCATTTCCCGGCGAGGCCAGAATCCATAACGCGGCCGCCCTCGGCGATTATAGGCCGGGCAATGGCGCGGACAAACATACCGGGTTTCAATTTGAGCGTTGGGTTGTCGACAATCACGCGAACCTTGGCCGTGCGGGTGACAGGGTTGATGATCGGGTCGATGAAGGAGATGGTTCCCGCGAAGGTTTTTCCGGGGTAGGCCTCGGTGGAAAACTCGACTTGCCCGCCATAGCGTAGCCCGGCGAGGTCGCTTTCGTAGGCATCAAGCTGGATCCAAACGGTTGTAAGGTCGGCGATGGTATAAATGCGCGTACCGGTTTTTACATACATGCCTTCTTGCACATTTTTTTGAATCACGATGCCGGAGCTGGCGGAGTAGAGTGTCATGTGGTCGCTGGGCGTTCCTCGTTTTTCGATTTTGGTGATTTGTTCGGCAGTGAATCCCCACAACCGAAGTTTTTCGCGCGATGCGACAATGGTTTTTTCGGCCGTTTCGAGGAGGAAGGTGCTGTTGGAGTCTTGCAGCCTTTTCAAGGCTTCGATGGATTGAATGAGCTCTTCCTGTGCGGTGAGCAACTCCGGACTATAGATTTCGGCGAGGTGGTCGCCCTTTTGAACGGGCACACCGGTATAGTCAACAAATAGACGGTCGATGCGGCCAGCCACCCACGAAGCGATGTGGGATACGCGGGTTTCATCGTAGTCGACTTTCCCGATCATCCGGACTTCCGCCGATGCAAAGCGACGGATGGCTTCTGATGTTTCAAGTTCCATCAACTTGGCGGCATAAGGGCTTACGCGAATTTCGCGTTCGCCCAAGTCCTCGTCATCGCCAAGTTCGAGTGGAATGAGATCCATGAAGCAGATCGGGCACTGCCCCGCTTTTGGAAGTTTGAACTGTGGGTGCATGGAGCACGTCCACACTACGGGGGCAGCCTCGACGTGTTCCGTATGCTCATCGGCTACGGGGGCTGGAGTTGAAGGGCCCGTCAAACGGCCTCCGATGAAGGCAACGATGAGCAGGACGATGAGCGGGAGGATGATTTTTTTACTGAGTTTCATGATATTTCCTTCTGATTGATTCACTTACCAAGAAAAGTGGTTAATTCCAAAAACGAGTAGTCCACCGAGGTGGCCAGTGAAGCCAACGAGCAGTACGCAGAGGAGTAGAGCGATCCGGTAGATTCCGGTTCCGTTGTTTGTGCGGCGCACCCGTTCGGAGAGTGCGACGGCGATTAGGGTGCTAGCGAAGGTGGCAACCCCCAGCCATTTATGGCGAAATAGGATGATCGCATAATCATCCGGGTATTGGATACCAGAAGCCGCTGCGAGACCGAGAGGGACGGCGATGGCGGCACCGAGCACCGCAATCAGAAGGTTGAAACGAGCCGCACTGCGGAAGAGGGGGACTCCCGTAAACAGAAATAAAATTTCTGCCAGTGCGGCTCCTAAAATGAGGGCAATCGGAGTATGAACCGCCATGGGGTGGAACTTGCCGATGAAGGCAATCAGCTTGGGGGTCTTTTCCGCCTCGCCGTGTCCGGTGGCAGGGTCGTGTTTTTCGGCAGGCGCTGCCGCAAACTGCGGCAGGTTCTTGATGTATACTTCCGGATTTTCGGTGAAGAGGTTGACGCAGGTTTTGCAGCAGAGATAGACGCGCTCGCCTTGATAGTCAACGTAAAGTGAGGGGTCGATGGGGGTGCCGACCATCACTGGGCAGATGGTTTGCGCGGGTGTTTCTTCATGCCCCCCGTTGGCACTTCCAAAGGTTGGAAACGCAGCGATGAGGGCAAGGATGATTAGAGTTAGGTTAATGTGTTTCATGGCCTATTCCTTTTTAACCACTCGCTATGTTGTAGGACACGAAGTTCACGAAGCGGGTTGCTCCTTCGTGTTCTTTGTATCTTCGTGGCGAATATTTTGGGCTATAAAATTGATGCCGGTGAGTTGGGCAAGCTGGGCGCGAGCGATGAGATGGTCGGCGCGGGCGCGTTCGTGGGCGAGCTGGAATTCAAGTAGTATCCGCTCGGCATCAATGAGATTAATGAACTCCATACTTCCCGCTTCGTACCCCTTTCGATTGACTTCCAATGATTGTTCGGCTTTTGGAATAAGACTATCGCGGTAGAGATTAATTTTTCGGTCGGCATCGTTGAGCTGGAATAGGGCTTGTTGGATGTCGGCATCGAGGGTCTGGGTACGATGATCAAGAGTGAGTTTCGCGGCACTTTTTTGATAGGTGGCGGACTCAATTTTTGCCCGGTTTTTGCCGAACCAAATAGGCAGGGTAATGCCGACGGTTCCGATGATCGGATCGTTACCACTGTCGGTGGTGGGTGTGGCAGAATTACCCGTAGCGATATATTGCACGCCGATCGAAAAGTCGGGGAAACGTTCGCGTTTCGCGAGTTGGATCTGGTGATTACCTTGCTCAATTTGGTGGCCAAGTTCTGCGAGTTCGGGACTGGCGTGGCGGGCTTCGGTTTGGAGCGCGGTAGCATCCATTTTAAGGGCGAGGTAGGGTAGGTCGGTGGGCCAAGGAAGCGATGCTTTTGCCGGGCGATTGAGCGCGGCATTGAGCCGGGCCATTTGTGGAGCACGCAGGTGGGAAAGGGAGGAGAG
>QIHI01000006.1 GCA_003230915.1 Kiritimatiellales bacterium | reverse complement strand
AGCCAACGAGCGGGAAAGCGATGAGCATGGCGCCGATAAGAATCAGATTGAGCAGGCAGGGCGCAAAGGCCGAGGTGGCGAAGTGCCTATAGGAGTTGAGCACGGCCATCGAAAGCGCAGCTAGGCAGATGAATAGGACGTAGGGAAACATGATGCGGGCGAGTTCAAAGGTGGCCAACCATTTTTCGGGAACGCCGGGTATCTGCAGTCCGATGGAAAAAAGAAACACGCCGAGGAATGCAATGACGGTGAGTGCGGCGGCGGCCATGGTGCCGACCTTGGCGGCCATTTCCCACGCGGCTTTTTCGCCTTCTTTTGTACGCGTTTCAATAAAGACGGGGATGAAGGCGGCCGAGAGCGCGCCTTCGCCAAAGAGGCGGCGGAAGAGGTTGGGGATGGTGAACGCCACGAAAAATGCCGATGCCAGCAACGAGGTGCCAAAGTGGTAGGCGATGATGATGTCGCGTACCATGCCGAGCCCGCGGCTGAGTAGCGTAAAGCTCCCAACCACGCCCGCCGAACGGATGACTTTCCTCTCTTTCAAACAGAGTCCCCTAGATTTGTTTGCTTTGGCTCAATGAAAAAACTAAAGATAGGGTATTCAATCCAGCAGTTCAAAACAGAACGGAAGCATTTTATGAACGATCCAGGGATCCTTTTAATGGGCAGCGGCGAGACCATCAAAGCCTCGTACAAACAGATGAATGACCAGCCGGTCGATTGGGATTTAAGTGATAATCCGGTGGAGCCGCTACGCCGCCAGCAAACCACCTTGGCAAGATCGGCTTCGATCTCCGGCCCCGGCACTTTTATGGGTAAGGCCACACGTACGATCACCTTCGAGCCTAGCCAACGGGAGGGGTGGTGGCTCAACCGGACTGACCTTCCGGGTTCGTTGCCGATCCGCGTTGGGATTTCTAATGTCTGGACGACTGGGCAGATTGTCAGCAATATTGTTTTGCGTAGCGGGAATCCGCATAACTATGTGCGTATGGTGGAGCATCTGGTGTCGTTGCGCATGGGCATGGGCATCGACAACCTGACGATCAATCTAGACTCCGGCGATCCACCGCTGTTCGAACAGGGCAGTCTCGATGTGGTCGAAGCACTGGAACAATGCGGCAAGGTGTCGGTTGATCGTCCGGTGAAATATGTCACGGTTAAGGAGCCGGTGACCGTCGGTGGAACCTATGGCGATTTCCTGACGCTTGCACCACCGGACGATCTGGATAAACCTCAGTTGATGGTCGATTGTGCGCTCAATTTTCCAACCGCCATCGGAAAGCAACGCATCATTTTTCCACTCTCGGCAGAACTCACAAAAATGGCATCGGTCGCCCGCACCAATACATCGCTTGCGAAGGTAATCTACTGCGCCACCATCGGGCGTATTTTTGCCGACGTACGCAATCTCGGTTATAATAAGCAGAATGTTTCCATCGCCGGAAAAAAACGCTATGTCAACGAGCCGCGCCTACAGCACGAAGGCAAGGCGTTAGAGGCGGCTTGGCACCGCGCCGTACTCGACATGCTCGCAGCCATCGCCTTGATTCCTGAAGGTCTATTTGTCGGAAAGATCAAGTCGTACAAAGCCGGGCACCGCTTGGATTGTGAAATGATTAAACAACTCTACCTGAACCAAGTGCTCGTTCCGTTCGAAGAATACACGGGGAAATAACCCTTAAACGCAAAAATTCAAAGAACGCTGAGGAACGCAAGGGGCTGCTCTGCGAACTGGGTGCCTTTTCGGTGAAAGCAGTAGAGGAGGAATTGCATGAAATCATATCGGAAGGAACTTTGGTTCGAAGCACCGCGCCGTCGACAGATTATCCACATCACTCCGCAGATCGAGGAGTGTCTGCGCGAATCCGGCATTCAGGAGGGACTGTGCCTTGTAAATGCAATGCATATCAGCGCATCGGTCTTCATTAACGACAACGAGAGCGGGCTACATGCCGACTATGAAAAATGGCTCGAAAAGCTCGCCCCAGAAAAACCTTATTCGCAATACGCGCACAATGGTTATGAAGACAACGCGGATGCCCATCTCAAGCGCACCATCATGGGGCGCGAGGTGGTTGTGGCGGTGACGAACGGCCAGCTCGACTTCGGCCCGTGGGAGTCGATCTTCTACTACGAACTCGACGGCCTGCGCAAGAAGCGTGCGCTCGTGAAGATGATCGGAGAGTAGGCATAATCACCTATCCGCAGAGCATACGGAAAAACTCCCCAGTCTAAGATTCGGGCGAGTGGAGGAGCAGTTCGTAGAGATGGCGGTAGTAGCCGTCATGTGCCATGAGTTCCTCGTGTGTGCCTTGGTCGATGAGTTCCCCGTGGCGCATCACGAGAATACGATCGGCATTTCGGATGGTGGAGAGGCGGTGGGCAATCACGATACTGGTGCGATTGCGCATCATTTTCCCGAGAGCGTCTTGAATCAGGATTTCCGTGGCGGTATCGACGCTGGCAGTAGCCTCGTCGAGCACGAACAGCAACTCTGGATCCTGCGCGAGCGTCCGCGCCATCACCAGCAACTGCTTCTGCCCGAGCGATAGACCGGCCCCGCGCTCGTTCATCACGGTGTCGTAGCCCTCCGGCATGGCTTCGATGAAGCTGTGGGCGTTGACGGTCTTGGCGGAACGGACTATATCTGCCCGGTCGATGCTCGGCGTTTTCAAGCTAATGTTGTCTGCGATGGATCCGGTAAAAATGAACGGATCTTGGAAGACATAGCCGAGCCGTCCGCGGAGATCGGCCGTGCTGAATTTACGCACGTCCACGCCGTCGATCGTTACCGCGCCCTGTTGCACGTCGTAAAAGCGGCCGATCAGGTTGATGATGGTACTCTTGCCGGCGCCGGTTGCACCGACAACGGCAAGCACTTGCCCCGGTTCGATGGAGAAGGAGAGATTTTTGATGACCCAGTTGTCGTGGGTATAAGCAAACGACACGTTGTCGAAAGCAATGCTTCCGGCGATGCGGTCGGGCGTGACCGGTTCGGCGGGATCGTTCAATTCCTCCCGAGTGTCGAGCAGGGTGAAGATCCGTTCGATAGAAGCCATAGCAATTTGGAACGATCCGGCTTTGTCAGACAGTGACCCGAGCGGTCGAAAAAAGTCGCGGATGTAGGCGAGGAAGGCGACGAATATGCCAAGCGTGATTGCGGTTGATCCATTGAGCAGCAGCAACCCGCCCACCGTAAGAATAAGCAAAACAGCGAGCGCCTGCCCTCCTTCGACGGTGGGGAAGTAGAGGCTGAACCAGCGGACTTCGTCGAAGAAGGCCGTGCGCAGGTGGGTATTGCGCCGGTCGAAGTCTTCGAGTGTGCTGGCCTCGCGGTTGAAAAGCTGGATGGTGGTCATGCCGGTCAAGTCTTCCTGTAACAATGCGTTGAGGCTCGACTGGCGGTCGCGGATGTCGCGGTTGGCATCGCGCAGCTTACCGTTGACGTAGAACATGAAGATGAACAGGAAGGGGAGGATGGCGAAGATCGAGAGTGCGAGAACCGGGCTGATGTAGACCATATAGCCCATGATGCCGAGCAACATGAAGAGGTCGGCGATGGTGCCGACCACACCTTCGGTGACGAAGTTCTGAAGCCGCTCGATATCGGAGGTCACACGGGTCATCAGAGTGCCAACAGCCGTTCGGTCGAAATAGGCCTGTTGCATGCGTAGCACCTTGCGGAAGACCTCCAGCCGCAGATTGTAGATGATCTTCTGGCCGATCCATGCGGTAAGCAGCCCCTGGAAGTAGCGCACCCCGTAGCCGATGGCGGCGATCGAGATGTAGAGGATACTGAGCCTCAGCAGCAACTCGATGCGTTCGGTGGCTGGGCGCGAGAAGTCCATCAGGCACTGGTCGGTCATGCGCTGGATGAGTACCGGCAAATAGTTGATTGCCAGCGAGGTGAACAAAATCAGGGTAAAGGCCAAAACAAGCCATCGCCAGTAAGGTAGGGAGTAGGCCAGAAGGCGTTTAGCCAGCTTCATGTACCCGCTCCTCGAACCCTGATTTTGATGTTTTTTGGGTTTTCATCGTTGAACTCGGGAACCTCGCCCGGCTATTCCCGTTCGCGAGTTCGATGCAGCGATGATTAGAATTTTTTTCATACCCTTCCTTCAATATGGATTAAACCGGCTGAAAACCTATCCTGAAGATGCCCTCCAGAGCCCCTCTTTCTACCCGAATGGCTGTTCACTTCCCACCCTGCATTTGGAGGAAGTTCCGGAGGCTTTCCTATAGATAGCACTTTTGTGCGAAGGGCTGGTACTGTAGTGACGGCTCTTAGAGCCGTTTCCTGTTGCGACAGGAAACGTTGCCCTATCGCCAGCTCCCCTCCTCTAATGGTTCGGGTTTTGACCTTTTCTAAAGAATTTTCTATCCTGCTTCGACAGTTATGAAATTTGGACTCCAGAGTGTGCGTAAGAGAATCGGTTGGCTGGCGCTTTTTGGCGTGGCGGTCTTGTCCGATGCACAGGAGGTGGACTATAAGCCACGGATTAAAGGCGCGATCGACAGCGCGGTGGAGAAGAGGATCAAGGAAACGGCTCTCACCTTCAAGCTTGAGAAACGTCCGCCCGCAACGATCGGGCAGTTGCGCCGTCGCATCGACGGCGATCTTCCCCGCCTTGAAGCCATCCTCGAATCGCAAGGCTACTACGATGCGGTGGTATCGGTGGATATCGACACGGAGCGTGATCCTACCCGCGTAACCTTCGAGATCGAGCCCGGGGCGCGATACCATTTTCATAGCATTCACCTTCGGTTTTCCGGCCCCGAAAATTCCGCCCTGCGGAAAATCAATCCGCAGCTCCGCAAGGGAAGTCCGGCGGTGGCGGCACGCGTTTTCAAAGAGCAGCAGCGCATTCTCGCGCTCATACAACGGCTGGGCTATCCGTTTCCCACGCTCGAAAAACGCACGATCACGCTCGACCGCGAGCGCCACCGGGTCAATCTACTGCTGGAGTTCAATCCGGGGATGCACTCGGTCTATGGCGACTTCGAGGTCGAAGGGTTGGAATCGGTCAGCCGGAAATATATCCGCCGCCAACTGTCGTGGAAGCCGGGCGATCCCTACGATGCGAAGCAACTCGACAATTTTGAAAACAAGCTACTCAGTACTGGACTCTTCGGCACGGCGCGCGTGGTGCCGCAGCGGGCGACGGGCGGCACGAACGCGATCCCCGTAAAGATCACCGTCACCGAGCGCGACAAGCGCACCATTCGCTTCGGGGTAAACTATTCCGATATCGGCCCCCGTGGAAAAGTGCTGTGGGAACACCGCAACTTTTTCGGGAGTGGGGAACACTTTGAAACCTCGTTCACCTGGTCGGAAATAGAAACGGGCGGCCAGGTATCCCTCACACGTCCCGGCTTCATGCGGTCCAACCAGTCGCTGGTGCTCGATCTCGATGCCTCGCGCGAAACACCGGATGCCTATGATTCTGACAAGGTGCGCGCCACTACGATGGTGCTGCGCGACTTTACCCAGGAAATCCAACTGGGGCTGGGCGTGGGCTATCAGTATTCCCGCGTCGAACAGTTGGTTTCGGACGAGCGCTACGGCCTAGTATTCTTCCCGTTGCAGGCAATTTTAGACTATCGCGACGACATGCTCAACCCGGTGCGCGGCGGGCATTTGTTTGGCCGCACCGCCTACTACAAGGACACGCTCGCGAGCGACTCCTTCCTCAAGAGTGTCGGCGAAGGTCGTCACTACCTTATGCTCTGGAAAAGATACCGGCTCTCCAGCGCCTTGCGCCTGACGCTCGGAAGTATCGACGGTGCTTCGATTCAAAATGTTCCGGCAGATGAACGCTTCTACGTCGGCGGCGGCGGTTCGATCCGCGGCTACGAATACCAAGCCGTCGGCCCGGCCGCACCAGACGGAACACCGCTGGGTGGCGACAAGCTGCTAGAGTTCTCGGTGGAATTGCGGCTACAGCCCGGCCGCAGGCTCGGCTATGCGGCGTTTGCCGATGGCGGTTCCGTCAGCGCTGTCCGGCTCGACCACGATCTTCGCTATGGCGCGGGTCTGGGGTTACGGTGGTTCACCGGCATCGGTCCGCTACGCGCGGACGTCGCCTATCCGCTCAACCCAGATTCAACCCAATCCGAGCGCGTGCAGTTCTATATCAGCCTAGGGCAGGCCTTCTAATGAAAAAAAGAACATCCATAGCTTTGAAAACCTTCGGGGTGCTGGTGCTCGTGCCGGTGCTGCTGTTGGCCCTACTACAGACCCCGCTGGGCAAAGCTCTGCTGGCCTCGACGCTCTCCCGGGTGCTGAGCGGCTCCGAGAATCTTGAGGTACAGATCGGAACGATCACGGGCTGGATTCCCGCCGATGTTAAAATCGACCTCCTTGAAATCGGTGATGCCGGCGGGGTATGGTTGACCGCCGAAAAGGTGCATTGCCGCTGGATGATTCGTGATCTAATTGAACGCCGCATTCGAGTGGCCCGGCTCGGCGCAAAAACGATTGAATTGCACCGCTTTCCCAAATCAGAGATATCCGATCCATCAGTTTCTACCGATCCTCGCGAGTTCCAACCCATGGAAGTTGCGATGGATGATTTGGTGATTGGGAGGCTGAAGCTGGCCGAGGCTGTGGCGGGTATGCCGCTGGAATATGCCGTGCGTTCGGGCGGTATCCGGTTGTTCTCTTCCGGCCGACTGACCGGCGAGTTGAGTGTGGACGGCGATGCCGAAGGGCGGGTTGAACTCGACGCGCTGCTGGGGGGGCAGCACGATAATCGGCTCACGATTGTGGCCGAATTGGATCGAATGACGAACCCCGACTTTGGATTGGATCTTCTTTCGGGGCATGTGGAGGCCACCCTGTCCAACGCAGGGATTTGCGGCTCGGTTTCGGCGGCGGTACGCAAGGATGATCTTGAAGGGCAGCTATCCAGCCATCTGGAATATTCCGAGCGAAAATTGCGCTTTCCGCAGTTCGAGATGGGGGTAGCGGGGTATTCCGCCCAGGGGAACCTTTCGATGGATTTTTCCGAGGAAGACATCGGCTTCAATTTCAATGTCGAGGTTCAGGATGCAGCCACCAACACCTATTCCATTCATACCACCGCTTCCGCCTCTGCCAGCAACGGGAGTTGGGCGGTCGATTTCCATCCCTTGGAAATCCAGTGTCTGGATGTGGTCGGGTTTTCGCTGACGGGAAAGCTTTCCCCTGACCAAGTGGCACTAGCTGGCACACTGGCAGAGTTTGATCTAAATGGGCTTCCAATCGCTGGAATCTCCAACTTTACCGGGCGGATGGGTGGCGCGCTTTCGGTTTCAGGCTCGCTGGCAAAGCCGGAGGTTCGGGCTGCGCTGGACGTGTTTCAATTTACGTCGGCGCAAGAGGCGCTCGACGAATTGCCGGAACTCGATTTCCATGTCTCGGCTCGGCTGGTGGATGACTACCTCGTCGCATCGTCGGTCGTCACCCATTCTGCAATGGGTCATCTGGAGGCGAAGCTCCGGATGCCGTGCGAATTTTCGCTGGAGCCTTTCCGCTTTGAACCCGGCGAGATCCTCTCCGATTTCAAGGCAGATATGGATTTTGGAATCTTTAACCAGCTCGCCCTATTTAACGACCAGCGGATTGCCGGGCGGCTCAAGGCTGAGCTGGTCTACAACCGTAGCCTCTCCGGATTTGTCCGAGTGGAGCAAGGGGCGTATGAGCATTTTGACTGGGGCATCGTGGTGCGCGAGATCGAGGTCGACCTTGCGGTCACTGCCGCAGGTTTGCAGGTGAATAGGGCCACCGCCACCGATGGCGGTGACGGACGCATTGTACTTGTGGGCGGCTTGGCGACGAATCGGTTGGCACTGGCACTCGATCTTTCTCGGGCGGCGATCGTTCGGCGCGACGATGTGGAGGCCACACTTTCCGGTCAGCTGGAAATCGCGGGACTGCTGGTTCGCCCGGTGGTGACGGGAACGGTGGTGATCGACCGCGCGAATATCCTGCTCGATAACTTTACGCCCGCGCTTCCGCCGCTACTGACGGATTATGATATCTCAGATAAAGCCAATGAGATCGAGAGGGTGATGGAAGAGCAGTCGCCGCTTCCGTTTGGATTGGATGTGCAGGTCGATCTGGCCGATCAGGTTTTTGCAAACGCCTCTATGATCGATTCGGTGTGGGGTGGAAACCTGCGGGTGCGAGATGTGCCGCAGGGCATTTCGGTGAGCGGAGCGATCGAACCACGGCGCGGTTATGTCTCCTTCATCGGGAAGAAGTTTAGGTTTACCGACGGACAGATTGATATGGATGGCGCGGTGCGGGCGAAACCTTCGATGAACCAGCTGACGGCGGAATACAGCCGGGGCGACTTTACCGCGCGGCTGATTCTCAACGGTCGGCTTGACAACCCGGACTTCCGGCTCGAATCCACGCCGGCGATGCCGGAAGATGAGATCCTGTCGCATGTGTTATTCGCGC
>QIHI01000100.1 GCA_003230915.1 Kiritimatiellales bacterium | reverse complement strand
ATATTCCGCCTGCGCCTGCCCCTTGTTGTTCTGCCAATTGACGCCTAGCCGAGCGAAGCCGGGGTAGGCGGGAAGGTCGACGGCTTTGAGGTAGGATTGAATCATCTCTGTCGGGAAGACCACGATCCGGTCGTTGTTCTGCGAGCGAGTGATTCCAACGAGCTTGTCGCCGCTGAAGACCGGCTCGCCGCGCCCGCCCCCCTTGAGGTCGGTGATGAAATAGATGCCGGCATAGTTGAAGTGCGGCACGAAGCTGCTACGGACCACTACTCGTGAAAAGCGGCAGGAGGCCGTGGTGAACTGTCCGCTTTTCCAGCTGGCGCAATAATAGGTTTCGCCTTCCACGGAATCCGCAATTTCAACGGCCTTCAAGTCGTCGAAAAATCCAGGTTCATCCACCGTGATTAACGCGAGGTTGACCTGTGGATCGCTATGCACAATCCGAGCCGGCACGCGCGGAGGACGGTCGAATTTTTCTACCTGGATCAGGGTAGCATTGTCTAGATTTTGTGCGAGTACCAGAATTCGGTTGCCGGATACCACAATCCCGAAGAAGCGCCGGGAGCCCGGCTTAGATTTCTGCCACGGGCGGTATTCGTTCCAGTTCTGATAGGTGACTCGAACGGTGACGAGTTGGTGTTCAGCGGGATGATTTGGCCGGGCAAAAACGACAGATGAAATTCCGAAGAGCAGGGCGGTAAACAGGATTTTTGTTTTCATAGGTTTCGGTCTTTCGGGATGCCGTACTGCTTGAGGATTTTCGGGTGGGCTGCATTGGCCTTTTGGCGATCGAGCACCGTGATTTTGTTTCCATATTTGAAGCGAATCACCTGTTGGGGTTCGGTGCCAGATTCAAAGGCGGCGGCCAGCTCCTGCAGGGTACTGGTTTTCTGTCCATTCACCGAATCGACGATGCGGTAGAGGTAGAGCGACTCTTCCGCATTCATGGCGTGGTCGAGCCGCCGGATCTGCATGATGAGCGGCTCGTCGAACGGTGTGCCCTCCTCAATGGGGCGGAAGTAGAAGTCGTAGATCAGTTCCTGATTGATTTCCGTATACCAGTTATTGCCGTAGGTTTCGAGCGTCTCGCGGTTAACCGGCACAAAGACCAGCCCCGCATAGATGTAGTATTCCGGCCGTTGTTCATAGCGTTTCGCCAGCCAGGGATTGGGGTTGTAGAAAGTGAGCGGAATATTCAGCGCCAGCCGTTCCTTGCCGCGGATCACGCGTAACGGCACCGTATCACCTTTCTGAAACTGATCGATCAGGAACCCGCTGTCGAGTCGCAGCCCCTGCCAGCTAATGGTGCCGTCGTTCGCCACGGGGGAACCGTTGATCTCGGTCACGATATCGCCGGGAAGCAGTAGCCCTTCGGCGGAACAGCCGTGTACAAGATGCTCCACTCGCATGCCGGTTTCGTCATCCGTCATGCCCGCATAAGCCCGAGCGGCCGGATTCTCCAGCTTGGCAGCAAGCAGACCCAGCTCGGGGTAGCCGTCGTAGGTGCCGTCAGCTAGATCGGTCAAGAAATGTTGCACCACTTCGACCGGAATAAAAAAGCCCATGTTCTCGAGCTGCGTATTGCCCTGAAAAGCCACACCGACCACTCGGCCGTTTTGAACGACCGGGCCGCCGCTGTTACCCGGATTGATCGCGGCATCGGTTTGAACGGTCAGGTGTTGATCCACCCCAGAATGTACATAGGACTGAATCTCGATGCGGGAGACGACGCCGGCGGTGCTGGAAATCCGCTTTCCGCCCACCGGATAGCCATAGGTAAAAACCTGCGACCGGACGGCGGGTAGTCCACCAAACTCCAGCGGAGGAATCCCATCCATGCGCGTTGGGTCTTCGAGCTCCAATACGGCTAGATCGCAGTCGTGGGCGATTGCGGCAACCTTGGCTGGGTAGGGTGTCGGGTCGTTGTGGAAATAGACCAGCAGTATGGCGGAGTCGCTGACCACATGGGCGTTGGTCATGATCCATTTCCCCGAGATCACGAATCCGCTACCGGTACCTTTTCCCGTCGAACCAGAGTTCCACGGGGTGTACCAGCTAAACGAGTTATATTGGTTCACAATCTTTACGACGGACGGTTCGACCCCTCCCCCAGCCTGTAGCGTCGTGGTGTAGCACAGCGCGGCGACCAGTAGGGATCTTGATTTGCATAAACGATTCATCGGTTTCCTTTCCCAACGTGAAAAATAAAGAGTCAGTATTCCACAGCACCGCCGTACCATAAAGGATGGACTGGAATTAACGCAGTATGGAATAGGCCGCAGCGCGAGAAGTGTTAGCAAATCCAATGGCGGGAACGAGGCCGATGAGCGTCGGAGCCATGGCAAGTTGGAGCGTACCATTGATGGCGGCCATTCCGAACAACGGCCAGAAATTACCGGAGGTCATCTTCCAACTTTTCTCGATGGCTTTGCCCGGAGAGAGGGCCTCTTCGAGCATGAGTAGGGTGACGAAGTAGAGCTTGATATAGAGGAAGAAGCCGAGCGGAAATAGGAGGAATATCAAGAGGAGTTTGGCAAAGGCGATCACCATATTCACCAGCGCAATGACGACAATTCGTCCTGGAGGATAGCGTGTACGTTGGTTCTTGACCGCCATGACCGAAGTGCTGAGGAGCAGAATGCTCAGAAGGGCGGCGAAGGGGAGAGCATAGAGCGCAAAGAGCATTACCTTTTCGGCATAGGCCCAGGTGGTTTCGTTAAGTTCGGCCACCAAGTCTTCGATCCGATCCAGATCATTCTGTTCAAAGGCTGCGACGATTTGTTCAAGGATTTGGCCTACCGCCGATGACTCGGCTTTGGCCAATTGTTTTGGGCCGAGTTGGAACACCATCAGGACGCTTGCGATCAAGCAGATGGGGATCCACCATTTGGCGAAGGCTTTCCATGCTTTAGTGTAGCACGTCTTTAGAGATAAGCGGGGTGGTTTCATCATAACTCAATGCCGGTGAAGTGCCGCAAGGCGACACCAATGCAGAAGCTGATAGCGGACACGGCGAGGCTCAGTCCGGCCATTTCGAGGAAGCGTTTCCGGAACGGCACTTCTTGGGCGACGGAGATGTAATAGTTGAAGAGAGCGATGATCAGCAGGGCGGTGGCAATCGTGACGAGCAAACAGACTTGGAAACTGGAAAAAATCAGGTAGGGCAGGATGAGCAGGATGACGGTGAACACATAGGCACTACCGGTATAGATGGCGGCCTTTACGGGGTTTTGTCCGGTGTCCTCCGACTTGGTGGAGAGGTATTCGGAAACAGCCATCGAGAGCGCGGCGGCCAGACCGGTAATGCTACCGGTCAGCGCGATGAGTTCGGTATTTTGAAGGGCGAAGGTGAGGCCGGTCAGCGCGGCCGTCAATTCCACCAGCGCATCGTTAAGGCCGAGTACGATCGATCCGGTGTAGCGGAGGCGTTCTTCATCGAGCATGCGGATAAGCGCGAGCTCGTGTTCGTTTTCGTCGCGGGCGATGGCTTCTGCATCCTGAAGGTCATCCAACAAATGACGGTAGTTGGCTTGCGCGGCTTCCTCGACTTTTTCCATTAATTTGATCGCGAAGGTGAATCCGAATAGGTGGTTGATGAGTGCATACTTGAGCAGGACAAACCTCTTTGGCTTCACATCTTGCCCGGTGTGTTCCTTCCACATCAAATAGTGGCGCAGCTCGTCGCGGGCAATACCTTCAAGGATCGCCCGGTTTTCCTCTCCCTTCACAATGCGCGCGAGCCGCATGTAGACATGGTACTCGGTAATCTCGTTGCGCTGGAAAATGACAAGCTGGTTCGTGTGGTCTGTGGCCGATTCAATCATGGCTTAACACGGAAGTCGAAGGTTGGTAGACGAAAGGCGGGGTGTTTTCCGTGCGCATGCAAAGTTGGGTTGCGATATGGGCAACCCGTCGGGTTTTACGCTGGAAGTAGCGCTCGATCGTGCCGAACTGCCGCGCGAAAAAACGTAGTGCGGCATTGCGGGGATAAGCATGAATTTCTGCAATATAGAGCGTACCCGCCGCGTCGGCATCAACCGCGCGGATGTGGATCAGCACCTCGTACTTTCCGAAATACCGTTTCCCCTTAGCGAGATAAACTAGATCGAAGGAGATATCTGAGGTTTGCTGGCGGTATAGCTCAAGGAAGTCCGTGCGCCGATTTTTTTCATTGATGTAGTGATAGGCTCCGTTTCTCGTTCTAGCGATTGGAAAGTCATTTGCTTCATCCGTGAAAATGGCCGACCCATATTCCTTTTGGATATACAGGATTAAATCCGGTTGATCTAGCAACTCGACCAGCGCGTCGAACCGCACGGGAAGAACCCCACCAATATCCGTTCGGATGCACTTTTTATCCAGCAAGTCCACCGCAGAGCCATCCACCAGCGCGGTGGTATCCAGCGCGTGGACGGCCATGGTGTGGAATAGAAGCATCGTGGCCAAAGCAATCTTCATCACTACCGCAAGATAGGCCACCTGCATGGACTTTGGCCAGTCCAGTCTAAAAAACTATTGCACCGGTTCGGTCACCAGCGAAACCTTTTGGATACTGATGGCATCGACTGGGCAGGCAGCGACGCACGCCCCGCAACGGATGCAGTCGTCCTGATT
Source organism: Kiritimatiellales bacterium (assembly GCA_003230915.1). Lineage (GTDB taxonomy): Bacteria > Verrucomicrobiota > Kiritimatiellia > Kiritimatiellales > Pontiellaceae > Pontiella. The sequence goes on along the minus strand of QIHI01000100.1, from coordinate 4,145 downwards.
GATCCAGATCATATTAACCTCGTCCGCCTTCTTGGCGATGTCCCAGCCGACGATGCGGCCTTCGTCATCATGGTGGAGACTCTTGATCTTCAAGATGCAGTCTGGCCGGGGTTTGGCTTTCACGCACCAGTCGCAGTAGATGCACTTGTCGGAGTCGATCTCGTATTTATAGTGGCATTGGTAACAACGCTGTGCCTCATCGATGGAGGTTTCCTCGTCAAAGCCCAGCTCAACCTCGGTCGGCAGGTCGCGTTGTTCTAGCTCGAGGGTCGGCATCGGTTGGAGCGGAACCGCGTCCATCTCGCGGATGCGACCGGAGTCGGTCACATCTTCGATCTTGACGGAGTCCTTCAAGCGAACCTTGCCCATCAAGAACTGGTCAACCGCACGGACAGATTCCTTGGCATGGCCAATGGCCTGAATCAGCGAGCTTGCGCCCGTGGCATAGTCGCCCGCCGCGAAAATTTTATCCTTCGCGGTGGCGTAAGCCGATCCGCTCTTAAGCCAGCCATCCTCGCCGGCGAGTTCAGATTTAAGCGCTTCGTCAATCCAGTTCGTTTCGGGGAATTGGCCAGTGGCCAGCAGGACGGTATCTACCGGAATCTCAAATTCACTACCTTCGATCTCGACGGGCCGGCGGCGGCCGCTGGCATCGGGCGCGCCCAACTCGGTACGGATAAACTGCATCGCCTTCATCGTGCCATTTTCGCCGATGTACGCCTTGGGCGTTACCATGGTTTCGAGCGGAATATGTTCGTGCTCAAGCTCTTCAAGCTCGCCAGGCGTGACCAGCATTTCGTCGGTCGAGCGGCGGTACCAAACATTCACGTTGCCCTTCGGCATGCGCAGGATCGAGCCGGGGGCGGTTTTGTTTGCGAGGGACTCTTCGATCTGCACGGTGGTTGCACCGAGGCGTCGTGCGGTGCGTGCGCAGTCCATGGCGGTGAAGCCACCGCCGATCACAACCACCTTTTCGCCGATGTCCGTCGTGCCGTTATCATTCACATCCAGCAGGAAGTCGAGGCCATGGCGAATCCCTTCAAGTTCCTGACCCGGCAGGTCGAGTAGATTGGGACGCAACGTACCTGCCGCCATCACAACCGCGTCGTTTTGCTCGGTCAATTCGGAGAGGGTGATGGTTTTTCCAATCTCTGCATTGCAGACGATTTCTACACCGAGCGCGGTGATCTGCTCGATCTCCTTGGCTATAATGTCGCGCGGCAAGCGGAAGACCGGGATGCCTTGGTTCAGCATGCCGCCGGGGACGCTGTGTTTTTCATAGACGATGACGGCGTGGCCGAGCAGGGCGAGCTGTCGGGCGGCGGCAAGACCGGCAACGCCGGAACCGACGACGGCTACGCGTTTACCAGAATTCTCGAACCATTTGTTCAGGGTCACGAGATCCTGTTGCTTAAAGTCGGCCGCAGAACGTTTCGAGAAGCAGATCGCGACCGGCTCGCCGAGGCCTTCCCAACCGTGGCGGCACTCCGATTCGCACGGACGAGCGCAGACGCGGCCGAGCACGGCGGGGAAGATGTTGTCGCGCAAGTTAATGTTGTAAGCCTCTTCGTGGCGGCCTTCGTAGATCGCCGAGAGATAGCCGGGAATATCGGTCGCGGCCGGGCAGGCTTTTTGGCAGGGAATATTCTTCCCGAGCCAGTCAAAATCTTTTGGGGCATCGGCCTTTCCATTGAGCTTGGAAAGCGCACAGGAATCGAGCGGGGCATCGACCGCCTCGCGGGTTTCATCCCAACCACCAAGGGTGTAGTCCTGTGGTGCAAGGTGCGCATCGGACGCCGTATTTTTCCGCTTGGAGGAATGGATGATCTCCTGCATCAGCGGGTTGGTGCTACCTAGTGTCAGCGCGCGCCCGGCAAAAACAGCCGCAGAAAAGACATCGCCGCGGGTGGCTTCGCGCTGGTGGTGGGCAAGGGCGATTAGCTCGCAGATGCGTGCATCTTCCGGTACGCCTTGGCGGCAGAGAAGTTCCACGGCTTCGTCGCATTGTCCGGCGTTGATGAGTTCTTCAGCTTCGTTCAATAACTGTTTCATTTTACATATTCCTGGAATTGTTCGATTCCGATGCGTTCGCAGAAATCGGTGAACTGTTCGTCATCACTGCTGCGATTCTCGAGGTAAGTGTCGAGAACCTTGCGTATGGCAGGTACGATTTCGTCATTCGGTACATCGCAGAGGTATTCGGAGATTCGGCCGGCTTCGCTGAGTTTGCCACCGACCAAAATACTGTAGCCTTCGGTGCTTCCGCCGTTCGCGTTGCGGGTGCGGGTTCCGCGCAATCCGATGTCCGCAATCCATGCATGCGCGCAGTTATTCGGGCAACCGGTAATGTTAATGCGCAGGGTGCCGATAGACTTCCAGTATTTCTCGTCGGTTGCCAGCGCAGCATAGAGGCGGTGATAGGCATCTGGCGAGTCGGAGACGGCCATCTTGCACATCGTCGTTCCAACGCACGCGACGATATCGGGCAGATGTTCGTGGCCTTCGGTCGTGAAATCCGCTTCGTGCAGTGCGGCGACCAGCGCATCGACATTTTCATTAGGCACATCGTGCAACTCGATATTCTGGCGGTTGGTAAACATGATGATGCCGCCGCCGAGCTCGTCGGCCAATTTGGAAAGGGTGCGCGATTCCGGCGTTTTGAGTTCCGAACGCGGAATCAAGACGCGGACGATGCTTTTGCTTGCGTCTTTCTGCGGAATAACAGCCTCGCCGTTGATAGACATTCTTCCAATCGCCGGAATGGGATCCTTGGCATATTCAATGGACTTGAGCCCTTGCACATTCTTTTCTTTCATAAGGTCGATGAGTACGTCGCCGAACTTCTTTGCGCCCATTTGGTCCACGACCACTTTCAGGCGGGAGTGCGTGCGCTTACGGCGGTCGCCATGGCGGCGGAAGGCTTCGATGGCGGCACGGGTAACGGGCAGCACGAGTTCTTCCGGTACCCAATCAAAAATAAGTTTGGCAAGGTAGGGGCGCGCACCGAGGCCGCCGCCGGCATGGTATTTCCAGCCGACCACGCCGCCGCGCTCGACCGGAACCCAGCCTTGGCAGTTCATCAGAGTTTGGGCCAGCGCATCGTTGCTCGAGGCCACACTAATTTTATGTTTGCGCGGCAGATTGCGCTGATTCTGGATTTCGTCGTCATCGGCCATCCAGCGGATGAGTTTAAGCGAGTCGCCCACTTGATCGGGGCCGGAGCCTGCGAGGGAATCGCCGATAATATTGCGCGGCACGTCGCCACAGCCATTCTTGGTGGTGATGCCGACTTCGGCCATACCTTCGATAATCTTGCAGATGTCTTCCTGGCGGATCCAGTGGTACTGAAGCGTCTGGCGCGTGGTGATACACAGTTCGTCCTGGGCGTATTTTTCGCCCAAATCGATTGCCCGATTAAACTGTGTGGTAGTCATGCGCCCGCCGGGGGTCACAATGCGGATCATGAAGAAACTCGGCTGCAACTGGTGGTAGACCCCGCTCCACTTAAACATGGCCAGCTCGTTGGGCGTGATGTCCTCGAAGGGGCGTTTAGCAATTTCACGAAAGTCAAAGTCTGGATCGATCGCCAGTTTATCCTTTTCCACTTGCATTAAGTCGGGTTGTGCTTTCATTATCGGCCTCGTTTTGAAATTGATGCGCCGGATAATAACTGGAATGATGACCGGTTCAAACATTAATTGAATAAACTGGAATGATATACACCATTAAAACACACCCTAACTTATAGGTATATGAAAAACGAGCATCTGACCTGCGCATATTCAACCTGCCCGAACGATACTTTCATTTTTTGTCAGCTGAGGAAAGCGGATGATATCGAGGTTCACCTGCACGACGTGGAAACGCTAAACCGTATGGCATGCGAAGAACGGTTCGACATCACCAAGCTCTCCTTCCACGCGTGGCTACTGCTTCAAGATAAATACGAACTGCTCAATGTCGGTGCTGCGTTGGGTCGCGGCTGCGGTCCACTCGTAATTGCTCCTACCGCCATCACCCTCAAGCCTGATGCCACCATCGCCGTTCCCGGCGAATATACCACCGCGCATCTATTACTTCGCCTTTGGAAACCTGAACTTAAAAATCGTATTTTCATGCCGTTCGACCAAGTCATGGATGCGGTT